>JBGQAL010000181.1:0-4821 GCA_041494285.1 Methanotrichaceae archaeon
ACGAACTAGGAACTTGAATTAGATCAGGGGCGTCTTATGGATAAAGAGAATGAGAATAGCGATAGATGTGCGCTCAGCATAAACAGCATTGCTTGCTTGAACGTTTCCAGGCGCGACTTGGTCAGGCTGAGGGATCGCATAGACAATCTGGACAGCAGCTTGAAGAATCTGGAGAGCAGTCAGATAGAGGTGCAGAAGACAATCTCGAGGGCGGTAAAGGACGTCAGGCGGTTGAAATCGCTCTTTGAATCTCTCTTTGAAGGGGACATCGCGGCTATAAGGGAGGAGGGATTGGTCAGGTCGGAAATGTCCCGGGAGGAGGCGCTTCTGGACAAGATCGAATCTGAACAGATAACCCTGGGAATTAGCGAGATGACCAGAGTTCAGATAGTATCGATCATGGATGCCATCAGGAGTGTCTCAGAAGAGGTCCATGGTCCAGCCCCAAAAGAAATGGTGATGGAGAGGGCGGAAGAAATTGGGGTCGGCAAGGAGAAGTTCGGCGAGATCCTCGGTTGGCTGAGGAAGGCCGAGGCTCTTGTGGAGTCTGAGGGTTTGCTCAGGCTGGTCTGACAAGCTATTAGTCTCGATTCACATGCTTTACCGACCAAAACGCCCCATGTGGGAATAAACGACGCCCACGTTCACTACTGCTTCAAATCTCCAGGTTATACACGAATGCTGTAGATGGCGTCTCTTTGTTTTCAATGGCAAGTAGAGAGGAGAGAACAGTACTCAAGAAGCCTTCATCTCGGGATGCTCGATATTTTTAGGTGGGAAATGTACTTCACGATAATGGAGGGATAGAGGGCGTGAAGTCGATCTGGTGGACCTTCTCGTACACGCCAGGCTCCGGCTGGAAGATCATACCTCCCTTGTCCGAGGCCCTTAGCTCCGAGATGTTCCTGATGCTCTCGGCGTCCCGTTTCCTGAAGGGGACGGCCACGCCTCTCCTAAGAGCCTCGTAGACCTCGTAAGAGGAGATGAGCGTGCCAGGGGTGAAGCGGGAGGTGAGGTTTGGCGATAGCCCTGACAGCCGGGAGGCCATTAGAACGCCCTTAAGCCCGCCCTCGGTGTAGACGAAGCTCTTGGCAGTGTCTATGAGAATTCGGCCCTCTGGGATCAGTGCTCCATCTTTGTGGTTGACTTTTCCATAGCTCCAGTAAGACTTGGAGGCCATCTGCTTGAACCAGCCGCTGCGGCTGAATGTAGGCTCAAGACCGTAGCGTCTCGCCTTCTTTGTTATGAGAGGAACCCAGGTGTCTGCATAGGGAAAGAGGATCACGTCGGGGTCGTGGACCTTGATGAACTCCAGGAGATCGGCGAGGACGACCTTCTCCGGTCCCTCAAACCTTCTCTTGTGGCCATCGAGGACCTGGACACAGGAGATCTCCCTGGGAATATAAGGATCTCCAGCCACCTCCATCCCCAGGATGCTCAAAGGAACCTGGAAGTCGGGAGAGAACCTGGACTCGTCTCTGTCTCCGCAGGGGAAGAGGTCTTTCTCGGCCAGATACCGCTGATCCTGCCTGACGTCCACGTTGTAAAGCTCGGCAGCGTAGCGGGTTTGTATCTCGATCTTCTCGGCCACTTTCCTGCTGGCATAGATCCTGTGGCCCTGGAGCCTTATTCCCTGGAGCTGACTGATTTGAGAGATCAGGCGCAGGACACACGGGGGAGAAATCATCGGGTTTCGTTATTTTCGCAATTCGGGTTGTTTTTTGGTTCTTGAGATTTTCCTTTATCTACTCCACAGAACCAACATAGGCCTTGACGCTGGTTATCCTCGCGGCGGAAAACTCTTTAATATTTCACGAACACCATCATAAGTAATGAACAGGAACTTGAGGGCATTTAGGAGTTTCCTGTCGAATTACATAAGAAACGATTTCGACAATCCTTTTTATGCATCTTTTAAAGTAACTCACCGTTGTAACCTGCGTTGCGGTTTTTGCAATGTATGGGATAATAAGATTCCGGACCTGAAAACTGAGCAGGTCAACAAGATAATTGACAACTTATCTCGGTCAAGTATCTTTACCATTAGCTTCGAAGGAGGAGAACCTCTCCTAAGAAAAGATATGGGAAAGATCCTAAAACATGCTCACGATCTTTCCAACTATATTTTGTTCACCACAAACGGCCTTCTCATTGACAAGAGTCCTTTCGAGGAATACGCCAAATATTTCGATTTCCTGGAGCTCTCGATAGACGAAGGCCATCAGAACGTGCACCTTTTTGACAGACTGGGCTACTTTAAGGATTTGGGAATTAAAACCACCATCCAGACAGTAGTGACTAGGTACGACCTGGACAAGATCGACGAAAAGGTGGAGAAGGCAAGCAAGTTTGACCACAAGATCCTCATCATGCCTGCCTTTGCCTTCCAAGGAACCGAGGACTTAACGCCTGATCTGTTCAAGCTTCGTGAAATACTCTTGCGGTTGAAGGAGGAATACGGGAACGTCTTGACTACCAGCCAAGCATATATCGACAGCTTCGACAAACCTTATGCTTGCAGGACTCTATCGATTATGGTTGAGCCAAACGGCGATATAATGTATCCCTGCATGGAAATTGGCACTAAGCTAGGAAATCTCCTCGAAAGCGATCTATGTGAGCTGATGAGGTCCAGCGAAGCCAAAGAAGCCCGGCAGAAGATGCTAAAGTGCCAAAAACATTGCCTGATTTATTACCATGCTGAAACTTCTCACCTAATGTCTCTGAAGAACCTTATACCATATGCCGGGAACATGGTGTGGTTTAGATTTTTCGGGTAGAAATAGACCGTGATTGCGGTGACCTATGATCGTGAAGCACTTGTAATTGTTTGATACACTTGCCTAATAAGGCGACATTCATGGGTTTCTAAGAGTTGCTTTGGCAGTTCCTTGTTCGAGGACATCAAAATCCTCCAGAAAAAATTCGCCCTGATTGCTTGTCGCACAATTGAGAAAACGTTGATCCTGAAAATATACTTAGAGACCAATTTTCATACTCATAGGTGCCCTTTCGGGCATGAAGGTTTCTTGTACAAATGAATCCGAATCGCACACATCTTCCAGAATATCAGTCTTATAGAGATCTCACATTTGATCTGATGAGATTCTACTTTTTAGGATTACACGGTGCATTGAGTTACTTCGTCATAGATGGACTCGACCTTATCCAGCACCTTTTCCCACGAGTACTTCTCCATTACAGCCCTTCTTCCCCGTTCACCCAAGGCGGCCCTTCTGGATTCGTCCCTATGCAGCTCCAGGATCTGCTCGGCCAGCTCAGTGGTTTCGGAGAAGATTATCCCGCCATCTCTGGCCACTTCGTTCACGCCGGGAGTATCATAGGCCAGGACGGGGGTCTGGCAGGCCATTGCCTCCAGCAGAACTATTCCGAAGGCTTCCAACCTGTTGGTAGAGGGCAAGACGAGCATCTCCGCCCGGGAGAGAAGATCTATGAGCTTATTTCGACTTACTCTTCCTGTGAACTCGATTTTGAGCCCCATTAGACTAGCGATCCTCTCAAAGCGGGACCTGTCATAGCCGTCTCCGACCATCATCAGCGGCAGATTCTCCTTGTTTTGGACCTGTCTCATGGCTAAAAGCAGCATCTCGATCCCTTTGTAATCCACCAGCCTTCCGACGTACAGGACGTAGTGGTCCCTGCTCAGACCGGGTTGAAATATAGTTGTATCTACGGCATTGGGAACGATCTCGATCTTATGAAGGTAGTCTCTCAGAACCGGGGACGTCTCAGCATAGCTCTTCGTGGTGGCGATTATGATTTCCGCCCTATCCAGAACGGGCCTCACTAATTTCCTGTTTATCCATTCCAGGGAACCTCCCAGAGACCTGGGAAGACAATGGCCATTGACCCTGCAAGGAACAACGACGTCGTTATGGTAAGTCACTACGTGAGGAGCGGCATCTTTGAACCATAAGGCGAAGGTGGGGCTTGGAACATGGCTGTGGTAGATATCCGCTTCGAGCCGGGGAGACCTCAAAGGCACAGGAAAGTAAAGAAAGTCAATGCAGGGGATGCGGACTAACTTTGTGTGGCTGTTCCCACACGATGCGGCCACCTCGACCTCGTATCCCCTCTCGATGAGCCCATCTGAGAGTCCTTTGACATGATACTCTATCCCGCCAACGTGGGGTGGAAAATAGGGAGAGATCTGAAGGACCTTCATAACTTTCAAAGTCCTTTATGCAACCTAAGACATTTAACTTTAAGCTATTTATACTGCTTTTGCACCATATCTTCAATTAGAATATAAATATAAACATGAAAAACTTAGACAGACATTTTCCAAAAACTTTAGGGATAACAAAGGAAGCCTGTTTCCTATGTAAAGAATCGCCAAACCAATAACGGCGGGAGATCATCCTCCTGTACCGAAAGTCATTTTTCAGCATCAGCATGGGACTGGTCAACAATCCCGTAAGGGCCCTCCCCATCACCTTCGATAGAAAGATCAGCTTTCGAATGCTGCATCAGAAGTGCAATGTACCCATTTCTTAGAGGCTTTTCTGCGAGGAAGGGGATGAGGTTCCCAAGAGCGAGATAACCTACGGTTACAAGCTGAAAGGGCACGAGTGCCTGGTCTTCGACAAAAAAGAGATAGCTTCTGCAAAACCTGTGTCGCCAGCGCTTAGCCTTGGACTTCGTCAATCCTTTTCTGACCTTTTATTTTGCCAGCCCAGTCTTCCAGTAGGCATTATACCAGAACTTGTGGCCTTCTTCTTTCTGCCTCTCGTCACAGGCAACCCAGCCCCATCTTGTAAGAGATCTCAAAGAACTAGCTAATCGCCTCTCTACGCGTAC
>JBGQAL010000014.1:0-28510 GCA_041494285.1 Methanotrichaceae archaeon
AAGATCTTGGGCACGCTGCGCAATGAAAAAGGGACCTCGATCCATGAGCGAATCATGACGATGCTGGCAACCTGGGGACAGAAAGGACTGGATTGTCTCCAAATGCTAACGGCAAAGCTAGCCAGCTAAACACATACAAAAGAAGTATTGTATTCTTCATGAAGTTCAAGTTCGAAATCTGAATATGAAAACACGCCCAATCCTTTCTTACAATTATCTCCGAACCATAATTTCTTGGTCGTTTCTTCTCCCAGATATTCGCATTCTGGAACAGTAACCAAATCGGGATGGCATTTCAAAATCAACGCGGCTTTCTTTCGATAAGCCATTTTACAATTCCAGCTTGCGATTTTCATTTTTCTCCAACGATTGGTTTCCTAACTTGACCCTTGCCTTTGCAGTCAGGGCACTTCATTACCTTCTCGATGGGTTCTGTGCATATTGCTCCGTAGCTGGTTACAATCTTGCCTGTTCCACAACATGTCGGACATGCCCTATCTTTTGGGTCCATGCTCTTGAATTGATGCCCTCGGCCATGTAATTATACTATGCTAATGCATTTAAGTAAGATTGATTCTTTTGCTTTCCGTTTCTCTGTCATCTCCAGGATGGCTTCAGGATATAACGCAAGTAAAGGGCCTCGGAATAACAGCCGTCTTGGACAACCATTTTAATATTAGCCGTTCATCTACTCTTGCGATGGACCAATTTGACCAGGCTTTGAAGTTCATCCAGGCAGGGCGATTGGACGAAGCCCGCATCTACCTGGAGGAGTTGCTAAGGCAGAACCCGGAGGACGTAGATCTGATCTATAACCTGGGCATGCTCTACACCGACCTTGGCACGCCCATGAAAGCGATACCGTTATTGCAGAAGTGCATTGAACTCTCTCCCCACCATGCCAATGCCCATGTGGCCCTGGGATTTGCTTATATGAGCAGTGGCGATCTCAAGACCGCCAAGGAATACACCTTGGAGGCCCTGAAAATAGTCCCAAATGATCCCTTTGCCCTCAGGAATTTAGGTGGTATCTTAGGAAAAGAGAACGATTACCTAAATGCATTTTATAATCTTCAAAAGTCCTATAACATCAATCCACATGACCCCCAGACAGTCTATGGGCTTGCTTTCTCCTATATGTCGCTGAATGACTTTGAAAACGCTGAGAAATATTTTAGAGTCCTTTTGGACATGCGGGCTCCAGAAACGCTAAAAGAATTGGCGCGGGAGGGATTGGGGAAGATCGCGTTTAAAACCCTGAAGTTTTATGGACCCAGAATGGATGTCGTCTTCTACATATTGAGTGCTCTGGGCATCTTCAAGGGCAAGTCCACCCAAGAGGTCAAAGACATCTCCTTCGAGATCGGCCTGCTCGGCAGGCAGGGGTTCGAGATTAACGATCCCACGAAGAAATTTACGCTCAGGACGCTTCCCGGTGAATTCACCGCTCTGCAGCTTGTGAGCATGATGTACACGGGATTCAAGCAGTTTGAGCCAAGTCTGGACATAGGCATGGATTTTTCTGAGGAATACGGTCTTGCATTAAAACTGGCCCAATCGGAGGCTTAACGTTGACGTTAGAGCTTATCGAGCCAGTAAAATCCATTTTAAGCGATGTAGAGGCGGCGACTGGCAAGCCATTGAAGTTCATCGAGAAGGAGGAACTGGGGGTATTCGCCACGGTGAAGTTGGCTCGGCGATCCATGCCTGCTCACATAATCCTTTACAGGAGGCAGCACGACCAGATCATAAACCACCTGGTGGCTCATGAGTGCGGCCACATACTAAGGATGTTCGGGGTGCCTGAAGAGAAGCGGCTGATCCCTGCAACGCCAAATGATGACAGCGTGGTGCTTCAGGAGCTTGATAGAGATCTGAAGAGGCTTTCCTCCGTAATACCGATGAGAGATCTTATACAGATAATCAGTACCTGGAGAGACGGCCTAATCAGGCAGCTCACCAACTACCCGCCAGATATCATGATAGAGAAATGGATCTACGATGGCTATCCAGAACTCAGAAAATACCAGCTTGCATCTCTTGAAGGCCAGCTTGATCAGGCTCTTGCGGGCCTGTCAAGGGACATCCAAATGGTTACGCCTCCTAAGGTTTATAACGCCTCGAATATGATGAACTATGCGTTTTTCGATATCCTGGGAGATCACCTAAAGATTGATTTGGCGAAGCCTTATCGTAACACGCCTTTCATGAAGAAAGGTAAGCAGCTAGTGAGACTGACTGAGAAAGATTACGTTAACACCTATGACGGCGACGTAGCCATGATTAACCGGTGGGCAGAGTTCTTGGGCCTTTCTAAGTGGTTCGATTGGGTGGGGTTTGAAGATGTGCCTCAAGATTATCTGAACTCGGTTTGAGCATTCTATGGCAGATCAGTTTGATGAAGTCAAGCAGAAGTTGCTGCAGTTCAGGGATGAGCGCGGTTGGGCGAAATATCATGATCCAAAGAACCTGGCAGAAGCCGTATCAATTGAGTCTGGCGAGCTATTAGAAAACTTCTTATGGAGAACCTCCGCCGAGTCCAGAAACCTCACCCAGGGTGAAAAAGAGAGCATAGGTCAAGAGGTTGCGGACATCTTTATTTATCTAATTTATTTATGTGAAGAGTTAAATATTGATATGAATGACGAAGCGACCAAAAAGTTAAAGCTAAATAAAAATAGATTCCCGGTTGTGCAAAGAGACCATATGAAAATGAACAAAGAAGGTAAGGAATGAGACTCTATTCCGGGACGTCTGAACAATTTATCACTGACACGACTCAAAACCAAATTGCACAAAAACTTGAAAACGCTTTTATCACTTATTTCAGGTATAAGCCCTCTCCAGGCGAGAAGAATTCCTGGATGAACTCCCTTAGATCTCTTGCGCTTCTGTTTCAAGGGGCTAAGCTTTTGGACCATGGTGTAATACTAGAGTATCAGCTACCTTTGAGTTCAAGAAGATTAGACTGCATGGTATGCGGAAAAGATAGGAAAAAGAAAGACAATTCGGTCATCATCGAGCTAAAACAATGGTCTAAATGCGAAGAGGCAAATGGTAAAACCGAGGTCTTGACTTGGCTCGCTGGTAGCAAGAGAGAAGTGCTTCATCCTTCAGTCCAAGTGGGCCAATATAAAATGTATTTGGAGGATACACATACTGCTTTTTACGATGGTTTGAGCCCTGTAATTCTCAATGCCTGCACATATCTTCACAATTACAGCTTCGATCCGAGCGACGTGATTTTCTCGTTGAAATTTAAAGAGGCGCTTGAGAAGTACCCTTTATTTACGGCAAATGAAACCGATAAGATGAGCGATTATCTGGTCGAAAAGCTCGAGAAAGGCCAAGGCAGGGAAGTTCTAAAAAGGATAGAGCAGAGCAAGTACCGTGCCAGTAAAAAACTCATGGATCACGTTGGAAACACAATAAGAGGAAAACCAGAGTTTATTCTATTGGATGAGCAGCTCGTAGCATATGATCAGGTTTTGGCCCATTCCGAGAAAGGTTTCCACGATAATAAGAAAGCAGTAATTATCATCAAAGGCGGTCCAGGCACTGGTAAATCTGTGATTGCAATAAACTTGATGGCAGACTTATTGCTGGAAGGATACAACGCGCACTATGCCACCGGATCTAAGGCCTTCACAGAAACATTAAGAGAAAAGATTGGAAGGAGAGGCGCACCACAATTCAAGTACTTCAATAGTTTCACTGAGGCAGAGTCCAACTCGGTAGATGTTCTAATCTGCGATGAATCGCATAGAATCCGAGATACCAGTAACAATAGATTCACCAGAAAAGAAAGGCAATCAAATTTGAAGCAGATAGAGGAGCTTTTGGATGTATCAAAAGTTGCCGTATTCTTTATTGACGATGATCAAGTCGTCAGGCCAAACGAGGTGGGCTCTGTTGATTATATCAAAGATTATGCTCAAAAGAAAAATTGCAATATTCTGGAATACGAACTTGATATACAGTTCCGATGTGGCGGGTCCGAGGCATTTGTCAATTGGGTTGACAATACTCTGAATATCAAGAAGACACCCAATATAATGTGGTCCAAGACGAAGCATTTGATTTCCAGATTTTCGAAAGCCCCTTGGAAGTTGAAAATGCCATCCTGGAAAAGGCTGGTGAAGGATTTTCTGCTAGGATGACCGCTGGCTTTTGCTGGAAATGGTCTCCACCAGCTTATGATGGAACACTAGCTGCTGATGTTGTTATAGGGGATTTTAAAAGACCCTGGAACGCAAAGCCTGATTCCGGTCGGCTGGCCCCAGGAATTCCTAAGTCTAATCTATGGGCGACAGACCCCAATGGATTAAAACAGGTAGGGTGCATTTACACAGCTCAAGGCTTCGAGTTCGATTATGCTGGTGTGATCTTCGGCAAAGATCTTGTTTACGATTTCGATAAACAGGAATGGGTTAGCGATAAGCGACAATCTGCAGATACAGTCGTTAAGGGATCTAAAGATAAATTCACAGATTTAGTTAAAAATACCTACAGAGTATTGATGTCGAGAGGGCTCAAGGGCTGTTATGTGTATTTCATGGACAAGGATACAGAAAGGTTTGTAAAGAGTAGGATCGAAAAATAGAGTAGATTTTTCAGAGATTTGAAGAAGCCATCCGCAAACTCACCCGCTCCGAGTCCGCATCCCTGGCAGCCAACAATCGCGCCTTCCACCGCATGCTCATCGAAGGCGTGGAAGTCGAATACCGCCGCGAAGACGGCACCATCGCAGGCGATCGCGTGCACCTCATCGATTTCGAGCACCCGGAGAACAACGACTTTCTGGCCGTCAACCAGTTCACGGTTGTGGAGGGCCAGCATAGCCGCAGAGCCGACATTGTGGTATTCGTAAACGGCCTGCCCCTAGCTGTGATCGAGCTGAAAAACCCCACTGATGAAGAGGCCACCATCTGGGCAGCATTCAACCAGCTTCAGACCTACAAGCAGCAGATACCATTCCTCTTCACCTTCAACGAGGTATTGGTGATCTCGGACGGACTGGAGGCCCGCCTGGGCACGCTCACTGCCGATCGGGAGCGCTTCAGTCCCTGGCGAACCATCGAGGGCGAGGATATGGCCCTGGCTTCGATGCCGCAACTGGAGGTCTTAATTCGCGGAGTCTTCGAAAAGCGTCGCTTTCTTGACCTGCTGCGTTATTTTATCGTCTTCGAGGACAAAGATGGCCAGATCATCAAGAAGATAGCGGGCTACCACCAGTTCCACGCTGTCCAGAAAGCTCTGCAGGCCACCCTAGAAGCTTCCGGCCCTGCTGGCGACAGGCGATGCGGTGTGGTCTGGCATACCCAGGGCTCGGGAAAGAGCCTCACCATGGCTTTCTACGCTGGCCGAGTTATCCTGGAACCCGCCATGGAAAATCCAACCATATTAGTAATAACCGACAGGAACGATCTGGACGACCAGCTCTTTGGCACATTCGCCCAAGCTAGCGAGCTGTTGCACCAGACACCCGTCCAGGCGGAGAGCCGGGAGGACCTGCAAAGACTGCTACAGGTGGCCTCGGGTGGCGTTATTTTCACAACAGTGCAAAAGTTCTTCCCCGCAAAAGGATGCGACAAATACCCTCCTCTTTCCGAGCGCAGAAACATAATAGTAATAGCCGACGAGGCCCACCGCAGTCAGTACGATTTCATCGACGGCTTCGCCCGCCACATGAGAGATGCCTTGCCCAATGCTTCCTTTATCGGATTCACTGGCACACCATTGGAGCTGACCGATAAGAACACCAGAGCTGTGTTTGGCGAGTACATTAAACCAATCTACGATATCAGGCAGGCAGTTGAGGATGGAGCTACTGTTCCCATTTACTATGAAAGCCGCCTGGCCAAACTTGGGCTTAACGAAGATGTTCTTCCACATTTAGATTCAGAGTTCGATGAGGTGACCGAAGGAGAAGAGCTGGAAGGCAGGGAGAAACTCAAAACCAAATGGGCTGCCCTGAGGGAAATCTTTGGCACTGAGAAGTGTATTGATCTCGTATCCAGCGATATTGTAGAGCACTTCGAGCGACGCCTGGAGGCCCTGGAGGGCAAGGCCATGATCGTCTGCATGAGCCGCGAGATTTGCGTGGGGATGTACAATGCCATCACACGCCTGCGCCCGGAATGGCACAAATCAGATGACGATAAGGGCGCTATCAAGATCGTCATGACCGGCTCGGCCTCAGATCCTCTCGAATGGCAGGTGCACATCCGCAACAAACAGCGCCGGGAAGAGATCGCCAAGCGCTTTAAAGATCCGGATGATCCTCTCAAGATCGTCATCGTCCGGGATATGTGGCTGACAGGATTTGATGCTCCTTGCCTTCACACCATGTATGTCATTAAGCCCATGCAGAGCCACGGGCTGATGCAGGCCATTGCCAGGGTCAATCGCGTCTTCAGAGATAAGCCGGGTGGTCTGATTGTGGATTACATCGGCCTGGCTCCTTATCTCAAGAGTGCTCTGGCCAACTACACACAAAGCGGCGGAACTGGCAAGACGGCCATAAATCAGGAAGATGCAGTAGCAGTGATGATGGAGAAGTATGAGATCTGTCGCGGTCTATTCCACGGTTTCGATTGGTCTCAATGGATGGATGGAACCTCGTTCCAAAGGCTGGCTCTGCTCCCGCCGGCGCAAGAGCATATCTTAAGGCAAGAGGAAGGAAAAGGCAGGCTCATAAAGGCTGTGACAGAGTTATCCAAGGCTTTTGCCCTTGCGGTTCCTAACGAAGCATCCATGCAGATTCGGGACGATGTCGGTTTCTTCCAGGCGGTTCGCTCCGCTCTTGCCAAGTCCAACATCGAAGGCCAGAAATCCGTCAACGATCTCAATTTCGCAATTCGCCAACTTGTAACTAAAGCAGTCACATCTGATGGCGTGGTGGATATCTTTGCCATGGCAGGCCTTAAAAAGCCGAACATCTCGATCCTCTCGGAAGAATTCCTGGCCGAAGTTCGTGGAATGCCTCAGAAGAACCTTGCTTTAGAGCTGCTTAGAAAGCTCTTGAATGATGAGATAAAAACTCGTTCCAAGAAGAATTTAGTCCTGTCAAGGTCCTTTGCGGAAATGCTTCAAAAATCAGTTAAATCTTATCAGACCAGATCAATTGAGACCGCCGCAGTAATCGAAGAGCTGATCGATCTGGCCAGAGAAATGCGCCAGGCCGCCAAGCGTGGAGAAGATCTCGGCCTCTCTGAGAATGAGCTAGCCTTTTACGATGCCCTAGAAGTTAATGATAGTGCAGTAAAAGTTTTGGGCGATGAGACCCTGCGGCAGATTGCCCGAGAGCTGGTTGAAGCAGTACGGAAGAATGTGACTATTGACTGGACAGTGAAAGAATCAGCCAGAGCAAAATTGCGGGTCATCGTTCGCCGTCTCCTCCGCAAGCACGGCTATCCGCCAGATAAACAAGAGAAGGCTACCCAGACCGTCCTAGAACAAGCAGAGCTATTGTGCGGAGACTGGATGACCTAAGCCAACACTTATCCCGACAAGATATACTTGTCAAGGATGTTCCAAAGACCAGGTCCGGCAGGATCATGCGCTGGGTCATCAAGGCCGAGGTTCTTGGAAAGGAGACTGGCGACCTGTTTGCTTTTGGTACGATCGACATTTATAGAGAACGCTCGCTTCATCATTTATTTCCGTTTTTCTACGCTAACTTGCGTTCATTGCTTCAACAAAGATCTATATCGATAATTCTAGGCAAAAATCTATTAATAAAGAACATTAACAACGAAATGATTTTAAATCGAAAACATAATCATAAATTGGGCGCAACAAATTTTATATCTATTGATTTCAATGGTTAAGCATAGTTTACAAGGCATCGAAGAATTTAATCAATTTTATATGGTAAAATGACGTTCATTAGACATTTCGGTGCCTGGAAAAATGTATACGAAATAAGGTGATTCAGAATGTCGAACGAAACGGCAGGAAAAGATGTTCAGGCTGAGGAGAAGAGGCTGTACCTCCCACCTCGTGACTTGGTCGAGAACTCCAATGTCATGCAGTGGATGAAGAAGAAAGGCTTCAAGACTGAAGCAGAGATGCGCACCTGGACAGGCGAGAACTACGTCGAGTTCTGGGACGAGATGGCAAGGACATACGCGGACTGGTTTGAGCCGTACAAGGCCACTCTGGAATGGAAGCCGCCAATCGCCAAATGGTTTGTTGGAGGCAAGTGCAACGTTGCTTACAACGCCGTCGAAAGGCATGCGATTTCCTGGAGACGGAACAAGGTCGCATACATCTTCGTGGGCGAGCCTGTCGGAGACGTACGCAAGATCACCTACTTCGAGCTGAACAGAGAGGTCAACAAGTTTGCAAACGCGCTTAAGAGCGCCGGAGTCAAAAAAGGAGATCGTGTGGGCATTTACCTCCCCATGATCCCTGAGTTGCCCATCGCTATGCTAGCGTGTGCAAAGATCGGTGCCATCCACGTCGTTGTCTTCTCGGGTTTTTCAGCGCTGGCCGTAAGAGACCGCTTAGAGGACTGCGAGCCCAAAGTGCTTGTCACCTGCGATGGGTCTTATCGCAGAGGAAAGCCCATTATGACCAAGGGTCAGGCCGATGAGGCCATTCTGGGTAATAAGTCCATCGAGAAGGTTGTCGTGGTAAAGAGAAACGGCCAGGAGATCCCAATGAATGAGGACAGAGACGTGTGGTGGGATGACTTTGTGAAGGGCCAGTCCGGCTCCTGCGAGTCCATGCCCATGGACCCAGAGGATCCGCTCTTCATTCTTTACACCGCGGGCACCGCTGGCAAGCCGCGTGGCATAGTACACGCTCACGGAGGCTTCTGTGTGGGCCCGGCCTTCACTACCTCTTGGGTATTCGATATCAAAGACACTGATGTGTACTGGTCAACTGCGGACATCGGATGGATCACCGGGCATAGCTACATCGCCTACGGCCCGTTTTGTTTGGGCGCTACAAGCGTAATGTACGAGGGTTCGCCTGACTATCCGGATTTCGGAAGATGGTTCCAGATAATCGAGGAGTATGGGGTATCGGTTATTTACACCGCACCAACTGCCATCAGGATGTTCATGAACGAAGGACCCGAATGGCCCCAGAAATACGATTTGGGCACAGTACGTCTGATGGGCTCAGTTGGAGAAGCCATGAACCCGGATGCCTTCGTATGGTGGCGCAGGTATGTGGGCAACGGGTCCGCGCCCATCATGGATACCTGGTTCCAGAGCGAAACGGGATCCCAGGTCATCGCGCCCTTGCCCATAACTCCCCTGAAACCAGGATCGCCAAGTTTCGCCCTGCCAGGTTACAACGTGGAGGTCGTAGACGATGCCGGCAAGCCGGTGCCTGCTGACACCCCGGGAAACATAGTCCTGACCGAGCCTTGGCCGTCCATGCTTAGGACGGTTTACAAGGACCCAGCCATGTATCGAGAGACGTACTGGTCAACCTTCCCGGGAAAGTACCTCTCCGGGGACAAGGCCAGGGTGGACAGCGACGGTTACATCTGGGCAATGGGTCGAGCTGACGACGTCCTTAAGGTGGCAGGACATCGGATCTCCAATGCAGAGGTCGAGGCCTCGGCTGATAAGCATCCAGCCGTAGCCAGCACTGCTGTCATCGGCAAGCCGGACAAGGTCAAGGGAGAGAACATCGTTGTCTTCGCCGTCCTGAAACCGGGATTCAATGGAGATGCAAACCTGCAGAAGGACATCAAGAACTTCGTCCGGAAGACCTTGGGTCCGATAGCCATCCCGTCGGATGTCATCTTTGTGAAGGACATCCCCAAGAACAAGGCTGGAAAGCCTGTCCGCAATCTGATCAAGGCCAAGGCACTTGGACAGAACTTGGGTGATACTTCGACTGTGTCCAACCCAGATGCTATCAACGATATTCCGCTCATCTCCAAATGAGCGGATTTATTTTTTAGCGATATTAATAATATGCCTTAAATTAAAATAGTCAACAAAAAGGTTAGCTTAGCTGCACCCGCAGTCTCTATCTTCGTGGCCGCAGCCGCCGTCGGTGTCGTGTTTGCACGATTCAACGTCGTGATCGCAGGTGTCCGCGTGGCCGCATGCGTCGCAGCCTGAAACATCGTCCAACGGACCGCGAATGATGAATCCAGTTCCGCGCTCGTCGTTCACATAATCGACTATGGTCTCTCTGAGCAGCTCGGTGTCCTGTGGGCCCATATGGATCTTCACCCCGTTGCTCTCGAAGACAACATCGTCCTTCTCCTGGTCGCCCAGAGCCAGACCGTAGTTCGCTCCACTGGAGTCTATGGCCGCCAGGAACATCCTTATTACCTTTCCTTCTGCCTGACTGCGCTTAATCATAGCGGCTGCCGCATCTGTGATCTCTAGCATAAAGAACGCTCCAGATCTTATATCTCAAAACAACTCTTATTTAAACAATCTTGAACCTAGGGTCTATCCGGACTAGCCGTGAAGATTTATAAAGTATGCAGGCGATAAAGAGGTTGATGTATACCAGAGATGTACTTCTCTCCTTGGTGATGGTCGCATCCGCTTTTGTCCTGGTCTATGCCCACCTGGAGGCTCTCGACAGAACCGACCCTGTGGAGATAGTCTCGGCCGTTCTGCTCATCGCCGCCATGGCCTTGTTGATGCTCAGCACCAGCTCAAGGCTGAGCATGGTTGAGCAAGAGCTAGAGGCATCTCAGAGGGCCATGAGGATAGGGCTTCAGGGATTAGAAGGGAAGGTGGACAACGCCAACTTCAGGTACATGGCAGCAGTGGAGGATATATCCAAGAAGCTCTACAGGTAGCGTGATATGGGCGTAGACTTAGGAGATCTGCTGCAAAAGAAGAAGATAGAGATAAAGGATCTATCAGGCAGATGGGTAGCAGTGGATGCCTTCAACACCCTATACCAGTTCCTGAGCATAATCAGGCAACGAGATGGGACGCCGCTCATGGACAGCTCGGGCAGGGTCACATCTCACCTTTCTGGAATCCTCTACCGCACAACCAGCCTTATAGAAGCCGGAGTAAAGGTGGCCTACGTCTTCGATGGCCAGCCCCACCCCCTAAAGTCCGGTACCCTCCAGGAAAGGTCTGATGTAAGGGAGAAAGCAGCCACTGCCTGGGAGGAGGCCAAGGCCGAGGGAGAAGACGGTTTCAAATACGCCCAGGCTGCGTCGCGTCTCAATGCCGAGATTCTGGACGACTCAAAGCGTCTTATTCTATCGATGGGACTTCCGATAATTCAAGCTCCCTCGGAGGGCGAGGCTCAGGCGGCTTACATGGCGGCACGAGGAGACGTCTACATCGTGGGAAGCCAGGATTACGATTCTCTGCTGTTCGGTGCGCCCCGCGTGGTTCGCAACCTGGCCATAACAGGAAAGAGAAAGCTGCCCAGGAAGAACATCTACGTAGATGTGGAGCCGGAGGTCATGATCCTGGAGGACGAGCTTGCTCGCATGGGGATTGACCATAAGCAGCTTGTGGAAATAGGTATCATGTGCGGCACTGATTACAACCCGGGATTATCCCGGATAGGCCCCAAGACCGCTCTAAAGCTCATCAAAGAGAAAGGAAACCTGGAGGCGGTCCTGGACTCTCAGGGCGAGACCCTTGAGAACTACGCCGAAATACGAGATTTATTCCTCCATCCGGATGTCACTGACGATTACACCATCAAGATGAGCAAGCCAAAGGTAGAAGAGGTGGTGTCTTTTCTCAGCGGGGAGAGGGACTTCGACGTGGGACGCGTGGAGAAGACTGCACATAGGTTAGAGGAGGCTTACAAGGTTGGCCAGTCCACCCTCGACCGATGGTTCTAGCCCTTTTGAGCTGGACCTAAACAGAGCCATTGAGCTAATTTGTCGCAGTGGATCAAGGTTGGTTGGTCTTCAAGTTCCCGAAGGTCTTAAACGGGCCGCTCCCGACATCGCCAAGCAGATCGGAGATCAAACGGGCGCCGAAGTCATAATCTCCGGTGATCCCTGCTACGGAGCCTGCGACATCGACATGGCCCTTTGCGATGAGGTTGACTTGATGCTACACCTGGGCCACGCCGAACTTGATGAGACCTCTGAGAAGGTCATCTTTTTAGAAGCCAGAATGTCTCGAGATCCGAAGGAGGCTGTGGCGAACGCAATCCCGTACCTCAGATCCAAAAAGGTTGGAGTTACTACAACAGTTCAGCACGTCCATAAGCTTGACCAGGTCATCGATGTTTTGAGGGGGCACGGAATTGAAGGACTGGTGGGTCCGGCCGGGGGCCGGATCAAGCATCCCGGCCAGGTTTTGGGCTGCTGTTACAGCACGGCCCGAGAGCTTGACCTGGACGAGTATCTTTTCATCGGCACGGGTCAGTTTCATCCCCTGGGAATCGCTCTGGCTACGGGCAAGAGGGTAGTAACCGCAGATCCAATTACGTGCGAAGTCTCGCTAATCGATCCTGATCCAATGCTCAGACGCCGATTTGGGGTCATTACTCGAGCCGCTGACGCAAAGAGGTTTGCCGTTCTCATCTCAAAGAAGCCGGGGCAGAGGCGAATGGAACTGGCAAGACGGATGAAGGATTTGGGCGAGGCCAGAGGATTGGAGATGATTTCTGTCTATCTGGATAACATCGAGCCGGACAGACTGTTGAACCTCGGAGTCGAGGCTGCCGTATCCACAGCCTGCCCCAGGATTGCGCTGGATGATGCAGCCAAATACATGATTCCCGTTCTTACGCCACAAGAGTTCGAGGTGCTTGTGGGTGAAAGAAGATGGGAAGAGTACGCTTTTGATGAAATAAAATAGCTGCTCGTTATTTCTTGTGCATGAATCTAGAATGCTTGAGGCTCTTCTTGTCTTAATGCTCTGGTTATGGATGACAATCCGGGCCAACCACGAAGTCACACAGCTAATGTGGGTTGATACCAACATAAAGCGAACATTGCACAAATACATTTTCCAGTATAGATTAAAAACCAATTCTAGATAATATTATTGATGTATCCCCTGTTTCTATAATTTGAAATATTTGAAATTCTTAATTAAGAGGGGTGAGCTTTCCGTCACCCTTGTTGACACATCGCTGGGCGAGCTAGATAAGCAATGCTGTAGACAAAGAGGATTTCAGGAATTATTTCCCGATCTCCGACGTGCAGTGCGGACAGCGCACGGCTGCCAGAGATATGTTCTCCTTGCAGTAGGGGCACTCCTTCATATTCGGTGCCGGAGGCATCGGTTTGCTCCTCATGGCGTTGACCCTTCTGATGACGAGGAAGACAACGAAAGCGACGATCAGGAAGCTTATGACTGTGTTTATGAAGGTTCCATAGTTTATAGTAGGGGCACCCGCTGCTTGAGCCGCGGCCAAAGTGTCGTAGTGGACCCCGTTCAAAGAGACGAACAGGTTTGCAAAGTCCACCTTTCCTAGGGCGAGGCCAATGGGGGGCATGATGATGTCCTTTACGAGGGAATTGACCACACCGCCGAAAGCCGCACCAATAATGATGCCGATAGCCATGTCCAGTACGTTGCCTTTCATGGCGAACTCCTTAAACTCGCCTACAAACCCCATACTCTTCGCCTGCCCGATACTGCATAATCTTTTTACATGTTTGTAATGCTGATATAAATTACTTTTGATTCTGTGCAGCAATCTGGACGGTAGACAAACAATGCACCCGCAGCAAGATCCGTGGTATTCAAATAATCAATCGATGACTAATAGACCGAAAATACTCGTGCTGTGTATAAGAGATAGACTTCTTCAAATATCCTCGATTAACCACAATAAATTTATTCTTAGACAATCAACATATTAATAGGACTATTATCGATAGGGCTGGATCGTTAACTGGAGGATTTGGTGAAGGACCGCAACGAAATCGATGAGGAAGATAGCATGTTGACTTTGGAGCCGGACGGCTTTCATGATCCTCAGGGTCGGTTGATGTACTTCAGAGGGGTTAACATCGCTGCCAACGCCAAATATCCTCCGTTCATTCCCTTTGAAGACGCCCGTTGGTGGGACCTTTTGTCCTCCTGGGGTTTCAATATGGTCCGGCTTACCCTTTTCTGGGAAGCCATCGAGCCACATCCAGGAATCTACGATCGGTCTTATCTGGATAAGATTGTGCAAATTGTGGACCAAGCATCCGTGCGAGGCTTGTACATACTCATGGATATGCACCAGGATCTGTACAGCCGCTGGCTTCACGGGGATGGAGCTCCCGCCTGGGCGTTTCCTCCAGATGTAAATCCAGAGAACAACGACGGTTTCGGGGGAAGATTCTGGGGTTGCGCCTACGCACTGTCCAGAGACGTGAGAGCATGTTTTACCAACTTCTTCGAATCCGGCCAACTAAGAGAGCATTATAGGAATGCCTGGGCAGAAGTGGCGAAGAGGGTCAAGGATAACCCTTACGTCCTGGGTTATGACATCATGAATGAGCCTTCCTGCGGCAACATACCGAATTACGATGGTCACTTCGAAAACAATTTCCTCAAAACCTTGTATGAAGAGACGATCGCTGCCATCAGACGGGTGCATCCCGAAGCTGTAGGTTTCGTAGAGCCGCACATCCTGGACATGTATACGTCAAAGCTTACGCCTTTTAATGTGGACCGACTGGTTTATGCCCCTCATCTGTACAATTTCGTTTCCAATACATTGAGGTTCGATCCCCTTCCAGAGGATGTTTCCTTCAGCATTCTTCTATTGATTCACCAGGAAAAGGCAAAGCATCTACGCATGCCCCTGTTCGTAGGAGAGTTCGGGTCGCCATGGAGGATGCAGCCTTTTTATGCCAGGGATATGGCTGTGAACGATGCCCTGGAGGAGCTGGAAAAGAACTTTGTGAGCAACGTTTACTGGGATTATAGCGTAAAGGATGTAGACGCGTGGAATGAAGAAGATTATTCCTTGATCGATAAGAAAGGCAGTCCTCGCGGCCTTGGAGTGAACGTGCGTCCATACGTCCGAAACTTGAGAGGGGTCCCCCTACACCAGAGCTTCGATCGAACGACCAGGATTTATTCACTCCGCTTCAAAAGCGAACCCGGAGTGCCTCCAACTGTGATTTATGTTCCGGAAACCCTCCAATATCCAGACGGCTTCCGGTTATGTGTATCTGATGGGTATGGGGAATACCATAGAGATTCAAGTGTGCTTCTCTACTACCCTAGCTTCGACTGCTATCATAATATCACTATTGAGCCAAACTGAAATCGCTGAATGATTGGAATAGACTAGCCAAAGATTTCCGCATACCCTTTTCCAGTTGGATCGACCTTCATATCTGTAATCCAGCCGACAAATTATTTATCGATTGAATGGCATCTTGATATGATTGAATAGTTGGTGAATCCTTCATGAATTTTGAACATGTCGCTGGCAAGGACAAAGGCAAAGTCACTTTGTATGCACTGAGCACCTGCATCTGGTGCAAAAAGACCAAAGAGCTCCTATCTAGCTTGGGAGTTGATTTCAACTACATTTATGTCGATCTCCTGAAGGGTGATGACAGATCGAAGATAATCGATGAAGTCAAACAATACAATCCTAGCTGCTCTTTTCCCACTCTGGTCATAGGTGATAAGTGCATCGTGGGCTTCCTTGAAAAGGAGATCAGAGAGGCCCTGAAATGAGGGATTACCGTGAACCTACAGACGATGAGGTAGAAACTCTCTACTCCAGCCTGCAAAAAGATACCAAGCAGGCCGGTTACAATCTTAACCCGGATGTCCAATTCACCAAGGATCTAATAAAAGGCATCCTGATCAACAGACAGAGATACGGCTATGACTGCTGCCCATGCAGGTTGGCAGCCGATGACAAGGAAGAGGATCTGGACATCATCTGTCCGTGCTATTACAGAGATCCTGACCTGGCAGAGTTCGGGGCATGCTACTGCGCCCTATACGTCTCTGGAGAAGTCCTAAAAGGAGAGAAGAAGCTAGGATCGGTGCCGGAGAGAAGGCCAGAGCCTGAGGCGAGGATGAAGTCAGCGGTCGTCAGCCCACCATCGAGCCTTTCTGTTCCTGTCTGGAGGTGCCTGGTCTGCGGCTATTTATGCGGCCGGGGGGAGCCTCCTGAGGTTTGCCCTATCTGTAAGGCCAGAAAGGAGAGGTTTGAGAGATTCATGTAGTCTCTCCCGTGACCTCTTTCTACTTTCGGAGTAGTAGGTCAGAGCTGCCCGGAAATGTGTCGGCGTCGAGTTCGAAAAGCAGCAACCCTTTGCCTCTGACTGAAGGAATATATACCTCCGGCAAAGATAGTTAATTTGAAGTTGAGATGGGAAGTGAAAAGAAATGGCAATAGATCCTGTATGCAAGATGAATGTAGATGAGAAGACGGCAAAGTTGACGAGTGAGTACAAAGACAAGAAATACTACTTCTGCGCGCCTGGCTGTAAGAAGGCCTTTGACGAGACGCCGGAGAAGTACCTGGGCGGCGGACAGAAGAAAGCGGGCTGTGGATGCGGGTGCAGATAGACTGCTCTGCCTTTAACTTTAATTTTTAGTCCTGCCGTCATTATTCCGGCGAAACGGCCAAAAGATTGTACTAGGACCACTTTTAGTTATATGGATTTTGCGACGAGCAAATCAGAGGACATGCATGTAATTCATTTTTAAATGACTGCTCTACGAATTAATGATCTCCTTTATCTTATTCTTGCAGTCTTCAGAGTTTAGTATATCCTCTAGCTCTTCCCTCACCATCTCTTTGAGCTTTTTCTCATCAACCTTTTTCGTCACTGGACTGGCGATTAAGGTTCTCTCTTGAACTTTTGTTGCAACAGCAACTCCTCCGAAAATGCTAAGCGGATTTTGGAAAATCGGTTTTACGCCCTTCTCCAGTCGCTCCAAGCACTTTTTCAGCTCCTCTTTCAAACCGCTTTCTCCATAGAAGTAGCTTAGTAAGTGCTCTTTGGTGAAGTCCTTGAAACCCATATATTCTATGATATTTGTTGGGTTCTCTTCAATGTATTTTATCGCCTCATTGATCACGTCGTACATTCTCCACTCAAAGGTATCATTGATTAAATGAGCGTCCGAAGAGCCTCCATACGGGTCTCTCAGTAGAATAAGAACGTCTTCGGTTCTACTGTCGCCAATCTTGCGATAAACCTTTACTTTCTCATCCAAAAGACCGGTTCTCTCTGCCATAGCCTCGTCGATGTCAGGATCGCTGAAGAATCCTCGAGAAAATACATAGGCCCTGTCCGCCTTCCGAGGGTCGCAAGGGAAAAGCCTTCCCTGCTTTTCCAGGGCCTTCTCTATCAACGAGTCTACAGATCGGCCTGTAGCCATGCGGCGATGGTAGCACGGAACCAAAAAGGGAGGAAGCAAAATCGTTCTTTCCTCTTCGGCGCCATTGGTCTTGTCAGCCTCCCAAAAGACCCTCCTCATAGCCGGCGCATCTTCCTGCATCTCTGCACCAGGATAGCTCCTCTTGTCCAGCATGGGGTTCATGGCTCTGCAAATAGTCCGGTCCATATCTAGCCAATTCTTATGGAACCTATCCGCGAGTATCTGGTTATCTATTATTATGAGTCCGTCTATTCCTTCTCCCGGTTTCTTGGTCAGGAGGTCGTTCATGGCGATAACTGCTCCAAGATCTCTCTGACCCTCGGTTGCTTCCCGGGCTTCTGTGCCCTTCTCGGTCAGGATTCCCATGGCTAAAATGGGAAAGGCTAATTCTTCAGACCTAACATAGCTGGTAATCGGATTTATGAAGCCTGTTCCCGTGCCTCCCCCCAAGGAGGCTACAAAGAGGATGCTGTCGCATTTAGAAGGCTTGGTGGCCTGGTTGTTTTTCTTCGCTCCTAGCATAGAGGTCAGGGCCGAGAGTGCTCTGGGTCCTTTGGTGTATACCATCGGGCCGGAATTCCTTGGATCTGCTGTATCATTTTCGTTTCCGTATCGCTTTGAAATTGTGGTGAATGGGCGGATGCCTCTCCTCCAGATGTAACTGGGAAGAGGATTTTTCTCTCCATAGAACTCTTCGTAGGCTTTTTCTTTGAGATCGGAATCATAATCGAAGATTTCAAATATTCCTTTCAAGTACTCAGCCCGTCGATCATAACCCTGGGCTTTGAGGTCAAAGCCGTACTTATCGATGACGTACTGACGGGTAGGAGAGTTGGCATCTATCGTGTCGTGACTGATCAGGTAGCACGGATAGCTTCCTTTCTCCAGGCTGCCGTAGAATGCCTGCTTTGGGTTTTCGACATCTTGGCTAGCCGAATCTATCCATATACCCTTCACGTCTCCAAAAGCCAAATGATCTCCGAATTTATGTACCACCAGATCTATATCCTGAATCTTCAAGAATTGTTTAAGGATATTACCCCCGGTTCCACCAATTCCCACTATGCAGGGTTTCATATTACCTCCTCCAAGTGTTGGCTAACAGAGGAAGCATCAGCAAAACCAATGATCCCAAAAGCGCCATATATGCTGAGTTCCAGACCTCATAATTGACTTCTGGATAAATTGATGCTAAATATAGAGAGAATGATATGGATGCTAGTAACAGTATTGGAGTCCAATGGGCTATTAGATTCTTTGCTCCTCTTGATATCACATAATACTGATAGATCCACGGAAGGCTGAATCTCGGCATAGAAAAAGCCAAAATGCCGACAAGTGTAGCTACTAATCCCCCAAAAATCATGAGTCCCCACCATTGAGAGGCAATTGGCGCTAATCTGAAGTAATTCCACTTAGAAAATATAGTCGGGGTTAGGAAGAATAGAAAAGCAAAGGATACAAAGAATAGGCTCCAGGTTGAGAGCAAAATGGTATTGAAATTGGACCCTTGATTTATCTGCAGCGCTTTTTTCAGCGAGCCCATATCAAAGGAACACCCAGCAGTATTCCTAAGCTTATTATCAATGCTTTTCAGGTACTTACTGTGAAGGATTGCTCCCAATGTGAAGACTGCCGCCAATGGAAAAAGGAGCCATATCTCATACCTCATCGGTAGAACCTCCTTTCCACGATAGTTCCGACTAGGAGGCATGCTAGTAGAATCAAAATCGCACTAGCTATTCCAAGCGATAGAGCTGTATCATCCCTGATTAGCTTAGCCCCAATGGACTTTTGCCCTTGTAAAATCCTCGATTGGGTCTTGCCATCTTGATCAGGTGCCGAATATTTGAAATAATAATTGAATGTTTGGTTGCAGTCTCCGACATCAAAAGGCCTTATGTCATCGAAGGGTATGTTGAGGAAATCCTCAGTTGGAACCGTAGCAGTCTTAGATGCCACTTTTTTCCCAGGGTGAGCCGAAGTATCAGTGTAAAGATCTACCGTGATAACAGCAGGCTCTGCTCCGATGCTTTTGGCCTTAAGGCTGAAATTATAGCTCTGCCACCAGTAATAGTTGTCATCTTCGCATGCCGCTTTGAAATCAGAAACTTTTATCTTAGGGTTGGGCCTAAGGTGAGGGCCCTGAGAGATATTGGTCCACGTAGTGTTTATACCGTCATCAGATGAATAGCTATATGTAAAGTTCTTGCCAGCATCGCTTTCATTAAATAGATTGGCATCTTTTGTGCTGAATACGATTTGACTTCCTCTACTGTTGGCGGGAAAGGGTTTAGTGATGTTAATTACTTTATCTCCCTTGAAGACATGCAGGGTTACGTTGACCGTGTCCTGATCCTTATCAACAAGAGTCGCTCGATACTCAATATAATCGTCCCACCTGGCTAGAAAAGGATCAACTGCCATGCTCGTATTATTGATCTCTGGAGGATTATTGCGGATCTTCAGAGGCAGTTCATAGTAGTAGCCATTTGCTGGATCGTCCGCGTTCTTTTGTTCGCTCGAGCTCCAGTCGTACTGTCCATCTATAGCCCTAACTCTTAATCTGATACTGCCCACTTTTTTTAGAAAATCAAACGATTTCAATTCGGGAAAGCCCCTCGGAAAACTGATGTTATGCATATCGTATTCGTTTACCTGC
Organism: Methanotrichaceae archaeon; assembly: GCA_041494285.1. Taxonomy (GTDB): domain Archaea; phylum Halobacteriota; class Methanosarcinia; order Methanotrichales; family Methanotrichaceae; genus Fen-7. The sequence continues at coordinate 19,945 of JBGQAL010000014.1, forward strand.
ATGATCTGGGTTCCTGTCAAGGGCTTGAAGGTCTTTTCTCCTGGTTCCATGGCCTCAATTGTCAGATAAAGAACTCTTCTGATCTCAATGGGATTATTATTTTCTACAACCGCTGCCACCTTAACTTCATCGCTTCTGGATATGTTTGTTTTGTTTGATGTGTAGTAGACCCAAATGCCTGGTCTTTTATATTCTGTCGTTGTGAATGGCTCCTTGTAGAGCAGTTTTTTCAAGTAATCAAACCTGTCCGGATAATTGGTCTTCCAGCTCTCCACCTGCCTGATGAAGTTCTCTATATCCGGAGACCTGCTTCCACCTCCGCCGCTGCTTACCCTTGCACCTCCGGACGTTACAGGGATATCGACGTCTCCTTGGGCTATGATAACCGATAGATAAATGAGAATGAGGAGGATCGCTACAAATCCCCTCATTAGATTCTCCTCTCATCTACACGTATAGTTTTATGCCAGGGTTGGTTGTCCCACGTAAAGACGACCCAAGGCGCTTCTGCGCTGGAGTTATTGCCGAAGGTGTAGGTCCTGAAGAGACCGGATCTCTTCCAGACCACTCCGTCGTCAGTGAACATCAGCTCCATGTCCACCCTAGGTCGGCTGGACCTTACCTCGGCAGAGTAATCGAAGTTGTTGTCAGCGCGCCTCTTGAAGCTCTCGTTACGTACAGCAACGTCGATCTTCGGCCCCGAGAACTCCCCCAGCACTGCGTTTTCCATTACGAATCTGTATTTGCCAACTCCAAGAACCTCCGGAGAGCTTCGGAAAGATAGATTGGGCCATTTCAGCACGTGGTCAGTCCTGCAGTAAGTCTGCTTGCCTTGGGCCTGCCAAATAGTGCTGTCCGGCGGCTGTATCTCCAGCTCGATATCACAGGCTGCCCTGGTGGTATTCATCTTGGCTGTGTATGTAAAGGGCATATATATGGATCCATTAGCAGGTGTTACGTTGGCATTGATTTCCACGCTGCTTATTTGTGGACCCGGATAGACCACTTTTAATATGTCTTTTGTGGAATTGAAGCTATCCGCAGATCCTGGATAATGGAAGCTGAAGTAGTAACTGGATTGCCCGACCACATCCTCGTTGGAAGTGACTTTGATGTCCGGCCAAGTCAGCTTCTCCCACGCAGAGACATTCTTGTAGTTCTTGAATCCTGCCGGGAAATACTTCCCAGTGCTTAAGTCCATTACATTTAACAGGACGTCCACTGGTTTGGACGCATTTACCTCTAGAGTGTAGCGAAACTCTGTTTCAGGAGTTCCATTCATAGGAGACAAGGTGTTGTTCCTGAACTGCAGTATCACTGGCCAGACAGGACCAACTATAGGCTGCGACTCTATCCTGCCCTTAAAACGGTAGTAGGCCGCGTTGAAGTCAAAGCCGAGGGTTATGTTGCCCCAAGTGAGGGTCTGAAGGAGGCCTGGATTGGTATAGCTTCGAATGCCTTTGTTGGTCCAGGGGCCCTGGAGAGAGGGCGCAACTTCCAGGCTGATATTATCGCTGTAGCTGCAAATTACAGTGAGATTGTATGCGTAGTTATTCGAGTAGGTTCCCTGGCTGGGGGTTACTGTGGGACTCCGATATTCGCAGATCGGCTTTATCAGCTTAGGATGGCCAGAGTAATCCTCAAGAACCTTTGAATTGCCGAAAACAGTTTTAATCTCGGCTCGGTACCATGCCTTCTCCCAAACACTAGCATCATTTTTGTCGGTAAGCCATCGGTTGAACTCTCCTTTGTTGAGGCTAGGGTGATGGAAGTTGATGCCGATTGTCACGATCTTCGTCTTGCCTGGGTCAACAAAGATGTCACTCTGGGTGTTAATGAGGTTTATTGAACCATTATCTTTGTCCGGACCTACGGTAAGCACCACGCTATAGCTCAGGGTAGAAGTTCTATCATTGGTTATTGATATATTATAGTTGATAGTGTTATCCGCAGATAGAGACTCAGCATTCGAGTTCCCCTGGGAAAAGGAAACCTGACACAAGGTAGAAGAGGCTGAAAGCAGCAGAACCACGCCGATTAGCAGAGCCAATCTGAAGGATATCACTTTTTAACTCCCTTATCAGGACCTCAGGACCGCTTATCTTTAAGAAGTTTTTGGGTGGACTCAATCAAATTTAGTGAAAAAATCTCTGAGTGGCCGCATGTTTTAGCAAACATTTAACCTCATCACCATTTTAATATGAAAGTTTAGCCATGGTTAGAGAAAAATAAATTTTGGCGCGGCAGCTAAAGCCCCAGCACCTTGCCCGCGGCCTCGACGCCTGCACCCCTTGCAGGCAGCTTGCCCTCTTTGGCCAGCACAAGCTCCAGAGTCTGAATGGTCCTGAGGATATCGCTCGTGGAACATACGCCCATCGTGCCTATCCTGAAGATCTTGCCTTTGAGCTTCTCCTGGCCTCCGGAGACGATCACTCCCTGCTTCTTCATGCCTCCCCTGAGCTTATCATCAGTGATCCCGGCCGGCATCTTCATGGCTGTTACGGTGTTGGAGTAATGGGAGTACTCGTTCACCTGGGGGAACAGCTCGATATCCAGCGCCTTTGCGGCCGCACGGACCGACTCGGCGAGCTTGGCCGTTCTGGTCTTGCGTTCCTCGAAGCCCTCTTCCTTGGCCATATGCAGGGCCTCCTGTAGGGCATAGAAAAGAGGAACTGCCGGAGTGTACGGAGTCTGGGCCGGGCTCTTTCTCGCGCTCTTGAGGTGAGCCTTCAAATCTGCGTAATAGCTTGCGCTCTTATCCTGGAATCGCCCCTCTGCCCTTGGGGACACGGAGACAATTGCCAGGCCAGGAGGGACTGCCAGTGCCTTCTGGGAGCCTGTTATAGCTATATCGACATCCCAGGCGTCTGTGTGGAACTCGTTGCCTCCTATGGAGGAGATACCATCCACGATGAACACGGCATCGTACTTGTGGGCAAGTTTTCCCACCTCTTTTGCAGGGTTGATCAGCCCTACGGAGGTCTCGTTGTGGACCAAGGCAACGGCCTTGGCACCGTCTTCGAGAGCAGCCTCAACCTTGTCCAGATCTATTGGAGTGCCCCATTCAGACGTTACGGGCACAGCCTTCCCATAACGCTCACCTATCTCGGTGAACCTCTCACCGAATTTGCCATTTGATATGGTTACGATTTTGTCTTCCCTGCCTATAAGGCCGGCAACTGCTGCGTCCATACCAACAGTGCCGCTGCCGGTCATGACCACTATATCGTTCTTTGTCTCGAAGAAATCCTTGAGCAGATTGCGACAATCTTCGTAAATAGCACCGAAGTCGCCGCTCCGGTGGCTGATCATGGGCCTGGACATGGCCCGAAGTACTCGCGGCGCTACCTTCACAGGCCCCGGTATCATGAGCAACGTTTCTTCTATATCCAACAGGATCCCTCGGATGGATACTGCTAGGGCGGCCTATATAAAACTAGCTTTTATACGCTGAGCCGTAGACCAGGTGTGCCTGGCACACGGTGGGAGGTCCCCATGCTCCTTTATCCATCTGCCCAGAAACTCTATGGTCAGGGGATCACCGGGGTAACCGCTTCCTATTATGCAGTTCATGGACTGCTCCAGCTCCCGGACAGACCGATCTCTTTGCACCTTGGCCAGGATAGATGCAGCGGAGACCACAGGATGGTTCTGGTCGGCCTTGTGTTCGGCCAGGATCTCCATAGATGTGCCGCTAGCTTTGCGTACCCGCTCGCCGAATCTAGCTTCGTTTACGTCGGCAGCGTCCAGTATGGCACGGTTTGCGGACGAAAGCCTCCGAAGAACCTGGGCAAAGCAGCGGACCATGATGTCGTTCATGGTCATGACCTGGCGGAGCTCGTCTATGACTCTCGGAAGAACCTCTAGAATGTACTTGTCGTCCGCAATTCTGTCAATCTTCTTGGCCATGAGCTCCCTGCGCTCCGGAGAAAGCTGCTTGGAGTCCTTCACGCCAATTGCTGCCAGGTCGAAGAGCTTCTCCTCATCGATGACAAGGCCTGCCACAAACATGGAGCCGATAACGGGACCTTTGCCGGCTTCGTCTACACCAAGGAGGAGCATTGGATTTTTGGTTTTTGCGATGAAGATATTTTAAGTGATCGACATCTTGAGAAGAAAGAGAAATCGTGGAGATAAAATGAATTTAGTAGTTCTGTATAATGGTGCCTTCGTTTCAGGACTTATCATCGGGGTGGCCGTGGCGGATCTACCCACAGATTGCAAAACCATGACTGTCCGCATAAGGCTAGACATACCCTTCCTCTGCAAAAGGTTTCAACCCTTAATGCGACGTTGAGCAGAATGAATTTTGCTAAGAAGATACACACTTTACCTGTCAGAACGGTATTTATTGCCACTTTAATAAGTTATCCGCAAATGATCATTCATTATATCATCGTTTTCTTTTTCCTAACGGTATCCCTTCCTTCAGCGAAGTGTTGCGGATGCTCCAGGTTTGCAAAGGCCTTGGCAATAACTTCGCTAATGGTGGGGTGTATCACCTGCGATTTTATCAGAGGCTCAGGATCCTGGTATTCAGTGTTCATGAGGTAGACCACTTGCTGAACGAGCCCAGGTGCCTCAGAGCCGACAACGGTGCAGCCCAGGATCTTGCCGGTCTCTTCCTCTAAAACGACTTTGACAAATCCGTTCTCCTCGTCCATAGCGACTCCTTTGGCAACTTCTTTGTACCTGGCTCTTCCTATCAAAACTTTGTACCCAGCGGCAACAGCATCGGATTCCTTCAACCCGACGCTCGCTACTGTCGGATGGGTGAAGACCGCATGCGGCACTGCATGAAAATCTACTTTATCCTTCTGTGTGTTTACGATGTTGTGCCAAACCAGCTCCGCTTCGTAGTTGGCGGTGTGCCTGAACATGTGCTTTCCTATGGCATCCCCAAAGGCCCAAATTCCCGGCTTGCTGGTCTCAAGATAATCATTTACCTTTATCCAACCCTGTTTATCGGTCTTCACTCCCGTCTTCTCAGGTTTTAAGATATCGGAATTGGATATTCTTCCTGCCGCAACCAGGATCTCATCGGCCTGGAACTCGTAGACGCTATTGTCGTCAAGGTTTCTGGCGAAGGCGATCTTTTTTCCATCTCGGACCTCGACCTTTATCACTTCGTGGCGGATTAACAATTTCAAATCCCTGGACAGGACTTTCTTTACAATTCTGCACACCTCAGGATCTTCGTTGTTCAATACCTGTGGGCTTCTTCCGAGGATAGTTACTTCTGTGCCCATGGCAGAGAGAAAATGGCCGTACTCGCATCCTATGTACCCTGCGCCTATAATGATGATGCTCTTTGGAATCTCATTAATATTCAATAGGGACGAGTTGTCCAGATAACCCGCTTCCTTTAGACCTGGAATGGGCGGTATCAGAGCTCTGGCCCCCGAGACTAAAACGATTTTTGGTGCAGTCAGTATTTTGTCGCCTGATTTTAATGTATAGTTATCGATGAACTCTGCAGAACTTCTGTACAGAGTGATTTTTTTCTCTGCCTCGATGGATCGTTCCAGCTCTTTTCTTCCCGATTCAACGACCGACCGCATCCGCTTAATTATTAGCTGAAAGTCGATCCCGGTTATGCTGGCCTCAACTCCAACCGACTTTGCGCCTTGAATTGCACGGATCACATCGGCGGGATAAATGAGCATCTTGGAGGGAATACAACCGTTGTTGAGGCATGTTCCGCCCAGGGGACCCTGTTCTACGAGAGCCAATCTCATCCCCTCCTCTACTGCATTGGAAACGATGTGCATCCCGACCCCCGAGCCGATCACAATCAGGTCGAATTTATCCATTACATCGGCTATCTGATCAAATATAATATAAATGCTACGCCTTTAACTTTTTTTTGGGCGGCTTCTTTGTCTTGTCCCCAATCCTCGATCCGATTCTTCATCTTGGTCCCCTCTATTCAGAAACCTGAAAAGATTTGCTGTTTGTGTTTCGACACCCACCTGAGGGCAGGCTTTCGATTGTAGGCACGGGCGAAGACTACTATTTCCTCTGGGCTGCCAATTATGGCCACCGAATCGCCTTGCTTTAACACCGTATTCGTATCTATACCGAGGTTTGCCTGACCATCTCGCTCGATAGCAACGATCCCGCATCCGAACCTTCCGGGGATATCTAAAGAGCCCAAAGTCTTTCTTTCAAGGCCGGATCCCTTGTGGATCTTAAAAACCTTGACTTCGAGATCCTCATGAAGCAGATCAAGCTCCTCCTCTTCTCCCTGAGCTATCTTTGCCAGCATGTGACTGGCGATGATGGGAACAGAGGCGACGTAGTCAGCTCCCGCGCGGTAGATCTTCTCGGCGGATTTGGTGCGGTTAGCTCTGGCAACGATAAAGGTGTTGGGGTTCAGGTTCCTTATGAGCAGAGTAGAGTATATCACATCCGGATCTTTGTCCAGCATTACCAGGGTGCCAAACGCATCTTTTATTCCGGCTTGAACCAGAGCCTCTTCTGAGGTTCCATCGCCGGTCACGTGATTGAAAGGTCCCTCTCCCAAGGCACGCAGATCAACAACTGTCGGATTGATGCCGCTTTTATAAATGGCCCTGGCCACTTGCCTTCCAACGTCGCCATATCCTACGATTATTATGGGGCCCTCTCCTCGACTTCCAATGGTGAGATCCATGATCTTAGAAAGATGATCTTTGTCTCCTACAGCCATGAGCACTGAATTGAGCTGGATTGTATCTTCTTGTTCCGGGTTGGGCTTGAAAGCTCCCTTTTGCCAGATTCCGACTATATCGGCACCTGATTCTTTCAACGGACTGAAGTTAAGACTTTTGCCGATCAGCTCGCTCCCGGGATAAATAGGCAGCTCTACAAGTAAAAGATCGCCAAATATGGGTATGGCTCCCGGAAGTAGTTGCCTTCTGGAAGGAACTGCTATCTGAGCTATGAAGTTGCCCAGAAGCGTTTTTGGAGAGATTGCCCTCGATGCGCCGGCATAGCTCAGAACCTGGCACTTGGCGAGGTCGTCCACAATGGCGATAACCTCGATGTCCGAGATATCTCGGACTGCCATTATGACCTCAGCGTTAAGTTCCTCTGTCTCGTTGGCTATTAACATCCTTGCATGTTCAAGGTTGGAATTGACAAGAACCTCGTGATCTGCTGGGTCGCCCAGAACCGTTGGGTACTTTTGGTATATCCTCCTGGCTACTTCTTCCGATCTCTCTATGATCAAAAACGGCATTTTTAGCATGGAGAGTCGCTTGGTAAGGCTTTCCACCATAGGATTATATCCGCAAATTATTATATGGTTGGTCATTTTCGGGTTCGCAGCAGTTGGAATGACTTTTGCCAGTTTCTCTATTCTTGGGGTAATCTCAAAAGGAAGGACCACAGCCCACAAGATGAACAATCCAGATACGCTGACTATGATTGTGAATAAACGCCCTGCTGCACTGTGAAAGATTATGTCTCCATAGCCTAGCGTAGTTATGGTTTCTACAACCCAGTAGATAGCGGTGATTGGATCTACGTTCTGTTTCTGTCCCTCATAGATCATCAGCCCCATGAAAACAAGACTGTAGATCGACGCCAGAGCAAACAATGCCAGGCCTAGCTTGACTGAACTGCGCAAACGATGTACCCCATTAAGAAGTTGGATCGAGATATTAAATAGGTTCTGGATTTTGCATGATTCTTAGAAAACTTCGAGCCTGCCGGTTCACCCAATCCTGTAAATCGTCATCACCTACAACTGTCATAGTGGCTCCTCTCCACTTGCCGCTGCTCATTCCAACCTCTGAGAAGCTCAGAGAGTACTTCTCGGAGTTGCAACATATATCCGGTATAGTATCGACATCGATCATCCGCCAACATAGAACAGTCCAGCCTGACCTTGCAGCTCTTTCGAGAAGGTCCGTGGCTCTTTTAACGTCTCTTATTTCCAGGTACGGAGGGTCTATCAGAAGAAGCGCAGGCTCGGATCTGTCCATTAAAGACCTTATGCCCGAAAAACCATCCTCAAGATGAAAACAAAGCTTATTCGATCCCGGCAGGGTTATGTCATGCCAAGAGGAAGCAACCTCCTGATTTATATCCCAGACGTCCGCTTTCAGGCCAAAGCCGGCTCTTGTGGCCGCCATCAGCACCAAGACAGCAGAACCAGGATAATTCATCAACCCTGAAGGGTTCATATTGTCAAGGATGCCGAAATAGCCGAACTCTTTTAGAGCATCAAGGTGCTTCCAACACTCACCAATGCCATCCTGCCATTCGCCAGGCTTTTCCAGGGAGTATTTGGGATGGCCCACGTGGCTCTCAAGGTAGACAAGGTTCTTTTCCTTGGCCAGAAGATATTCTGCTACCTCTGCCAGGATAAAATGCTTCCATACATCTCCCGCGTTGCCTGCATGATTTCTGTGGTTGTAGCGCATTAGTTTCGAAATTAGGTCGTGTATGTCGTTTATTGAATTGGCACTCTGAAAGTCAACAATTCCCTCAGGCTCCATACGTGATCAGTTAGACCTTCAGCCATTGCCGGAGTTCGCTGCGTCCATCTTTTTCTTCCCTCATTGATCTCTATTCTCAG
>JBGQAL010000011.1:0-30534 GCA_041494285.1 Methanotrichaceae archaeon
AATTTCAATTTTACTTTTTCGTCCTTTTCATGACGGAGTCTAGACCTTATTTCTTTCCGCTCTGCTAATTCTATCCTATTCCCCTTCATAAGAAGAATAATGGATGATGTATTATATTAAGTTTTGCAAGAGACTATAATGCCAAATCGGCTGCGAGAGATGATTCTCGAGATGGAGCTATTGCATAAGCCTGCATATTCAGAGGTGATATGTAGATTACTCGACATGGACGGAGATGCTAGGAAAAGATTTGTTAAGGAATTTGATAAATTACGAAGCCGAAGCCAATTAGATAAAGGAATCCATGATTTCTCGATTTTAGCAAAGGATGGAAAAACTGGATTATCCTCGGGCATATCCTGTTTCGCCACACCAGTAGAGAAGATAACCGAGACTATCGACCGCAGTAATGTATACATTGATTTTAAAAAATCTCAGACCCATGCAAAAAGCTGGCTAGTTCTATTTACAGTCATTGATAAGCCTAATCTCATATATTCTCATATTATTCACTGATTATTGACAATTAGATAATAAAGTTTTCTTGTCTGAGCCAACAGGCCCGCGATATTTGCCGATAACGTTTAGGCATCTTCTCCTGAGTATTCTCCACCAGCAGCCAAGTCGTCCTCTGTCCAAAACTTGAGCAGATTGAGCCATTCGCTTGCCGGGCCGTGCTCGACAGCAGCCTAAGATCCGATGATCCTTTTCCAACCCAAGTAGCGAGACAAAAGGTACTGATTCCATGGCGTGTAGCTCAATGCACTCAGAAGAGTTTATTTCTAGAACTTGACCGACGTCCGGCGAAAAGGACACACCGTCAATGCTCTATTGCTGCGTCCGGCAAATTGATATAAGTGAAATACCGCTGAATCTCAGGTTGCTGAATCGGTGGGTTTTTGCATGCCTTCATGGAACTCTTCATGGAACTACTCGGGATTCGTTGGTAAGACTCAAGTTTTCTGTTTAGACTTCCATGCATACCAGACAATCAGCGCCGAAGCCACAACTGCTGAAAGCGTCATTAGTGCCCCGCCCCAATATGCAGACAGTGCCGCATCAACTACGCCAACGAACCAAAGGGCAGCAAAGACAGCGCCCACAATGATGTTTACCCAGCGATTTATCGAATCCTTCAAGGTCAGGGACAGGAAAGCCATCACTAATGGAACCAACATTAAGATCGCAAAGAACAGTATCAGTTCAGGTCCTATTTTCTGACCTTCTGCTTCTCCCGCCATTAGCTGTGCTATTATACCTGGCTCCATAAGCACCAGTATCTGGTGAGACAAAAAGGCAACTGCTGCAAAGAGCCAAAGCGCTGAAATCTTTATCTTCCAATCTTCCAAAATCTTCTGCCACCTTATAGCAGTGTCTTAAATATCTGTGATTATCACAGCATATAAACTTCACGCCTACGGTGTTTATGTTACAAAAGTCGGCAGTCTGTCGCAAAAGTAGTCGAGAAAAGAGGTTCTGCAACGAGCCAGTTATATGACCCGTGGTTATTTTTAGATGAATACCCCGCATCTTGCAATTTGGAACTTATTACCGGTATATGGTCTAAATCTGGTCCAATAGTCAAGCTTTTTATCCATCATCCGAATGCCTATGAATAGAGGGATCCCCTTGGAAGAGTTTCATAAAAAGTCCTGCATCGAGCGTTATCTTCGGCCTGATAAAAGAGAGGACACAGACCTCCTTGAAGGGTTCGACGAAGAGTACGATCTGATAGTTATCGGAGCAGGACCCTCTGGGCTTTTCTGTGCCATCAATTCCAGTCAAAAGGGAAAGAAGACCCTCATCCTGGAAAAAAAGAAATCACCGGGGCATAAACTGCTAATCTCAGGCCAAGGGCACTGCAATATAACAAACGAGGCGGAAATTCAGACATTCCTCGAACACTACGGCGAACACGGCCGATTTTTGCGCCCCGCCCTCCTAGGGTTCACAAACCACGATCTAATCCGATTTTTCGAAGATAGAGGGCTGGCTATGATCCGGGAAAAAAGAGGCAAGATCTTCCCGGAAACACATCGATCCAGGGATGTGCTAGAAGTTCTGATCAGGGACTGCGAAGCCAATAATGTTCGTATATGCTACAATCAGGTTGTGAGATCGATAACAAAAGCAGAAGACAAATTCAATGTGCACTGCATAGATCGTACATATCTATCCTTTGACCTTGTCATCGCTACCGGGGGATGCTCTTATCCCGCAACGGGCTCAAATGGTGACGGATATAGATTTGCCAGAGACTTTGGTCATAGTATCGCCGAGGTCGGGCCGGCACTGACGCCTGTTTTCATAAAGAATTATCCTTTCAAGGATTTGGCCGGGCTCTCCTTCCCGGAAATGAATATATCTCTCTATCGCCATAAGAAGATCAGGGACCAGCGGGGAGATATTTTATTCACTCATCAGGGACTTTCAGGACCAGGCATTCTCGACCTATCCAGGTATATCAGACCGGCAGATACTTTGAAGCTCTCCTTTGTGCCCAGGGAAAAAAAGGGCGAACTAGAGAAATGGTTACAGAATAGAGCTCGATTGGATGGTGGAGTTGAACTAAGATCTTTACTGGCGAGCCTGCCCAACTCAGTGCCTCTTTCCCCTAAATTGATAAAGAAAATCCTGGAAATATCTGGGATTGCCACAGACTTGAGCTTAGCTCATCTGACCCGAGAGATGCGAACGCACCTTATCGACAATTTGACCGGCTTACCATTGGTCGTCTATAAACTAGGCGGATTTGATATATCCATGGTCACCAGGGGTGGAGTTGAATTGCATCAAGTCAACCCGAAGACAATGGAATCGAGGCTTGTCAAGAGATTATATTTGATTGGCGAAGTGCTGGACGTGGATGGAGATTCTGGTGGCTATAATCTGCAAGCTGCATTTTCAACAGGCATGCTATCTGCCAGAAGCATTAAAAATAATTGGACATAATTTAATAATTTGAAATTTGACTGCATTGGCCGGGCAATTCTCCGGCCATCTGAAGATAATGGCAATCAGGATATATTGTTTTGAATACCCCGCAGCTCTGCTGCGAGGTGCGCCTTTTGACTTAGAGTTTGCTACATCTTGTTGTTCACTATTTCCTAAATAATGCCCCTGAGCAGCTCGGTAGGGTTTATCAGCCCCAAACGCTGCCAGATGATGTAGATCCCAAGGAAGGTGCCCGCCAGGGCTCCGACGTTTGCCATAGCTGCGACCAGTATGACCTTGAAGAACCTGTTCTTCATCATGTCGTCAAAGGACTCCACATCGGCGAGCTTCTTGATATCCGAAACCGTGGGCTTGCGCTTCCAAGCCTCCACCATTCCGGCAAACCATCCCGCACCGGCAAATGGAACCAGGTTGGTCATCCAGGCCATCAACAGTGCCGTTAGAGCCGACAGCGGATGTCCGCGAGCAAGAACTACTCCCAGGCAGCTCAGCACTCCATGGACTACAAACCAGATCCCGAAGGCCAACAATAGATTCTGGCTAGAGTAGCCCTTTGATAGGATCAGCCCGATGGTTGCTATCATGATCAGCACCATCGCTGCTCCGAAGACCCTAACAAAAGTGATCTTCTTTTTGGGCTTCTCGCTGAGCATTTCAATCGTCGGGATCGACTCCGGGTGGGCCAGGAGTTTCGTTATGCCCTCCTTGTGGCCCGCGCCTACAACAGCCAGAACCTTGCCCTCTTTGGAGAGATGGTACAGGTTCTTAGCAATGTAAGCGTCTCTCTCGTCAACGAGAACATTGGCCGCTGCTGGAGAAACTTTGCGGAACTCCGAGATCATCTGGGAGACCACGTCGTCCTGGGTTATAGTTTCTATATCGATGTCCTCCTCGTCCCCCATGCCCAGGGCAGCTGGCGCTAAGGCGAAGACCAGCTTGATCTTGTCTATTATTCCCATGGCTGACCAGAAGCGCTGGATTGTTATGCCTACTTCTCGATCAACCAGTGCGACTTTTGCCCCTGTCCTCTGGGCAGTTTCGATGGCAGCCAGCATCTCAGAACCGGGTTTGACTCCCATTTCTTCCCCGATCTTCTTCTGGATGTAGGCCAGGAACATCTGGACGAGCAGGAAGTAGAGCTTCTGGCCGCTGAGAAGCTCGCTTATCTTTATCTCCCGCTCTTCCTCCTGGCCGGTCAGGGCCCTGTACCGGCCTGGACATAGCTCCACTGCTACTATGTCTGGCTTGAGCTCTTCTATGGCTTTAATGACCTCTTGAACGCTCTTTTCCGATACGTGAGCGGTTCCCACGATCACTATCTCGTGGGGTTCGCCTGAAGGCTGACCCAGACCAACCATGGGCTGGCATATAGGTGCAGCCGTTTCTTTCTTGTCCTCTGAATTCTCCAAATTGACTACCTCTCGGAGATTCCCCTATCAGCGCGGAGTCTCAGGCTCTGACAAGGTCCTCCTGGAGATAAACTCCAACAGATTGCCGTTGTTCATCACTTTAGCCTGATTTCAATCTCGTTCATCGCATTTATGAAGCAGCTAACATCTCTTCCATGTGCTCGATAACATATAGCTTTTTGGTCAATGCTCCAACATTGTGCAGTCCCAAGACATCGGGATTCTATTTGTTCCATCCTCTTGATCGATATGATATCTTGCTTGTTATCAATTATACAAATTTCGATACCCTACTCTAATCAAACCTGGATTCCTTTCCTCTTATGACGGACATAACTCCCGCTATGGCAAGTAGTATCAATGATGCCCAAAGGGCAGAATCCATTCCTGTTATGAACTCTTTTGAAAGCCCGCCAGAGAGGTTAGTTGTCCCAATGAATATCTCGAAGGCATCGGACCTGGGAATTGACGCCGATGCTACCGAGATGGCCATAACAAAACACCCCAAGATGCCGATGTTTTGGAGGGTTCGGAGCAGGCCAGATATGCTCCCATACGATCCTGTGCGTGCACTGGCCATTACGGCGCTGTTGTTTGCCGGATAGAACATCGAGGTTCCAATACCGGAAATAGCTGAAGCTATAAGCACGACATAAATTGTTGTGTTCTGGCCCAGCGTCAGATAAACCAGAATGGCAAACCCAAGCATCACTATTCCCGTGCTGGCTATTATTCTGGCACCGTAGCGGTCTGATAACTTTCCCATCAAAGGACTGAGAATGCTACCCACCACATAGCCTGGTATCAGCAAGAGAGAGGCGTCCAGTGGAGATAGCCCTCTTTACACCCTGGAGGTACATGATTATCAGGAATACAACTGAAAGAAACCCCAAGGACATAAAGAAGGCAGCCAGAATTGAGTACTTGAGAATCCTATCGCTGAACGCCCTGAGATCTAGCATGGGACTTGTCGACCTTAGCTCATAGAATATGAATAGGGGAACGGTTATCACTCCTAGTATCATTAACACTAGATTGAAACGGTTCAGGCCCTGCCCTGCATAGTCCACAGCTCCGAGAGATAAGAGTGAAAGGGACCCAGCCAGAAGCGACATTCCCACGAGGTCCAGGCTTGTCTTGACCTGCTCGACATCTTTCAGATAAATAATTCCAAGGATCACTGCAGCTATCCCGATGGGAATGTTGATGAAGAAGATGTACTTCCATCCAAGAAAGGTTGTGATCATTCCTCCTAGAACAATGCCGATCATAGCCCCGGCGGTCCAGCCAAGGGAGTTGTAACCGAACGCACTTCCTCGCTCATTTCTGGGGAACACATCAGCAATTATTGCACAGCTATTCGATTGCAGGAGCGATCCACCGATAGCCTGCACTGCCCTGAATAGTATTAGCAACTGAATATTTGAGGCAATCCCACAAAGAACTGATCCTATTGTGAATATTGCGAATCCTGCATTGAACATTCGGCTTCTTCCATAAAGGTCCCCGATCCTTCCAAAGGGGGTTGTGGTCACGGCTGTAACAAGAAGATAGATGAGGATTATCCAGATCGTGGTGGCGATATCGGAATGCAACCCTTCTGCTATTGCTGGAAATGCGAGTATTACAATTGTGCTGTCCAGGGCTCCCATTAGAGTCCCCAATACTAAGACAAACAGCACGACGGTCTGCTTCGAGTTCACGAGACTAATATTCTGGCCTGAAGGTATTAAATTAATCGTACGATTGCGAAAAGGATTTAATGCATCGCCGACGCTATTGCCAAAATGCAGGGATGACATAGATGAAGAAGCCTTTATTGGTGGGATTGCTCGTCGTTGTTGCCGTCACTGCATTTGTTGGCCTTCAATCGCTTTCGGGAAACAAGCAAGATTGGCGTGTAACCAGTGATGGACTATTGGACTATTCACTATCCTTACCTGAATATCAGTTGAAACACATTGAAACTTCAAACGACTCCACGCTGTACGAGGTCAAATTCACAAGCAGAGATACGCAGATAGCGGGACTCCTGAGAATGCCTCCAATTAAGCAGGAGGATAAAGAAAAACAGGGTAACGGCATTCCCGGCATAGTGCTGCTCCCCGGCGCAACAGTGACTAAAGAAAGAGAACAAGGTGTGGCAAAATACCTGTGCAGCCTCGGCTTCGCGATTATCACTCTGGATCAGCGCAACCTTGGCGCTACCGATATGCAGGGCGACCTACAGATGTTTCTGAAGGGCATCGAGCCTACAGAGCATAAGGTGGTGCATGATGCTCTTGCAGCCGCAGAGATCTTGAGAAATCAGCCCAAAATTGATCCCAATCGCATATTGTACGTCGGGGAGAGCAATGGCGGACGCTTTGCTGTTATTGCCTGCGCGCTTGACCCAAAGGCTTGCAGTGTGATTGCCATCAGCACTTCTGGCTATGGAATAGATGCGGCGATCGCATCTGGAATGCTGAAGGACCAGGACACGATTCGGTTCTACAAATCAATTGACCCCGAGACGTACCTCTCCAAAATACCACCAAGAAAGCTGGTTATGTTTCATTCGATCAACGATCCGGTTATTCCTTACGAGTACGCAAATAGTACCTACGAAAAGGCGCTCCCGCCTAAGGATTTCTACACTGTAAAATGTCATATGCATGGCCACTGCACAGATATGGATGCGTCTCTCGAAAAAGAGCTTACAAACATGGTTAAGTAACTTTATGTGAATGCATGGATAGCGATATTTTAATTGATTACTATTCTTAATGTGGAATCCCAAATAAACGGCTATTGAAAAGAGCTGCATTTAAGTGCAACCCGGTCCAAGAATATTTGCCATTGATCTTATAACGAAACAGGGAGGGCGGACACATGGGCGATGGGGACATAAGGATAGAGCTGGTGAATTTCTGGAAGGAAGAGCAGATAGTCGAGCTCTACCGGTCGGAAGGCTGGTGGAAAGACTTTATGGATAAATCAAGGATACCGGATCTGATCAGGGGGAGCTATCTGTTTGCCCTGGCGATCGATGTCTCGACCGGTAAACCCATTGGAATGGGCCGCGTGATCTCTGATGGGATCGCTGATGCATATATTCAGGATTTGGTCGTCCTTCCCGCGTGGAGGAAGAAAAATGCCGGTGGGATGATTGTATCTGCGCTAATAGAACAATGCGTCTCTAGTGGTATATCGTGGATCGGCCTGATTGCACAACCTGGCACAGATGCGTTCTACAGGTCTCTCGGGTTCGAACCTATGTCGGGCCATGTGCCAATGCTTTACCACGGAGGGAGAGAAAATGTTGGAAGCAACTGATTTCAATCCTGTTTCGCTTAGCGATAGGAATCTTTTTATGAAACATTATGAGCGTTTTCCGCAAGTCCATAGCGATAATACCTTCACCAATATGGTGTGCTGGAACCATTATGCTCATTACAGGTATGCGTATATTGAAGACAACATTGTGCTTTCCACAACTTTCGACGGAAGGACACGCTACCGACCGCCAATTGGGCCACGCAACCCGGATTTGCTTATGGACCTAATGAGGTTGGCGACCAAAAGCAGCGACGACATTCCGCTTTTTATCCTCGACCCGGAAACAAAAGGATGGATTTCGGAGCTGTGCCCTGATTTAAAGCTATATCCTGAGCGAAAATATTTTGACTACGTATACCTTGCTTCCGACCTGGCTGAACTGCCCGGCAAGAAATACCTTACCATAAGGCACCAATTGAATCAATTCCAACGTACTTGTTCGCCTTTAGTGGAGCCAATTACGAAAGATGATGTCAATGACGTTTTGGATTTCCTTGACAAGTGGTGCGATTGGAAGGACTGCAATTCGGATCCGGTGCTCGCAAACGAAAAAGAAGCGATACTTTACGCGATAGACCACTACGATGAGCTAAAGCTATCAGGCCTTGTTGTTAGAGTGGAAGGCAAGGTTGGAGCAATGTCCATTTTTGAAGGTCTCAATAAAGACACTGCGTTGGTGCACTTCGAGAAGGGACTTCCGGACTGCAAGGGGATTTACAGGGCAATCAACGCCGAGACTGCTCGAATCCTGGCTAGAGACTATGTTTACATCAACAGGGAGAGCGATATGGGAGTAGCCGGGATACGAGAGGCCAAGAAGAGGTATCATCCAGATCACATGGTGGAAGTACATTTCGTAAAGAGGAAAGAGCTGGAGAAGGTGATCTGATTTCTCGTTCGTTGAGGCTAAGCGATTGTAAAAGCGGCATCAGCCATGTCCCGTCACTTCGACTAGAATCACAAAAGAGGGCACAAGTTCACCCACCCTTGCCCTGACCGGTTTTGGCTTGCAAGTTCTGATAAGCTTCACTTGCTAGTGAACTCACGTCTAAGCCCAGTTCCCTCCCAACTAGGAGCACCACGGCCTCCAGGTCAACAAGGCCTTTGAGGAAGTCCTGCCTATCGTTGGCCAGAGCAATAACCTCTTTCTTGCTCATCCCTGTCTTGGCGGTGATCAATCTTATCCCCTTCTCCAAAATCCCCTCTTCGACTGAAGGCTTGAACCCCAGGGGGATCTCTACCGCGACAGTGTCGTGAGAGGCATGAACCATCTCTCCTTCCAAGCGGACCAATCCATCCGCCTCGGCTTCGCGTAGAAGGGCCCTCACCTTATCCGGCGGACCCCATTTGAGGTCCAGAGACAGGGCAAAGATGAAGTCGCTTATCTTCAGGCTCTCCTTTCCGCGCTTCTTGAAAGGAGTGGCTACCAGATAGGCTTTTTCGCGATCCAAGAAACCACCAGCAAATATATGTCTTTAAATGCCAGGACGGCACATATAGCTATCCATGGTACCTCCGGGTTCCGGTCATGCAAATTTATTTATCGCTTCGAGAATACTGTTTTATAGCTTGATAAATAACTCTAGAAAAATCTTAAATGCGAAAACGGCGTTTGTCATAGCGTGGTGTTAGATGAGGCTGAGCATTCCAATAATTATCCTGTTCCTACTGTCAGGGGCAGCCGCTGCACAGATATCCTCGGACAGAGAGAGGTTTGACATAGAGCTACACCCCGGCGAGGTCCAGGAAAAAATCCTTACACTGACCAACACTGGAGACTCACCAATATCGGAGATCTCAAAGACATCTATTGGGGGTGATGCCAAAGATCTCATATATCTGGACATGCCCGAGCCCAAGATCCTGGCCCCACAAGACAAAGAAGAGATAAAGATCTTCTTCGCCATTCCCCCTGAGACTGAACCAGGGACTTACACCGGGTTCATGTATTTGATCGACAGCTCGCCGCCATCCATGCCATTAGTGGTAGAATTTCATATCGATGTAATAAAACAGGAAAGCTACGGCCTCAGTCTGTCCATCAACGACGCTAAGATGGCTTCAACCACTGCCAAGGCCGACGAATCTGCGAAGCTAGACCTTGTGGTCAGGAACACGGGCCAGTTCAGGGATGTGGCATCCATAAATTCGTCTTCACTCCCTTCGGGTTGGATGGTCAGCCTCATGGAAGGAGACAACGAGGTCACCCTTCCATACGACGTGCCCCTCGCGCCAGGCACAAGCCACGGTATGAAGCTGAAAATTATTTCTGCTAACCCCGGCCAGATGGGTCTCGTGAACATCACTGCCATGTCAATGGGGAATAGGTCCAAAATCTCTACGGCCCAGGCTTCTGTCCAATTTGGCATAGCTATAAGGGCGTACAAAGCCAATATCGATGTACCTGAGAAGTTGGTGGTCAACAGGACATACAATGGCGCTTTCAGCATAGAGCTCGGCGTAAAGGAAACTATTAAGGTGGGAGTGTTCACCCCGCCAAACCTGATGGTAATACCTTTGACCCAGGTTATCTCGGTTAGCCCGGATGCGGCTGGAGTGGCGAACTTCACGTTGCTAGCAAACCAACCCGGAAATTATCCAGTTCTGTTCAAGGCTGTGGACTCGAATGGAATACCCCTGCCGGATGAAATGACCACGGTAACGACAATAGAGCCTTCTGGCACAGCAATGCTCACGACGGACTCTTTCCTTTACAGGACTCTAGCGTCTCTAGCCAGGTTGGATAACCGGTCAATACCGGAAATACTGATCTCCCCCGCGGGGCTTAACGAGAAGGATAGAGAGAGCCTGTTATCATACGCTCGTGTATTAATTCTGGGCAATGAGTCCATAGTCCCCTCGGAGGCAGAGAAGTCCTTGGCAGACGTGCAAAATGTCACTAGGATAGGAGGAACGAACATCGGCGAGATGTCCTGGCGCTTCATTTCGGAGATGTGGAAGAACGGGACAACCGGTGTAATCGTCTCCACACCAAAGGACAATGATGTCTTCAAAGCGTACCAGGAGGCCAGAATGCAAGACTTCCCGCTAGTGATCTGCGATTCGCCTATGACAAATACAACAAGATCGATAATCCAGGACTTTGCCAAGCGCAGCACGCGCCTTTCCCAGGCTCTAATAGTGGGCAGGGTCCCAGAAGATACCTTGAAGGCCCTAAAGGATTTGGGGATTTCCGTTAAAGAGGTGGCACAGTGAAGCTGCTAATTGTTTTCCTAATAGCTGCCCTTCTAGTAACATCGTCAGAAGCTCAACTGGAGAGAGGCGTCAAAGGAAGCGTAGAGGATGCGGTCCTGGTAGGTGCAGACGACTGGCACGGCCCCGTCGCTGCAACTCCGCTTGCAATATGGTCGCAGGATAATGGAACAGTAAAAAAGCCGCTATTGATCCTGCCTAAAGACGTTCGCTCGGGGAACCGGCTTGGTTGGGTTGAGCAGAGTGACCTGGACAGGTACGGAGCGGTGGCAGTCCTCCACACGCTGGAGGCAGGGAATGTAACAGCCATCATAGTTCATGGAAGCGGAGATCTTGCCAAGAGCCTTGTTGAGACTGCTCATAAGGACGGAATCAAGGTCTACATCACAGCTACCCTGGAGATACCTAACAACCCCGATCTAAAGGCTGATGATATAAGGCACCTAACTCAGGCCAGCAATGTCACTTCGGCAGCACAATCGTCGTTCCTGGGTGAAATAGGTCTCTCAACGCCTTTCCAGAACAAAGCCAATGTTGATCCGAAGAGGATTCAGAAACAATCGGACCAAGAAAATGGTAGCTACTTCTGTCCTGTGAACCCAGACGTGAAAGATGAGCTTTACAACAACGTCGAGAAACTTATAGAAGACTACAAGGTGGATGGAGTAGTCCTTTATAACTTCGGGTTCCAGGATGAGAACTATTGCTTCTGCGATTTCTGCAAAGAGAAGTTCTACAAAGACACAGGCATAGACCTAACTAAGATCTACTCCAGCAGCTACAACCTAGAGCGCTGGAAGCAGTGGAAGCAAGAGCAGGTTCTGGACTTAGTCCGAGAGGCCAAGAACATAACCACTGACCTTGGACCAGTCAAGCTGGGGGTAGCTATCGGCAACCCCTTCGACAGAAGCCAGGGTTACAACTACGCAGACATATCTAAGATAGCCGACTTCACCGTCATCTCACCCGTATCTACGGCCGATGTGAAGCTGGCCTCAGGCATGACCGATAGGCAGGTTTACGTCAGGCTGAGCAACGACTATGTAGAGTACACCTTGTCTGCTCAGAATGTGGAAGGCGCAGTTAAGTACATAGAAGACGTGACTTCTGCGGGGGCTGCAGGCCTCGCTTACGAGTACAACGTCGTTTATACACCCCTGTGGTCTGAGCTCGAGCCGCCCTCAAACTCCGCCAAGTGGCTGCTCGAACAGCTCGGTGGAAGGACTCTAGGCTTGGGCAACGTATCCTGGAAGTGCGACTCCAATATAAATGCAAACAACCCTTACGAGCTGGCACAAAAGATAAGCGAGAAATGGAAAAGCTCTCCTGGAGCTGTAATCGTTGGAGATAATTACACCTCAGGGTTAAGGGCTTCAACCCTTGCCTCATACCTAAACTGGCCTGTTCTATTCACAGGAAAGGACCTGCCCAGAGAGACAGGCTCCGCCCTTAAGAATCTGGGCGCAAAAGAGGTTGTTATAGAGGGCGAGATATCCGGTAACGCAAGGTCCAACTTGAGCCAGATGAACCTGTCCCTGATTGATGACAGCGGAGACCTCCTGCTGAGGGAGATGAAGGCCAGAGGATTCAGCCCTAACTCAGTCGTTCTGACCAACTCCCATGATCTGTCACTTCTTCCACCAATTCCAAAGCCTGAGTTCAAGAGGGCAAAGGTCGGTGACATCCTCGTCGATATTGACATTAACCCGGCAAAGATACCCGCTGAGAGGGCCGGTGAGATTGTCCGGCTGAACATAACCTTAACCAACGCCAATACCGATGTTGCCAAGGATGTCCAGCTAGTTGACCTCTTCCCCAGCGGCAAACTCCTACGCTGGCCTAAAGCGAGCACAGGCAAGGTAAATATCACAGATCCATACACGGGAGAAGAGTCCAAGCCGCTCAATGCTTTCATGGATGGCTCTCTTCTCGTCTGGAACCTGGATAAGCTCGAGTCGGATAAAACTGCCAGCTTGGCCCTGGAAGTAGAGGTACTCTATCCCATGGATGCAGGCTGGATACAGCGTTTGGACAGCGGAATCTCAGTCACGTACAGCAGCTTGGAACAGAATGTCACTGCAGAGAGGAAGGACGACTGGCCAATTACTAACATCACTTATCCGAGTACCATGCCGGTAGGTGTGGCCAATGTGTCTTGGAATGTGGAAAAAGACTCCAGTTTCACGGCACTCAACATCTATACACCAGCGGGAAGAGTCGGGTCGAAGATGATCACCGACACAGCTTCGGGAAAGAGGTATCACGCACATTTGCCTCTTCTGGAGCCAGGGACGTGGAAGTTCAACATCGAATCTGGGGACGGTTATGCTCACAAAACCGAGAACTATACCATCGATGTTATGTCAAACGTTCCTCAGTTGAACGTGACCGCCTTTTCCCATACCAAGGTTCCCAGGCTGTCTATGGTAGCGCCTATAGCTGCAGCTTCCAGGCAGGGAATACTCTTTGACGTGGCCAAGGACCCCCAGGAAGTAGAGCCTCTGAAAGAGGAGAGACTCCTAAAGGACGCAGTGGAGAAGATGAAGATCTCGCCACAGTATCTGACAGTGGTTGGTGATCCAGGTTCTCTTCCTTTCATATCCACGGGAATGAAGCAGAACGTAACCGATCTGATCAGCTATGATGTCTACAGGGACTACCAGCTAAAGATGGATGATGAAAACTACAGTGAAGTTGCCGTTGGAAGGATAGTGGCTCTGAGCGTCTACGATGCCTCTCAGCTCTTGGCCAGGACCACGGCCTACGACAAGCTCGTGGGTCAGTGGAAAAATAAGGCGCTGGTCATATCCTCACCGCCTCTGGATTTCCCGCAGAGCCCGACGGGCATCAGCGTAGCAGGCTACTTGAATGACGCAGGTGAGTCGGTAAAGAATCTGCGCTGGGAGGAGGCTACCTACCAGGAGGTAACATCTCAGATGAACAATGGCCAGAACATAGTGTATTTCTACCATCACGGTGCAGAGAATGCCTGGCAGCTCTCCTACTGGTCGATGATGGACAATGCTATGGATGAAGCCCAGGTAAAACAGCTCACCTTATCACCCCAGACGACAACGACAGAAGCCTGCATAACCGCGCGCCTGAAGGGGTTCACCATAAACATCAGCGGAACGCAGATGTACGTGCCCATGAGACTGGACGATTCCATAGCCCTGGCATTCATAAGGGCCGGGGCAGTAAACTACATTGGGCCGTCATCGTTATCCTGGATCTTCCTTTCAGAAGATCAATCCAAGAGGTTTTATCAGGCACTAGCCTATGAGAACGCCACAGTAGGGCAGGCTCAGGTCAAAGCCAACAACCTCTACCGCTTGAAGCTCGACGGCGCGGACAACATCAAGGATATAAATGCTTACGATGAGCAGCTACCCAGTTGGGACACCTCCATTCAGGGAATATTCAACGAGACGTCTAACATGAACGTAATAATCGGTGACCCTGCTTTCAGGCCTGCCCTGCCAAACACACCGCCTCTGCCCTATACAACACACGTGACGACTTCTAACCAGTCTAATCAGAGCATTGGAAATAAAACAAATATTCAGACATCCACTGTTCAGGCATCGATTAAGCCTACCTCCGACGGTGCTACCAACTGGGTTTATTGGGTCCAGACCGAGACCACTGACGGTAAGCTTCAGCTAAACGCGCCCCCGGCACTCATTGGAGAGGTCCTTCTCCCCAAGGATGCTGAGAAGATAGTAGTAAAGGAGAACGGCCAAGCTGTCTGGCACGATGAAGAGATCCTCGGATTGAAAAAGCGAGTCTCCTGGCCAGTAGTAAGGCCCAGGCTTAACGAGACCAGGACCTTCTCGGTCGAGTACAGGGTCGTGCCTGGCCAGGTCCAGTTCATAAATGTCACCCCAGGATGGAATGCAGTTTCACTCTACCTGAAACCAAAGGATTCATCGCTCTACAAATACCTAGAAGACAAGCCATATCGGGGAGTCTTTGTTCCTTCTGGCGTTGGCTGGACGTTCAACATGAAAGACTCCAGTGCAAAGAACCTCAGCAGCCTAGAGCCGGGAAGAGGCTATCTTATAGACAGCTCCGGCAACTTCACCATCGAGGTCCACGGAAAGCCAGTGGAGTTCCCTTATCGTCTGGCTCTCAACAAGGGTTGGAACATGATAGGCGTTCCCTTCAATGGGACCATCGGCACAAATAATGTAACAGTGAGCGCCGAACACAAGAGATACAGCTATTCTCAAGCTGTAGATAAGGGAATAATTTCCGCCTTCTTGTGGAGCTATAACGGCACGGAATGGAGCTATCTGGCCAAGAACGATACCTTAGTTCCTGGAAAAGCTTACATGATCGAGGCAACCAGCGATTGCAAATTGGAGTTCATCAGCGGATGATGCGGGCCTGCCTCATTTTCCTGTTTGGCATTTCAGGCTGTTCTGCCCTTTTTATTTTTTCTTTTGCCTTATTGTCCTGTGAAGTTCCATCATCGTCTCTCGGTGGAGGGATGCCATGACGTCTCCCAGAATTCCTATCAAGAAGAGCTGGAAGCCCACGATGATCAGAATCGCGGTCAGAATGGTTAGAGGAATGTGATTTATGCGCCCGTTGACCCAGTCCATGAGTACATATAGGCCAATCAGAAATCCGGCGACACCGAAGAAAGAACCAATCAGTCCAAAGTAGAAAATGGGGTTCTGGGTCTTTGCCATCCTGTAGATTGTAAGTATTATCTTAAGCCCATCCCGAAAGGGGTTCAGCTTGGTCTTGGTTCCTTTTGGCCTGGGACGGTAGGTTATGGGCAGCTCTGCAATGCGCAGGCCTTTCTTGACGCTTTCGATGGTCATCTCCGACTCGATCTCGAATCCGGGCATGTTGAGGTCCAGGGATCGCAATCCGTCGGTTGTAAAAGCCCGGTAGCCGGATAGGATGTCGGCAAGGCGAACACCGTATATGATTCCGAAGAAGTGGTTGATGATCCTGTTACCGAACATGTTCAGCCGCTTGAGAGCCCCTCCCTCCAGGTTACCGAACCTGTTTCCTATAACGTGATCCGCTCTACCTTTTATAACCGGATCGAGGAGCAGGTTTACTTCGGAAGGTAGGTATGTCCCATCTCCGTCTATTAGCACAACGTAGTCTTCATCGATCAGGTCGAAGGACTCTTTCAAGGCCCGGCCTTTCCCGGTTCCACTTTGCACTTCAACCCTTGCTCCTGTCCTCCTGGCCTTCTCCACAGTACCATCGGTGCTGTGGCCGTCTATGACCAGGATCTTCTCAAATCCGAGGGCCTGGAAGTCTTTTATTACCGACTCGATGGACTCCTCTTCGTTGAGGGTTGGGATCAGAATGCACACGTCTTCGTAGCTCAATGCCGTTCAGCTCTGCACAATGGATCGCGAATAATGTGATAGAAGAAGGATTCTGATGCGATAAATAGGTTCCTTAGATCCAAAAGATTTGCCCAACCCTGCTCATCAGAGGGCTGGATTCTTAGCAGTCTGTTTTATGATCTTCTCATACTTCTCCACCAGTTCCTCCAGGTCGCCGCCTTCAGTCTCAACGGACAGGCGTATCAGCGGTTCCGTGTTGGATGGCCGGATCAGGACGCTGTACGTATCTGTGGTTATCTTCAGTCCGTCTGTGTTGTCAGGATTCATTGAAGCTAGCTTTTCTCCTAGAACCTTCATAACTGCTGCAGGATCAACCTTGTCCATCCTTATGCTCAACTGACGGTATGGGTAGTCTGGTATTAGGTCTGCCAGCTCGGATAACTTCTGGCCTTCGGATATAATCTCTCCCAGTGCGAGGCTCATGGCGAAGGGATCGTCGGAGTATTGGAACTCTGGCATGAAGAAGTGGCCACTCCTCTCCACGCCCAGGACCGCGCCGGAGTTCTTAACGGTGTTGGCCACATAGACGTCTCCAACTCTTTCTCTCTGGACTCTTATGCCGTCTGGGATTAGCTCTCGCTCCAGGATCATTGAGCAATCGAAGCCGGAGATGACCAGGTCGCCAGGGCTGTGCCTCCGAATGGCCAGGATTATGGCTACCTTTTCTGGCGGCAACACTCGGCCTTTATCATCGATGACTATGCCCCTGTCGGCATCGGGATCAAAGCCAACCCCGTAATCAGCTCCCTGCTCTACGACCGCTTTGCACGCACCTTTAAGGGTTTCTTCCGTGGGACTGGGCCCTCTTCCCGGAAAGCTGCCGTCCATATTACCGTTGATCATGACGGTGTCGAAGCCTAGCTTTTCGTACAGGGGTCCGATGATGCAGGCAGAACCATTCCCTGCATCCAGAACGACTCTGAGCTGGTGCCTTAACTCCAGCTTCTCTCCAACGTACTCCGCATACCTTTCGACCGCGGCTGCAGGGTTATAATCAGCAACCTGGCCGCTGCCAGAGAGGAAGTTGCCTTCTATGTAGAACCTCATTATGTCAGTTTCTCGATAGAGGAGACCGTAGCCGTCTTCGGTCCGAAAGCGGACTCCGTTGTACTCAGGTGGATTGTGCGACGCGGAAATATAGGCCGCTGCATTTCGAACGTTGGCCCAGGTTACATAGCTGAGGATGGATATGGGAATAATACCGTAGCTGTCCACAGAGCATCCCGTGGATAAGACACCTTCCAAGAACGATTTCTGTAAAGAAGGACCGGAGACACGGGTGTCTCTTCCTAAAGAGATCCTTCCGCCGTCGATGTAAGATCCAAATGCCTGACCGACTCGTCTGACGCTCTCTTCTGTGAGTTCGTCTCCGTAAATGCCCCTGACATCGTACGCTCTGAAGATGGTCACAGCTATCTGGTACTTCGACAAGGTATAAAATAGTTTTCCGGAAAAAGACCGGAAAAACCGAAACGACCTTCAGGGCTGGTTGGTGAGGGTTATCTCCATGGAGGATATGTTGATGCTCTTGCCCTGCTCGTCAACAACGCTCTCCGTTCCTATGGTAATGTCTTTGATCTTAAGGTTCGGCATGAACTTGTTCCTGGAGATTTCCGCGGTGTCGACTGCCCTGGAGATGGCTCTTCCCCTGGCCTTCAGGGTAACGTCAGCGACTTGTTTGTTGAACTGGGTCATCAGTGCCAGAACATAGTTCATTACTGGCTTGGAGCCAATGAAAATCGTAGTGTTCTCAGTCATAATGTAATCCTGGTATTTTATCCGTGCTTTGTTATTAATGCTTTCCATCCATCGGCTTTCCGAAGGCGAAGTTATGCTTGACTGCTTCTATCTTGACTCGGACTTTTTCACCCAACTTCGCACCCTTGACGAATACCGCAAAACCATCTATCAGCGCCATTCCGTCCCCTGATCGACCAAGGGATTCGATCTGCAGTTCGTATACATCCCCCATCTTCACAGGGCCACTGATCAGCTTCTTTCCTATGATGTAGGTCTCTGCGCTCTCCTTTCTGGACGCAGCCGGGGAATGAGCCTGGGACTTTTCGAACTCCCTCTTTACCTCGGCAAGGTAATCCAGGAAAGTGTCTCCCTGAAAGACCTTGACCAAGAAGTTGCCGCCGGGTTTTAGCACCTTTCTTGCAACTCTCAGTGCAGACCTGGCCAGGTCTATTGATCTGGAGTGATCCACGTCCCAGGCTCCGGAGAGGTTCGGCGCTGCGTCACAAATAACAACATCAGCGCGGTCTCCTATGGCTCCTTTTATCAGATCCAGGGTTTCGTCCTTTGTAATGTCGGCCTTGAAAGTAAGTACTCCGGGAATGGGTGCGATCGTCTCCAAGTCAACTCCTACGACTGTTCCGCTCGACAGCTCTTTGGCTACCTGGAGCCACCCTCCCGGAGCGGCCCCGAGATCAACTACCGAGTCGCCTTTTTTGATGAGGTGGAACTTCTCGTTTATCTGGAGGAGCTTGTAGGCCGAGCGCGCACGGTAACCCTCCTCCTTCGCCAACCTGTAGTAGTGATCCTTCTGGTTCCTGGCCATCTACCGAAACACCACCGCGAGAAAAGATATAACTTTGCATTCCTTTCCTGCCTTTACGAGGACGTTACCAACTTACGGCAGGTGAGAAGGGTAAAGGTTAAATCACCCTTCGGATTATTCTACCCTAATGATGCGAAAGATATTATATTTATCTGCCAGTATCTTGATATTGGGGATCTTCATAGGTATCAGTATGGCAGAAAATACAACGGAGACA
The DNA here is from genome assembly GCA_041494285.1 of Methanotrichaceae archaeon. Lineage (GTDB taxonomy): Archaea > Halobacteriota > Methanosarcinia > Methanotrichales > Methanotrichaceae > Fen-7. The sequence goes on from JBGQAL010000011.1 coordinate 19,054, forward strand.
GGGACGACCAAGGTTTTGTTGAACACGAATATGGGGAACATCACCATTCAGCTTTACGACGACATGCTCATCACAGCAGGCAACTTCAAGACTCTTGTCGAGAAGGGGTTCTACGACGGGACCGTCTTCCACAGGGTGATCGACGGATTCATGATCCAGGGAGGAGACCCCACTGGAACGGGAACCGGCGGTCCAGGCTACAACATAAAGGACGAGTTCACAGACCACAACAAGAACGATCGCGGCACAATTGCCATGGCGAATGCCGGACCGAACACAGGCGGAAGCCAGTTCTTCATCAACCTTGTGGACAACAACTATCTGGACAAGATGCACCCCGTCTTTGGGAAAGTTGTGGAAGGCATGAACGTCGTTGACGCGATCGGAAGAATAAAGACCAACGCCGAGAATAGGCCGATGTCGGTGGTTAAGATAATCACCGCCAAAGTTGTCTCTTAAAATTTTTTTTGTCTGAACTTTACATCTTCGCTTCACTCTTTATTAGCTCAGCGTTCAGGATGATCCCCTTCCAGGTGTGCATGCTCAGGGAGAGCAGCATGCCCACGACTTTGCCGTCCTGGACCACGGGCGTTCCGCTGTTGCCTGGCCCCGGAGGGTTTCCGGGCTGAAGAGCCACGTAGGCGATGGACCAGGACACGTCCGTTACCCTGCAGCCCATTGTTGTCCGGGCGTTTACAAGCTCCGCATTGCCAAGCTGTGGCTTTCCAAGGTCGGTAGGTTCGCAGGAGGAAAAGACCGGAAATATCGCCATGTCGATTCCAGCGCCGTAGCGGATTACCTTGGTCTGCTGGCTGCCTATTCGCAGAGCGTCAGTCCCGGCGTAGTGGAAGATGTGGGCAGGGGCGACTCCGGCATAGGCCTTGCCCCAGGGCACGAAAGCAGCCACCACGCCTCCGGTATTGCCTGCCAGGAAGAAGTCGCCTGCCTTGAGCATGACCGACGAAATTGCGCCTTGAAGGTAATTAGGTTTTGGGCCAATCCTTTTATTCTCTCTTGGCATTTTTCCTTCCATGCTATCCCTTTCCGTCGATGTCGGCGGCCTGACCATGCATAATCCAGTCATGCTTGCCGCTGGCATTCTGGGCACCACTGGCGCTTCTCTTCGCCGGGCAGCGCAGGCTGGCGCGGGCGGCGTGGTCACCAAATCCATCGGTAGCGAACAACGCATGGGCCATCCCGGACCGAACATCGTTTCGGTGGACTGCGGCCTTCTGAATGCCATGGGCCTTCCCAATCCCGGTTACAAAGACTTTCAGGAGGAGATCGATTTTGCAAGGGTAGGCGGCGTGCCTGTGGTGGCCAGCATCTTCGGCTCCAGTGCTGCTGAGTTTGCAAGGATTGCCCGCGGCCTTAAAGCCGACGCCTTCGAGCTGAACCTGTCCTGCCCCCATGCCGAAAAATACGGCTCGGAGCTTGGTCGCTATCCCGACCTGGTGGAGAGCGTGACAGGAGCTGTGAAGGCCAATGCAGACGTTCCGGTGTGGGTCAAGCTCACGCCGAACACGGCTGATATTGTTGAGCTAGGCAGGGCAGCCCAATCTGGCGGCGCCGATGCAGTGGTGGCCATAAACACGCTAAAGGCCATGGCGATAGACATAGAAACTGGGTATCCAATCCTGGGTAATCGATTCGGAGGTCTGTCCGGCCAGGCGGTTAAGCCTGTAGCTGTGCGGTGCGTCTACGAGCTTTCCTCAAACCTGGATATTCCAGTTGTAGGCGTGGGAGGAGTCTCGTCCTGGGAGGATGCCGCCGAGATGATCATGGCTGGCGCAAGGGCTGTCCAGGTTGGCACTGCGCTCCACAAGGGATACGACGTCTTCAGGGAGATCACTGACGGGCTGTCCCGCTACCTGGAAAGGAAATCGCTAACTATTGACGAACTGTGCGGAATGGCGGTGAGGCGATCATGAGGCCTATTAATGCCGTCATCCAGGAGGTCAGGTCAGAGGCTCCATTCATCAGAACATTCCGTTTCGATCTCGACCTGGACCCAGCCCCCGGCCAGTATGCGATGCTATGGGTAAGAGGCGTGGACGAGATCCCCATGAGCTTCTCAGGAGAGAACTCGATAACAGTAAATGCCGTCGGCGATGCCACAAACGCTCTCTTTAGGCTAGGAGCAGGCAGCAGCGTTGGCCTGCGGGGACCTATGGGCAACGGCTTTGTCCTGCGTGGCAAAAAGATACTGCTCATAGGCGGCGGCGTCGGAGTGGCACCTCTAGCGTTCTTGGGCGAGCAGGCCAAGAACGCTGGGATAAGTGTAACCTCCCTCTTAGGCTTTCGATCGTCAGAGGACATGATCTTCCGTTCCCGTTTCCAGAACTTGGGAGACGTCATTCTCACTACTGATGATGGCAGCCTTGGCATTCACGGCCGGGTGGCGGCTGGATTGGAAGAGCTGGATCTTTCTGAGTTCAGCCAGATTTATCTTTGTGGGCCTGAGCTGATGATGTGGGACATAATCTCCCGAGCACGAGACCAGGTGGATAAGATTCAGGCATGCATCAACAGGTACTTCAAATGTGCCATAGGAATTTGTGGTTCCTGCTGCCTGGACCCAGAGGGCACAAGGATTTGCGTGGAGGGGCCTGTTTTAATGGCTGACCGATTATTGAACAGCGAGTTTGGCAGGTACAGGAGAGGACAGTCAGGGAGCAAGGAACAGTGCAGGGGTTAAAAGATGATAGTCAGGTTTTTAATGGACGGTCAAGTTCGAGGCGGCTCGCTCAGCGTGGATGACCATCGTATCGTTTCTGGAGGCAAGGTGCTGGCTATGGAGGATGTCGAGTTGCTTGCTCCTTGCCAGCCAAGCAAGATAGTCTGCGTCGGCCTGAACTATGTGGAGCACGCCAACGAGCTCAAGATGAAGCTTCCTGAGGAGCCCATACTCTTTTTGAAGCCGCCGTCTGCTGTCATCGGCCCGGGTGCCGAGATAGTCATGCCCAAATCGAGCGAGATGGTGGACTACGAGGGCGAGCTTGGAGTCGTGATAGGCAAGCGCTGCAAGGACATAGCTGCTGATGAGGCCAAAAAACACATTCTGGGGTACACCTGCTTCAACGACGTCACAGCTCGTGACCTCCAGCAGAGGGACGGCCAGTGGACGCGCGCCAAGAGCTTCGACACTTTCGCCCCATTTGGGCCTTGGATTGCCTGTATCGACCCCGCGTATGCGGACATTAAGACACGAGTGAATGGCGAGATCAAGCAAAGCTCCAACACCTCTGACCTGATATTCGGCGTTCCAAGCCTTGTCGAATTCATCAGCCACGTCATGACCCTTGAGCCTGGGGACATTATCGCCACGGGGACACCGCCAGGAGTTGGCCGCCTGGAGAAGGGAGATGTGGTGGAGGTGGAGATAGAGGGGATCGGAGTGCTGAAAAATCGGGTAGCACTCTAAGGAAATTATTTCTCATGAATATGGCCCGACTCTTGAAGACTGTGGAAAGGTTAGATCTGTATAGGGGAAATTTTTCAAACCTCACTGGAATCTCTTCGCCGGTTAAGCAGCGCATCCAAAAGGTTGCCTTATTCGCACTATTGTGAGTTCAAACCTTGTCCGAAGTATCAAGAGAATCAAAGAAGTTGATAGACTGTTCTTTGTCGGGCTGGATATCATTCGGCCTTCCTGTCCGGATAATCCTGCCGTTGGCCAGAACGACAAACCTATTCGCCAGCCTCTGGCACTCTGTCATGTTATGGCTGGCGATGACAACCGTCGTTCCACCTTGAGCCAGACGCCCAATCAGACCGTCTATGGCAGAAGCGCTATTTGGGTCGAGGTTAGCGGTAGGCTCATCCAGCAGCAAAACCTCAGGCTTAATTACCATGGCCCTGGCCAGAGCAATCCTCTGCATCTCTCCTCCTGAAAGAGTAGTAGCACTCCTGGATTCGTATCCCAAGAGGCCTACCTCCTCTAGAGTATGCAGAACATCATCTCTGGAATTTCCATTGCTCCTTACCTTTAACCCATAGGCAACATTTTCATAAACGCTTCGGCTGAACATCACCGGCTTCTGGAAGACCATAGCCATTCTCCGGCGGACTAGGAGCTTTTCTTTTGAAGAGAGACGACAGATATCTTCGTCATGGAAAAATATGCTGCCCCTCGTGGGCTGATCGAGCGTGTCGATAAGTCGCAGCAAAGAGGTCTTTCCAGAACCCGTCGGACCGATTAGGGCAAGGATTTTGCCTTCCTCTATATCCAGGTTTATATCATTTAGTATCTCCGACTTTCCAAAGCTCTTGTAAAGCCCCTTTATCTCTATCAGAGCCATTTTTATCTCCCTTGAATCCGGTTCAATAGAAGGTTAACCGCTAGTGATATGGATATAAGTATTATCCCAAGGGCCATGGACAGTTCCAGATCTCCCATTGATGTCTCCAAGGAGATAGCGGTGGTCAGCACTCTTGTATATCCGCGGATGTTTCCACCGATCATCATAGCCACGCCTACCTCTGACAAGGCTCGTCCGAATCCCAAGAGGATGGCCGCAATGACGGCCGCTTTTGCCTCTTTCATGATCGTGAATATGACCTGGAAATCGGTTGCTCCCAGAGATACAGCCGTCTCCTTTATCTGCACATTTACGCCGCCTAGGGCGGAGATGGTGAGGCCAATCATGATTGGAGTTATGAGTATTGTCTGGCCGATGATCATCCCCCCTGGGCTGAAGAGAAGGCCCAAGCTGCCAAGTGGTCCTGACCTGGAAAGAAGCAGAAATACCAACAAGCCTACGGTCACAGTGGGGAGGCTATAAAAGGTTTGTATTAAATTTATGAGGGCTCTTTTTCCCCGAAAATCGTGAAACTGGATGATTCCGCCGATAGGTATGTCGATCAGAGAGGCAATAAGAATGGATGTCAAAGAAATAGAAAGAGATCGGGCGGTTATCTCCACGACCTGTGGATCAAGGGTTACTATTAGCTGTATGGCCCTGATGAAGCCTGCCGAGATCTCGTCCAACCTATTTCACCCTAGTTTCAAGCTGTTGCACAAGAGGCGTTGGTCGGAACAGCGCACTCCGCTGAGGAGCATCCTATCAGGGTGCAGTTACCCTTAGCCGGGAAGAAGAGCGCCTTGCCGTACTTGTCCATTCCATAGCTGCCTATGAGCTTCTGGCCTTCCTCGGAAACCAGGAAGTTTATGAACTTATTCGCCATCTCACAGTTCACTCCCGGGTGCTTCTTCGGATTCTCTGCTATAGCTACATAGACGTTCCGGAGATCTTTTGTCCCTTCGACCATCGGGACCAATGTCAGATTGCCTTTGAAAGCCATGAAGGTGGATGTGTCGGTCAAAGTGTATGCCGACTTCTCATTGGTCATCATTAGGGTTGCACCCATGCCGCTGCCAGACTCGAGATACCAGCGGTTGGCTGAGGTGTTGACCTGGGAGGAATAGTTGTAGCCTGCTGCCTTCCAAAGGGACTGCTCCTTGGAATAGGTACCCGAGCCGTCTCCACGGGAGACGAACTTGATCTTGTTAGGGTCAGACTTACCCTTCTGGAAGATAGTCTTTAGAGCCTGGGTGGCATTCATTCCCTTGATCCCGGCAGGATCGTCCTTCGGGCCAACGATGTTGAAGTAGTTGTAGGCCACGCACCTGCGCTCCAGGCCGTGTCCATCATTTACAAACTTGACCTCTCTAGCCTTATCATGTATCAATAGTACATCTGCGTCTCCCCTTTCACCGTATTGGATGGCTATTCCGGTGCCTACAGAAATTACATCTAAGGATACGTTGTACTTCTCCTCGAACTTTTGTTTTACAACGTCGAGGAGACCGGTATCATGGAGGCTTGTTGTAGTTACAAGCTTCAGCCTGTTACCTTCTGCTGCTCCGGTTATAGTGAATAGTACTGCCAGCGCCAAGAGCAACATCGATATCTTGAGGACTTTTCCCACCATTTTAATCACGGGGTTAAACATAGTAGCTTACCATAAAAAGGTTATGTAAGCATAGAAGAATAAAAAGCAAGGCAAAGAGGATGAAATAGACTGGTGCGCCATCCAAGCTGAAAAAGGTTACATCACACTCCATGGCCTTTGATCACTCTAGCATCTGGATCGCATCGGAAACTGGTGGAGCGGATAGGGAGCGATGTATATGCAGACTTCAGGTCCTTCTGGTGGATAATAGTGGCAAGCGGGCGGAAAATGTTGAACACGGCGACCGAAGATACCTCCGGGCTATTGGATCAGAATAACAGCTGCCCTGTACCGTAAAGCTCTTCAGCTACTTGCCCTAGCGACTCGCCCTTTATTTCGCCTCCGTAATCCGGAAGAGTGGCTATTCGCTTGCTGCTGTACATCCTCTGAAGCTCCTCGATGTATCCAGTTTGCGACGACTTCTTCTGATGGCAGTAGTCGCAGTCGCAGCCCCGAATGATGTGATTGATCACAATAGAATCCACGTGCACACCGTGAGACTCCACAGTCTGAATTAGCCGCTCTGTCTCCATTACCGCTGCCTTTTCAGGGATTGTTACCACGGTAATAGTTGCAATCTCAGGGTCTAGTAGAGCGTTTCTCATGGTCTCCGCCTTAATCCTCATGGACCTGACCTCGTTCAGGATGGCGTCCCCAAAACCAGGTTCGAGCATATTAAGGACGCTCATCCACTTGTTTCTAACGCCCAAGACCCTAGTGACAAAACTCGTGGTTATGGAGGGCAGTTGGAGCAGGGGGAGCACCATGGCAGTGGGGGCCGAATCGATCACCACGACATCGTACTTTTTCTCCACGTAAATGTCGTTCAGCTTGTCCATGAAAATGAGCTCGCTTACCCCCGGCATGGAGCCGAAGTCGTCGGGCTTGATCTCTACCTCGAAGAGGCCGAAGAGAGCTGTCAGCATGTTCTTGTATCTTCTGAAGAAGTTCTTCGACTCCTCCTTCAGGTCAGGCTCATAGGCGTGGAGGTGCTCGCCTATCTCCTTGGGCTGGCTTCCCAGTTCAACGTCGAAGATATCTGATAACGAATGGGCAGGGTCCATGGAGAAGGCCAACGTCTCTTTTCCATGACGCGATGCCCAGATCCCTGTAGAGGCGGAGCAGACGCTCTTGCCCACGCCACCTTTTCCTGCCACGTAGATGAGTCTCATAGAGTACAGTCACCGGAAGTAGATTTACCATTTTCGCCCGTCTTTCCTCATCTCCTCCACCGCCTTACGAGCCGCTTGGCTTGTCTCATTGGCCTACTCAGTGGCAGTTATTGTATTGTCAGGAGCGGATTGCCTAGTGCAAAGCATTAATATGGCTTCGGATGATCCTGCTAAAAAATCACGTTTACTAGATTTGCAGTTGAGGAAGGGTCATGAAGAGAAATATCAAGGTTGAACGCCTTAATCAAAAGCCGATAGAGCAGCAAGAGATAGAGCTGGTAGAACGCAAGGGAATAGGCCATCCGGACAGTGTCGCAGATGGCCTGGCTGAATCCATCAGCCGTGCTCTTTGCCAGGAGTACCTTGATAGGTTCGGAGCCGTGCTTCACCACAACACGGACAAGACCCAGATTGTAGCCGGCAGGTCTCATCCGGCTTTTGGAGGTGGCGAGGTCATCTGTCCGCTCTATATTTTGCTTACCGGGAGGGCGACCAGGGTATTCAATGGAGAAGAGATACCTGTAGACACGATAGCCATCAAGGCTGCTAGAAAGCTTCTGACTGAATCCCTCTCCAACCTGGACATCAACAACCAACTAATCCTGGACGCCAAGATAGGAATGGGCTCATCGGACCTGCGCGATGTCTTCAGCAGGGATGTCCCATCCGCCAACGATACGTCCTTCGGCGTAGGCTATGCGCCCCTCTCGGAGACGGAGACCATAGTTTACAACACCGAGCGAGAGCTTATGAACCTGAAGAAGAGGATTCCGGCCATAGGCGAGGACATAAAGGTCATGGGAATGCGAGAAGGAGACACGATCACCCTCACAATCGCCTGTGCCATGGTGGACAGGCACCTTGCGGACATCAACCAGTACTTGGAGACCAAGAACGAGATAGTCCAGCACATCACCGATTATGCCGCTCAGTTTACCTCCCGGAAGATCAACGCCCAGATGAATGTGGCCGACAACGTTGAGGCAGGATCTGTTTACATCACAGTCACAGGAACCTCGGCGGAGATGGGCGACGACGGTGCAGTTGGCCGTGGGAATAGGGCAAACGGCCTCATCACTCCCAACCGGCCCATGAGCCTCGAAGCCACTTGCGGTAAGAACCCCATCAACCACGTTGGTAAGCTCTACAACCTGCTTGCTATGGCAGCAGCAAAACAGATAGCAGAGGAGGTCAAGGGCATAGATGAGGCCTACATCAAGATCCTCTCCCAGATCGGCAAGCCCGTGGACCAGCCGCACATAGCCAGCATTCAGGTTGTGCCAAAGGAAGGCGCAGATTTTGCCAAGGTGCAGTCTAGGGCTACCGAGATCCTGGACGACTGGCTTGCAAACATACCCAAGCTGCAGCAGATGCTGTTCAAGGGAGAGCTCAGCACCTACTGAGCTATTATTGTTTTATTTTCTATTTTTTAATTATTAAATCGAAAACTTCATAAATTGTGAGTAAAACAGGCAATTCGATTATTGTATTCTAGCGATAAGCCAAGGTCCGGAGTCGAACCGGATTGGTATTGCTCTGCAGGCAATTGCGTGGCCGTTCCGCCACCTTGGCAAACTCCGATGCTTCGATCTGTACTGTTAAGCGGACTGCTCAACAGGCACCTCAGCCCTATCACCTAAGCACGCTATAAAGGTTTTGGGTTAATGCAAATTTAGGGAGTGGCATCTTGAACGCTAGCCGAGGAAGCCACAGAGGACGGCAGCGTCTCCGCGGATGAACCGCACCATAATCCTTTTCTATTTCGCTGTTTGAAGGCATATGATGCTCAAGCGGGCCAGGATCATAGCCGACTTCCAGTTCGGCAGGGGCGCAGGAGATGCGCTATTTCCGGATGACACAACCTATAAGCTCTCCAACACTCGCCGGCTCAGGTATCTCTACGCAGGGACAGAGCGTATTGCCACTGTCCGGGCGAATGACGGCTTGCTGACGCTGAGCATGCTTGGTGCCAGGCGGATGCACGCCCTTTTTGCATCACCGAGGCTGAGGGTCACAGTCTCCGAAGATGCCGCGCCCTTTGTAGTCAAAGGAGGCAACGTCTTTGCCAAACACGTCCTGAGCCTAGACCCGAGAATTCGGGCCGGAGAGGAAGTCCTTGTAGTGGACGCGCAGGATAAGCTGTTGGCCACAGGCAAAGCAGTCTTGGCGCCAGAGGAGATGCAACAGATCAAGCGCGGAATTGCGGTTCAGACCAGGAAGGCGGCCGAGCACTGATCTGATTTCCCATCCTTGCCTTTCCGTTACCCCAATCTCATAAATATTTATCCGCCATATTATCTGCCCAGAGCGGAGATGCTTCTGAAACGCTCTACTGCCTCGGTTATGGACCTGGCAACGTAGTCCACGTCTTCTTCGGTGTTGGATCTTCCCATGGTTATCCGCAGAGAGCCGTGACACTCTTCAGGCTTTAGGCCCAGAGACAGCAGGACATGGCTGGGCTCCAGCTTCTTGGATGAACAGGCCGATCCGGTGGAAACTGCTATGCCCTTGGAGTCCAGAAAGAGAAGAAGAGATTCACCCTCCACGTACCGAAATCCGAAGTTAAGGTTGCCGGGAAGGCGCTTTTCCATCGTACCATTTATCCAGGCGTCTTTTACGCTATCGAGGACCATCTTGGCCAGTTTATCCCTCAGACCAGTCAGCCTCTTGGCCTCGAATTCCATCTCTTGACCTGCCAGGTCTGCCGCGCTTGCCAGGCCAACTATCCCGGCAACGTTCTCCGTCCCGGACCGCAGGCCGCGCTCGTGTCCGCCTCCCTGGACGATGCTGTCCAGCCTGGTGCCCTTCCGTACGTAAAGAGCGCCGACGCCTTTTGGCCCGTAAAGCTTGTGGGCGGATATGGAAAGAAGGTCAAGTCCCATATCATTAACATCGATTGGAATCTTGCCGGCCGTCTGAACGGCATCGGTGTGGAAGAAGACATCCTTCTCCGCGGCGATCTCTCCTATCTCCTTCAGGGGCTGGATTGTGCCGATATCGTTGTTGGCGTGCATGACGGAGATCAGAACCGTCTCCTTTCGTATAGCTGACTCCAGAGTTCCAGGATCGATCAGGCCGTCTTTTGTGACCGGAAGATAGGTCACATCGAACCCTTGGGTCTCAAGATTCCTACAGGTCTCAAGGATTGCCGGATGCTCTATAGAGGAGGTTATGATGTGGTTTCCTTTTCCTTTCTCTTTGCTCCTGTAGACTATGCCCTTCAGGGCAAGATTGTCCGACTCAGTCCCGCCGCTGGTGAAGATGATCTCCTCCGGCTGCGCACCCAGGAGGGCTGCCACCTTCGCTCTGCTCTCCTCAAGCGCTTCCTTCGCCTCCAGGCCGAAGCTGTGCAGGCTGGATGCGTTGCCGAACCTCTCTCCGAAGTATGGCAGCATCGCCTCCAGAACTTCGGGTGCCACAGGCGTAGTGGCCGAATGGTCCATGTAGATCCGTTTCATCCCAGATCTTTACTACATAAGGATGGTAAATAACTGGCGAATAAGACAACTTCAAGAATCAAAGAATTGGTTGCAGTGGATGCGTTACGAGCTAGGAAGAAACTATAAGTATTCTACAGCTAGACGCTGGGGCCATGAATATATCCATCCCACTTTTTTCCATCCCGCTATTGGCCTCGGCTGTTCTAATTTTACTTGGCCTCCTGGTGACGCCCTTCTCGGTTAGGTTAGGAGTGATCGGCATCGGTGCAGGAAGCGCAATCCTCGGCTTAGTGGCCATAAAAGACTTTCCCAATGGCTTAGAGATCCAAACTATTGTGCTCTTTGGGATAACGACTGTGGTTGGCCTGTGGATGATCTCTGTAGGACTGAAGGAGCAGCTCAGGAATTAACAAGGAATTGGGAAACCCTTATTTGTTATCTCTGCACGAGTGGTTTCGCCTGGGGCCATAGGGTAGCCTGGTATCCTACAAGACTGGGGTCATGGTTATGTTAGGTCTCCAAAAGTGGGTAGTTGCACGCTGTTTTTCTAGGATTGTGATCTTCTTTCTAACCTATTTTTAGGGATTAGCTATAAAAAGGTTTTCCAGTAAAATGTTACAATCACGTGATTAAATTAGGCGTTTAGTATTTTGGTGTTTCTGCCTTTATTGGTTCGCGAACCTTACATTTCTGGTCCCTGCCATCTTTCCACAGGTTCAGCAGTAATTGCGCTCTATTCTGCACTTTAGCCAATCTTTGGCGGCATTTAGTAATTTGGGTCGTGTATGTCTATAATTGATAGGATTTATATATCTTGAGTTTGATTCCCCCTCATGGGGGAGTAGTTACGCAATCGGATCTAGATGCATCAGCATTCTGGTGCTGGCACGAAGGTTGTCCGGATTACGGAAAGA
>JBGQAL010000184.1:0-4740 GCA_041494285.1 Methanotrichaceae archaeon
CTAAGAGCGACCGAAAAAAGAGGGTAATTCAAGGAAAATTGGACATCTGGAGAACGAAAATAGCGCGAACTTTGAGAACAAACTCTGGTGGAGCAAGTAAATAGGAATTCTCATAAATCTACTAAAAAGTTGGAAAGTACAGTTAGGTATTTTTCGCCCCTAACTTTAAGTTAGGGAGAAACCAAAATGAATAGCATGAATTTAATAGAACTGGGACGGATCACTTCTGACAAGAGAATCCTGGAAATCACTTACTCCTTCTTGCCATTGGATTGGCTTTAGATGGACCACTTGGATGCAGGTATTTATCTGTAGATCCAAAGGAAAGGCCTGAAAATGCTAAGGAGAAGCCAGAAGATTTTATAAAAAATTTGGATTCAACTATTGGACAAAGAGCAAGCGCAGAATGTACCTGAATATGAAAGAAGTAGCCAAACAACTGCAACCAGAGGAATCGCTGGATTTTTTGTCAATTAAAGAAAGCGAAGAACCTAGAGATTAGCGGCTTTGCTTGTATCTAGTTCACTTTCGTTCCTTCTCCCTCTCCATCGCTTCCTTCGCCAGCCTGATAGCACATAGCTCGCTGCACATGGTGCACGTGTCCGTCTCCACGCCCCGCCTGTGCCGGATCTGCCTGGCTCTGGCAGGATTTATGGCCGCATTAAACTGCCCTTCCCAGTCCAGCTCCGCCCGTGATTTTGCCATCTGCAAGTCCCAGGCCCGCGCGCGCTCCCGAACGCCCGGTCGGGTCAGGTCTGCGGCGTGAGCGGCTACCCTGGTGACATAAGTGCCCTCAATCACGTCCTCTTTAGTAGGAAGATCGAGGTGCTCGCTTGGTGTCGTGGCGCAGAGGAAGTCAGCCCCGGCCATGCCTGCAATGACTCCGCCCATGGCAGCGGTGATGTGGTCGTAGCCCGGTGCCACGTCAGTTACCAGCGGTCCCAGCAGGTACAGCGGCGCACCGTCCGTCAAGTGCTTCATGGCCTTCACAGATGTTTCAATCTCGTCTGCCGGAACGTGCCCCGGTCCCTCCACCATTGCTTGCACCCCGGCCCTTCGGGCCCTTCGGACCAGCTCGCCCAGCATTATGAACTCTATATACTTGGCCCGATCCGAGGCATCCTCGATGCATCCGGGCCGCAGGCCATCGCCCAAGCTCAGGGTAAGCTCGTACTCCCTGGCCATCTCCAGAAGGTAGTCGAACTCCTCGTAGTAGGGGTTCTCTTCGCCTGTCTCGGCGATGTACTTCATCGTCAGCGAACCGCCCCGACTCACAACTCCCATGATCCGTGGGTCCTGTTTGAGGCGCTCCAGGGAGACCTTGTTCACGCCAACGTGAACCGTTACGAAGTCCACTCCGTCCTTGGCATGCTTCTCGAGGGCGTCGAATAGGCCCTGAGAAGTGAGATCCTTCTTGACCGCTGCATTGTAAATTGGAACTGACCCGACTGGAACGCTGACCGAATCGAGGATCTTGCGGCGAACCAGGTCCAGGTCTCCACCCGTGGACAGGTCCATGACCGTGTCCGCACCAGCCTCCACTGCCGCCAGGGCCTTTTCCACCTCCGTCTCCGGACTGTCCAGGGCCTGCGAAGTCCCAACATTCACATTCACCTTGGTGGTCAGAAGCTCCCCCACACCCATGGGCTCGATCTCCCGGCGAACGTTCCTGGGTATCACTACACGGCCGGCGGCAACAAGCCTTGCTAGCCTGGCCGGCTCTATTCCTTCTCGCTTTGCTGCGAGGTCGATATCTCTGGGCACCCGCCCTCCGCTTGCCTCTTCCATCAGGGTCATGCTATCAACTAATATACAGTAAGAGTTACAGTTCTTGGGAAGGTGTTTGCATGGTCGAAGTGCATAAGGTTAGCGGTACCGCCAACGATGGCAACGTCTACCTGGTCCTCGACGAGAGGCCCATACTGGTTGACGCTGGCATGATGGCCGGACCCACCTTAAAAAATATCAAAAAATATATAGATCCCCAAAAGATAGAGACGATAGTTCTTACTCACTGCCACCACGACCACTCCGGGGCTGCTCCGGAGATCAAGGAGGTCACGGGGGCGAAGCTCCTGCTCAGCGAAAAGGAGGTGGGCTGTGTGGGCGACGACCTGACAACTGTTTCCTACCTCTTTGGCCAGGAAGCTCCTCTGTACAAGGTTGACGGAACGGTGTCAAACGGCATGGTCCTTGACATCGGAAAATGGAAACTTGAGGTCCTGGAGACCCCAGGCCACTCAGAGGGCAGCATCTGCCTCTACGAAAGGACTGAGAAGGTCCTCTTCTCCGGGGACACAGTCTTTCCTGACGGCAACATCGGCCGGACAGATATGTACGGTGGGGACACGATAAAATTGATCAAGTCCATCGAGAGGTTGACTGGGCTGGACGTCAAGACCTTGTACCCAGGCCACATGGAGATCACTGACAGGGACGTCAACCGCCAGATACAAATGAGCCTTCGATTTGCGAGGAGCGTATTATAGATATTATGCGATAGATATTGTGAGACGATCCAGCGGTTGGGCGATGTCTTAAAACCCAATTTGCTGAGCTAAAGGCCTGGCGATTCAGTAAGCAGCACTATTGTGTGATGCACGCCGTGGAAAGCGCACTCGCTGCCGTCCGGATCGCGCTGGACGAACCCGCCAGATGCCGCCTGGTCCCACGTCCATCTTTTCAACCGTGGCGGTAAGGCTTCTCGGCCACCCACCACTGGCGGTATGAGATTTGCGTCCGTGCAAACGGGCGACGACTACCCACCGAGAGCTTTCTATTGTTGCCTTCTGCCGCTATGACTTGAACTTTCCACGACGGCGAAGTTTCTATGATCATTACTAGATCATTACTAGTAATAGGCAGGATCGAAAATTCGGTGCCATCGATATTCGCTTGCGGGGGATGAGACCCCCGCTCGATCGTTTTCATTGATTATGATTTTCCCAATGCAGTCCGAAAAGGATTTTAATGATTGATGATTTAACTAACTGTAAGGAGGAACATAGCATATGAAACGCTATATAATATTTGCAGTTTTATTCGCCATGTTAATAGGAACAGGTCTTGCACAGAATGCGACAACAGGTGACGTAAAGGCTTTTCAACAAGCCTTAGAAAAGGATGGATTCACCGTACAGAAAGGTGAGCTAGGCTATTTGGATTATATCAAGTTATTAAACGAAGGAGTCTTGCCTTCTGCATGGGGAAACAATCCCTCCACAAAATATCTGACATATTTTGTTCCACCGGCACCTGGTCATAAGGTAGACAAACAGTTTTCTGAAATAGCAAGATCCCTTGGGATGAGCGGGAATTCAGTCCCCCAGTGGAATATTCGTCCAGATGAAGCCATTGTTTTCGTGGGGAGAACACCTCCGGAATGTAGGTACTTCAGTTTCGATCCTAATGTAATGTCTAGGGCATACGGAAATGAGACCCGATGGCTCTTTGCCACCTTTGACGATACGCTGAACAACCTAGATATCAATACTGAAGGAACGCCAGATGGGTTGGCTGGAAATCCATTCAATCAAACTACGGTGGTAGTCACTACGGCCGACAGAGGCATTAATCAACGCATCCGTGCTGCTGCCCTATCAGCAGGATATTCGGGGGGCATAATTAACACTCAGGTGCTTCCCTCATCTATATTGAACCTGGGCGTGGAGAATGATTCCGATACATTTACCACATTGATCCGCGCAGCTCTATACAAAGATAAGCAAGCTGGCAATGACTACCTCAATAACACGCCCGCAACTGTTTTCCGCGTAACTCCCAAAGAGACTACGAAGCTAGACCCGTATGATTATCCAGAGCTAAGAGTCCGTGGAACGGGGAAAACAGAGTTTGATCTTACGGATGATCTAAAACAGCTGAGGAAGGCGATCCTCAACAAATACAGCGGATTGAATGCCACAGAGCTTCCAACCAGTATAGCAGGCCCAATAGGGAGCGATGCTATCCAGAGAGGAGTCGACGGCTTTGGCCCAAGCCACGATTGCTGCTATCTATGGTCGGCCAAACAAACTCCCGATTCACCGACACCTCCGTTCGTTAACTTATCGGGATTCTATCCTTTCCTGAAGGATTCACAAGTCACTTTAGGCAACGATACAAATGAGTTCATAATCGTCTATGGGGTAAACCATGTAGCCACAGGAAAGGCAACGTACGAGAACGCTGGCGTAAACGGAGCGGACGTATTTAATGCCATTGGAGCGATCACCGACTTGGATTTCAATGGAACTGCTGAGGAATATCTTCCTGATAATCCTAATGCAAAATATCTCTATGTCTACAAGATTGCCAGGAATAGTAATGGCGATTCGCACTGCTTTGTGGTTCCCACTGGGCCAGGTGCCTATGGCATACGTCTGAATCAGCCGTTCTTCATTGTCTGGAGGAGCTACCTGGAAAAGGCTACAGAGACTGGGCCATCGTATTCAGAGATAGTGTACGATAGGGCAATAAAGTTCGATCCGAAGAAATAGGGTAAGGTAAAGGAGCTGGGATATACAGGTTGATCCTCATCTACAGGTGCGTATAACCTGTAATCCGATCTCTCTTTTTTCGATATGCCTTAAGCTGCAAGATATTATTATAAGGACTCTTCTCAGCTCAAACTCCATGCTTTTGCGCTCCAGATTTTATGCTTGCGTGCAAATTATAGTCTTTAACGCAACTTATTTAATCTAATATGGATATATCAGGAGTCATGGGAAGAAAGCAAGAAAA
>JBGQAL010000131.1:0-7803 GCA_041494285.1 Methanotrichaceae archaeon
AGTTATGGAAAGACGTGGATAGCAAGATTTTTGCCAAACAGAGATTACAAATTGTTTTGCTGATGACTATAACTTGGATTCGCAAAGCTCATCACATACGATCCCCTCGACTATGGCGTTGCCGCAAACTATGCAGTGCCTGTGAGGCTTTATGTCTGTCATACAATTCACCGATTGCCTGTGCTCACATCACCTGAAGGAGTAACTATTATGAGGTTCTTCTCTCTTGCAATCTCTGCTAGATTTTGCAGCTCTCTGAGCTTGATGGCTAACGGAGTCTCTCCATAGTTTAGCCGTTTCGGTCATTAGCTTGGAAGCCTGGAACTCTCCATCAGCCAGAATATTCTAGACCTCTTCTCCTCTGGTGAACGGTGAGCGGCTTTGCGAGCCTATTGAAAGGACCTGGAGAAAGGGACATACAGCAATCATTAGTGACCCTTTGACGGTGAACTAACTGGTTCGATGAATCTGGAGGGTCTTTAGCACATCCTCAACCTTCTTCTTATCCGCTGTATAGGCTGTAATCGTTACGATTATTGTTCCCTGATTGCCAGAGGCATCCGGCGAATAAACACTCTCAAACTGGGGTATGCTTGCAGCTACCTGGACATCAGCAATGAAGCCCTCCTGGCCTCCAACGTCCGTATAGGCCCAGGATTTTTTGTTTTCATTCTCCAATGGATAGATTACTTGGATTGCACGTACTAATGCCTTTTCTGAAACATTTGTGCTGGAGCCATAATCCTGGATAATCGTCTCAAACAAATCATTCCCTACCCACATATCAACAAGATAGGCGGTGAAGTCGGGGTACGAAGCTGGGGCAAACTGGTCATAGAAGTCTACGGCCTCATCGCTCGTTACCTGTATATTGAACTTCTCTATATTGGCAGTATATGTCCCTGCCATGCAACAGTTCAAACTGGTTACAAGGAAGGCGGCCATAACAAATACATGCATCGATATCTTACTCATCTTTATTACCTCCGCCAGAATTGCCACAGCTTCCTTTGGCCCTGGCCTTCATCATTTGCTTCCTCTGGCCAGCTCATCCAGGGCAATATTCAGTTTCAGCGCATTGACTCTCTCCTGCCCGAATAGGCCGTACTGAAGCGGCTCAATATGCTCCTCGACCAGCGTCCTGACCTTCGATTCCGGCAGTCCTCGGGCTTTAGCGACGCGCTGCACCTGAAGCAGAGCGCTCGCTGGGCTGATGTGCGGGTCGAGGCCGCTTCCCGATGCCAAAACCAGATCAGCGGGCACTGTGGCATTGTGCGACAGGTTGTTCTCCTGCCTGACCTTCTGGACTCTCTGGCGCACCTGTTCCATCAGCTTTGCGCTGGTAGGTCCGAGGTTGCTGCCGCCGGAGTTGGACCCGTTGTAGTCAATAGCAGAGGGCCGACCGTGAAAATAGCCAGGACTGCTGAAGTTCTGGCCGATCAGCTCTGAACCCACAAGCGTGCCGTTCACGTAAATCAAGCTTCCATGAGCCTGATACGGCATTGTGTTCTCGGCCACAAAGGTAACGAAGAACGGGTAAGCGAGGCTGAGTAAACACACCAGCGCGAAGAGCAGCACACAGGTCTTAGCTTCTCTTATGAACTCATTCTTGTCCATCTTCTCACTCCAGGTGCAGCAGCACTACCAATATGTCCACCAGCTTGATTCCAATGAAAGGTATGATCAGTCCGCCTAGGCCGTAGACTACCAGGTTGTACCGAAGCAGCGATTCGGTTGTGGCCGCACGATAGCTGATTCCTTTTATCGCCAGAGGTATCAGCGCTGGAATTATCAGGGCATTGAAGATGACTGCCGACAACACCGCGCTGGAGGGAGTGGCGAGCCCCATGATATTCAAGACCTCCAACTGTGGATAGGAGGCGGCGAATATGGCAGGCAGGATAGCGAAGTACTTGGAAACGTCGTTGGCCACAGAAAAGGTGGTCAATGCTCCTCTGGTCATCAGTAGCTGCTTTCCAATCTCGACAATGTCCAGCAGCTTTGCCGGGTTGGAGTCGAGATCGATCATGTTGGCTGCCTCCCTGGCCGCCTGGGTTCCGGCGTTCATGGCCACTGCGAGGTCGGCCTGAGCTAGAGCCGGAGCGTCGTTTGTACCGTCTCCGATCATTGCCACCATGTGGCCGTCTTTCTGGTATCTGCGGATGGCATCAAGCTTGAACGCCGGGCGTGCTTGGGCCATGAAGTCGTCAATGCCAGCCTCTGCGGCAATTGCTGCGGCCGTTACGGGGTTGTCCCCTGTTATCATGACGAACCGTATGCCTAACTTGCGCATGTTAGTTAACCGCTCTCTGATTCCTTCCTTTATGACATCCTTCAGCCTAATAGCTCCCAGAACTTTAGTGCCTTCGACCACCACAAGGGGAGTCCCGCCCTCCCTGGCTATCCTGTCAACCGCAGCTTTTACCTCATCGGGGGTGGATAGACCCATGCTTTTTACAAGATTGTCTATGGATTCTGCAGACCCTTTTCTGATCTGAACGCCACCTATGTTTATTCCGCTCATTCGGGTCATCGGACTAAAGGGTACGAATGTCGTTCCTTTTTCCGGTCTGATGTCGCGACCTCTGATTCCGAGAACCTGTTTGCACAGCTCTACAATGCTGCGGCCTTCAGGAGTATCGTCCGCCAGGGATGACAGCATTGCAGCCTTGGCGATCTCTTCTCCTGTCACGCCTTGTGCTGGGATGAACTCGGTGGCCATTCTGTTCCCAAGAGTAATTGTGCCGGTTTTGTCCATCAGCACCAGGTCTACGTTTCCTGAGGCTTCCACGCCTCTGCCGCTCAGAGCTATGACGTTGTTCTGGAGCAGCCTCTCCATACCGGCTATTCCGATGGCTGGCAGTAGGCCACCGATTGTGGTGGGTATTAGGCAGACAAGCAGCGACACCAGCACGACAAAACTTATGCCTACGCCCACATAGTTTGCAAAGGGCACAAGAGTGCCTACAACAATGAGGAATATGGCAGTCATCCCTATGAGCAGGATCTCCAGAGCCCGCTCATTAGGAGTCTTCTGACGCTTGGCGTTCTCGACCATTGAGATCATCTGGTCCAGGAAGGTCTCGCCTGGGTCCGCTGTTACCCGGGCGATGAGCTTTCCGGAAATAACCTTGGTTCCGCCGGTAACACCGCGAAGGATGCTGCCCGGCTCGCGGACTACAGGAGCAGATTCTCCTGTTACTGCTGATTCGTCCACCAGGGCGGTTCCCTCTGTTATCTCACCGTCGCCTGGTATGATCTCGCCATTGTTCACAACAAACAGATCACCCTTGCGAAGGTCCAACGCTGGGATCTGCTCAATGCTCCCGTCGTTCCGCAGCCTGTTGGCCATAGCCTCGCTTCGGGCCGATCGTAGGCTTTCGGCCTGTGCCTTGCCTCGACCTTCTGCCAGAGCCTCGGAGAAGTTCGCGAACAGTACAGTGAACCAGAGCCATATGCTGATCTGTATATCGAACTTGAAGTTCCCGCCAGTGATTAGGTCGCCCACTGCTATCAATGTAGTCAGGAACGCTCCGATCTCCACTACGAACATCACCAAATTACGCCACTGGACGCGGGGATCGAGCTTGAGGAAAGCATCCTTGACTGCCTGAAGAACTATATCTGATTGCAGGAGTTTTGTAGTCTTACCGCGCATTAAAACGTCCTCCCTGAAATCATAAGCACATGCTCCAGAATCGGACCAATCGTCGCAGCAGGGAAGAAGGCCAGAGCGCTCAATACGAAGACCACGAAGACCACCGCCATGATGAAGAGCGGGCTTGCAACAGGCAGAGTTGCTGCGCTTATTGGAATTTGTCCCTTCCGTGCCATAGATCCAGCAATTGCAATGCCCACCAGCAATGTGGAATACCTTCCCAAGATCATGCAGGGCGGGGTCATCAAATTGATGATATAGCTGTTCACGTTCAACCCACCCATGAATGAGCCGTTGTTGATAGACGCTGAAGTGAAGGCGAATAGCATTTCCGTCAGCCCATGCGGGCCTGCATTGCCCAGGGCCGCCACACCTGCCACGGAGGCGATGACAACAGCAGTCGTCACCAGCGAGGAGAAGGATGAGAACAGGAAGGAGGCCCCGGCAAGTATGATCTCACGTAGTTCCACCTTCTTGCCTATTAGCTCGGGCGTCCTGCCTGTCATTAGCCCCGCTATGAACATGGTCACTATGAAGTAGTGAATCAATGCCATAGGACCCTCCCCGATGCAGCCGAAGATGGGCGCTCCAATGACTACCATGAAGATGATCGTCAATATAGTGAGGGGCATCACGCTATCGTGCTGAGATACTGTAGAGCCGTTCGCAGGAGCCATTCCGACTATTATGTACATGATATGCTCGAACATGGAAAACCGCATCTCCTTGCCCTCCATGTTCACGCCTCCCTGGACGCCCAACTTCTCAAGCAGCGGGTTTCCCTGATTCTCCGCGTAGAAGGGAAGGGGCATGACCAGTATGAACAGCACCAGCATGACCGCGAACAGCGCTTTGGTCGTGTCACGGCTGATAGCCAGCTTTCCTATCATGACCACAATTGCAGCCGGGATGAACAGTATGTATGCCAATGTAAACCAATTGGTAAACGGCGTCGGATTTTCGAAGGGATGGGCCATGGAGTTGGCAAAGTAGTTGGCTCCGTCCTCGCATATCAACTGAAATGTTACGATTGTTGCCGCCGGACCTCCCGGTATAAGCTGCACTCCTCCTTCTAGAGTGTGAGCAACGGCATAAGGATCTAAGTTCTGGACGACGCCCTGAGAGATGAGTGGAAATACCGCGATCAAGCCAACAGGTATCCACACATAGAGCATGGCCCTCGTGAAATCTACCCAGAAGTTGCCTATGGTCGGAGAATGCTTGCGGCTGAAGGATCGTGCCAGGGCTACTATGGCCACGAATCCAACCGAGGGGCTGACATAGTCTTGGACTTGAACCCCCAGCATATCTGACAAATAGCTGAGATCACGCTCGCCACTGTAAGCTATCCAATTGGTATTTGTGACCCAAGAGATGGCAGAGTTCACAGCCCAATCCCATCTGAAGGAGCTAACTCCATGAGGATTTAAGGGGAGCACACCCTGCAGCGACAGGATCACGAACGCAAATACTGCCCCTAAGATCTCGAAGCCCATCAGCGTTCCGACATATTTCTTCCAGGTCATCTCGCTATTCTCATTGATGCCG
The DNA here is from genome assembly GCA_041494285.1 of Methanotrichaceae archaeon. Taxonomy (GTDB): domain Archaea; phylum Halobacteriota; class Methanosarcinia; order Methanotrichales; family Methanotrichaceae; genus Fen-7. The sequence goes on from JBGQAL010000131.1 coordinate 5,207, forward strand.
CATATCCTGTAGATTCTCCGCTCTATGGGTCGTAATAGGGGAGTAAGCAGATTTGGCTCTCCTTTGAAGACCTTTGCAAGATGCCATCCATAGGGAAATGCTAGTATCAGAGTTACAACTATTAAGGCAAAGTATGCCAATTCCTGCAACATTTTATATCGTCCTCATAGATGACTGCAAATTTCCATTATCTCGGCCTGAATGAACTATAACCAACAGATCTTCGATATTGATCCTCGACTTGCAGCCGTTTAGATCTGAGTCCAATTTTCTTGTCCTCAAGATGCCCAGCCCCCACCAAAAAAAATCATCACTACAATCCACCACAAAATGAAGAATGCTACAATTATCGCTATGCCTGCAATTATTTGCTTGCCTTCTGCTTCAGAGATCTCCCTTAATTCTGCAATCATCTTGGCATCTTCATCGCTCGTTGTGGGCACTTCAATCACCCCTTTTTGACTCAGCCAGACATATTCTCATTTTGTCGCCTCAGAAATTATAGTGTAAAAATTATTAATCCCATCCTGAACACCGGATCTGTGATAGAATACTTCAGTTCACCGGGTACGTTGGCCCGATGAAAAATTGCCTAAATCTCTCTGATATCCAAGAGTTAGCAAAAAGAAGGCTATCACATCAATACATCCTATACGGATCAGTGTGCCTTCGGCCATTAATAGATCCAGAATCGCTGTTGGGTCGGCCTTGCATATACCAGAGATTTTGCTCAAACTCAAGCCTTCCAGGGTGAATCTGATATCCTCCTACAGATCCTCCTTGAGCCGCGGTACTCGTGAGTCTTAATATATAAGCATTCCTAATCTGCAATAATTTTTACAAATTGTTTTTTTAGAAATCACTATCTAAGGAATTACCATAAACTATATGAAGAGTTCATAATAAATAGTTTATTCAAAATCTATATTTGAATTCATACTTTGTATGATTTGTTCATAAATATTGACAAAAGCATGAGATGACAGCCTTTTGCTCTATGGGATTTGTAGTGTGAAATATTATACCGCCCACACCAGCCTGCTAGGAAATCGTCCTCTACTACCTCTTTTAAAGTAATGTCCTTCAGTACACGACGACCTCCAACTACTTTCCTTTCGAGTATTTGCGATACTCAGTCGATCTCCTGATGGCTTTCGCCACGAAGAAACTCATCGATCCTTTTGGAAAGGTGTCCAGGAACTCATCTATTTCTGGCGGCAGCGTAATCGTGCGCTGCCTGAACCTCTCATCTCGATCCTTTTTCACAGACATTTAATCGCCTTCGCGTCCGCGATGTTCCCTTATACTCAGCCTGATATCCTTTACGCTTCGGTTAGCTGCTTCAACGCAAAGAATGTGCACATGTTCACTGAGTATAAGCAACTGTCTTGTAGCAATGTAGGTAAAGCGTGCGGCTTCCAGGTACAAGACAAAGAATGGCCCGATCTCTGATGGACTACTGGGATGTCCCTCTATCCTAATTGGACTGTCATCCTTAATCAGAGTATTATTGAATCTTTTCCATTCTAGACAGTATCCGGCATATTTCCATGACTGTAGTTGCAACCAGGCGAAGATCCTCTGAGCTGTTCTCAACATCGATCCTATCCTTCATTTGCTCCTGAAGAAAATAGAGCCTTGCCCGATCATTTTCATTCAAAACGTGCTCCATCATTAATCACAAATACGCATTAAGCGGCATGCTTAATAATTCTATTTGTGCAAGGGGCTCAGTCCATCCGCCTGTCAGACTCATACGAGTTGTCAAGGCTACCTTAGAAAAGAGACGATGAAACTGAGCCAATTTCCAGCACTCCCAGCATTTGAAGCACAAAACGGCTTTGAGCATAAAATCTCACAAATTATCATAATCATTCATAAATTATCATAAACAATTATATAAAATAATAATGGCAAACTACTCAAGCTATGCAAGAGGATGCGAACAAACGTTCGACCCGCTGTGGTTTACAAAATGGAACCGTTAAAGGGTCGGTCTGTGCCCAGGCATGCGATAACGTGTCGAAGGCCTGGATAAAAGGAAACGAGTTATTTCACTGTGAATCATTTAAAGATGCTATCGCTGCGTACGACAAAGCCGATGAAACGTGGCCCTGGGTTAGAACTCTAAGGAAAAGTTCTCGCACTGCACTGAGCCCATCGTCAGACTGTTCGACAAAAAAGAACGCGCAAATCCTGCAACGGATGAGCAGATGGTTCTTCCAATTATATTAGTGCCCATTCATAGAAAGTTTACGCGATTTTCTATGGGCTTTACTCTTTTATCCTCGTGATTTTTATTTCTCCAGATGATATAACGTCGGATTGCGCTTGCTAATTCTTCATGGCTCTGGTAATTCGAGTTTCGAATGGTGAATTTTCGGAGTGCTGCAAAGTGACATTCGATCCTATTCAGCCATGAAGCGTTAGTAGGCAGGAAGACAAGTTCAATATCGTTCTCTTTGCACCAAGAGGTTACTTCATGTTTTATGTGCGGACTGAAGTTATCGAGAATGACGTATAGCTTTCCATGGTAAAGAGATCGCATGTACTTCAAGATATGAAGCAACTCCATCCATCTTTTTCTTTTCTTGATG
>JBGQAL010000019.1:0-25105 GCA_041494285.1 Methanotrichaceae archaeon
ATGAACAACGACCTGAGCATCACAATCACATCGATGTTCGGACGTCCGCCACGCTCGGTATTGTTATTGAATAAAACATCGAGTTTTGGCCTAAAATTTTCCCAGTTTATTCTATTTCCGATCTCTACCAGCTTGTCTCCCTGTTCTTTGATGTGCTCATACTCCTGGCGAATGGCAAAATCGGTAAGGTTCCTCATACATGATTATATGATATTAATAGTATTTATAATTTACGATTAAATTGGGTTTTTCGGAATTCTCAGTAATAAATTAGCTAATCAATCACCATGTTGGGTCAAACCCCTCTGAGCGACTCCCATGAAACAATATATGGCTCTTCGCTATTTCCTGTGGGTAACCTAATGATAGCGATTAGAGATCATCATGATATAATAGCCTGCTATTGGTTTGACCTATGTCGATTGATAGTGATCATGTGGATTGCCGACAATCATGCAGTTGCTACTATCAGGACCCTGACGCAATAGTCCCCAGATTTACCCATAAAAAACAGCGAGGAGCCCAATATATGCAATTTATCTCTTCTATAAATAGATCAAAATTGCCTTTAAAAATAGTTAATCTCCCCCAGCCTCTCCGGCCTCTCCATCAGCGCCGTCCCCACCAGCAGCGCATCAGCCCCTGCTCCCATCATCCTTCCGGCATCTTCTCTGCTGTTAACCCCACTCTCCGCCACTAGGAACACGCCCGCATCTTTGGCCACAGGCGCCAGGCGCTCGAAAGTGCCCAGGTCGATTTGAAGCGTTTTTAGGTTTCTATTATTTATGCCTATGATTTTGGCATCCGTTTTGAGGGCTCTTTCAAGCTCCTCTCGGATATGCACCTCGACCAGCGGCTCCATTCCCAGAGACCTGGCATGATCGATGAAACGAACTAGATCGATGTCCAAAGAAGCGATTAGCAGCACCAGGTCGGCCTGCACCTCTTGAAACTGACCTTCATCGAAGATGAAATCCTTTCTTAGAACCGGCAGGCCGGTCTCCCTGGCGATTCCCACATTCTCCAGGGAGCCCATGAAATGAGTAGGCTCTGTCAAAACCGAAATAGCGCAGGCGTCATTCTCGGCGTAGAGCCCGGCATATCTGGCAACTTCTTCAGAAGACAAAGGTCGGCCCAGGACTTTGGGCTTAATCTCCGCTATGATAGGAGTCTTGCCCTTGCTTCGAATGGCATCCGCTGAAGCGATCAAATCCCGGCCTTTGCCCGGCTTCCAGGTCCCTGCCTGGAAACCGCGCCTCTTGGAGGATTCCAGGATTCCCTCAATCAGGGAGTGTATCCTACCACGTCCTCGATCCAGTTTGAGATTATCTTCTTGCCCTGAGGCGTCAGCACCGACTCAGGATGGAACTGCAATCCGTTGGCGGGCAGGGTCTTATGCCTTAAGCCCATCACGACCCCATCGGATGTCTGGGCCGAGATCTCCAGAGGCGGAGCCAGCTTTTCCACAGCCAGGGAGTGGTATCGTCCTCCGACCAGCGGGTTCTCTATGCCTCGGAAGATCCCTCGACCGTCGTGCTTTATCTGCGATGTCTTGCCGTGCAGCGGCTTTGTGTGAGCTATTGTTCCGCCGTAGGCCAGGTTCATGGCCTGGTGCCCAAGGCATACGCCAAGGATGGGAGTAGTGCTGAACCGCTTTATGATCTCCAGGCAGCTTCCTATGTCCCGTGGGTTGGCGGGGTGGCCAGGCCCTGGAGAGATCACTATCCCGAGGGGCTCCATGACCTTGATCTCCTGGAGGGTTATGCTGTTGGAGTGAACCTCCGTCTCGGAATAGAACTGTGAGACGTAGTCCACCAGGTTCCAGACGAAAGAGTCCTGGTTGTCCACAAACAGGATGGTTCGCTTCATACTTCCACCCCTAGGGCTCGCTTCATGGCAGCCATCTTCCTCTCAGTCTCCAGGTACTCCTTGTATGGATCTGAGTCGGCCACGATACCCGCTCCTGCCTGGACCGTGGCAACGCCGTCCTGGACCAGGACGGACCGGATGGCTATGGCGAAGTCGGAGCTTCCGTCCACAGAAAAGTAGCCTATCCCGCCACCGTATATTCCGCGGGGCTCAGTCTCCAGGTCGTCGATGATCTCCATGGCCCGCAGCTTTGGCGCACCTGAAAGAGTACCCGCTGGGAAGACAGACCTAGCAGCGTCGAACATATCGCACCCTTCGCGGAGGTCTCCGACAACTGTCGTCTCTATGTGCTGGAGGTGAGAGTACTTCAGGACGGACATGAAGTCCTCCACCTGGACTGTGCCCGATTTACAGACGGCGCGGACGTCGTTCCTGCCAAGGTCGACGAGCATTACGTGCTCCGCCCTCTCTTTCTCGTCGCTTAGCATTATTTTGGCATAGGAGTCATCTTCCGCTTTGGTCCTTCCTCGGGGGCAGGTTCCAGCGATGGGGTTTACTTTGAGTTTGCGGTCGTAGGTGTTGAAAAGCGTCTCCGGGGAAGCTCCCACTATGGCCAGGTCGCCGAACTCGAAGATGTAGGTGTAGGGGCTGGGATTAATAGACCGCAGCCGCCGGTAAAGGGCCACAGGATCGGAACACTTGATCTTCGTTGACCTAGCCAGGACCACCTGAAATATGTCCCCGTCTGTTATGTGCACTTTTGCTCTCTGGACCGCTTTCTGGTAAGTCTCGGGGTCGCCGGCACTGAGGACCTCGCCTTTTAGCTCTCCCGCCTCGGAATCGGCCGGGTCGATGCCGCCGATGTTCTCGATGAGGTTGACCTTGGCTCCAGGCAGGATGGGGGCCACAGTGAAGTACACCTTTCTCATGAGATGGTCGAAGATGAAGGTGCTCTCGGCTATGATGAACTGGGCATCGGGCTGGCCAGAAACTGATTTTCTTCCCAGCCGCTCCTTAACAAGATCATAGGCCAGATAGCCTATGCCTCCGCCGGTGAAGACCTGCCTGCCGAAGCTATTGGGCATTCCAGAGCTGCTCGGAATGGCTGCCCTCAGCGCATCGAAGATGTCTTTGCCCTCTTTGATATCTCCGCAGAGGCTGGACCCCTTCTCCTTTATGTCCACGCAACTGGACAACCGCTCCAGCATGGAGCTTCGGCCTCCATTGAAGAATTCCATGTTGAGGAATCTGTTCTTGACAGTGACCATGGCGGAGGGCTCTGCTCCGACGAAAGAGAAGCGAGCCTTCTGGCCTGATTTCTCCACCGACTCAAGAAGGTAGGGGTACCTTCTGTCCCTCAACGCCAGGTAAAGAGAAAAGGGTGCATCCACGCTGACCTTATCCGACACGTCCACGAAGATGGGCGAAGCCGGGCTCACTTCTTGGCTTAAGACTGCCGACATGACCTGACCTCCCTGACAAAGGACTCTATCTTCTCCAGGTCCTTTCTTCCTGCGGTCTCAACGCCGCTGGAGACATCCACTGCATAGGGCTTTACCGTTCTGATCGCCTCTCCGACGTTTGATGGGTTTAAACCGCCGGCCAGGATGACGGGGACTCGGAGGTCCCTGGCCAGGCTTGCGCTGACCAACCAGTCATGGACAGCGCCCGTTCCGCCCAGCTTTCCGTCCTTCAATGTGTCTAGGAGGACGGCATCGGCCGCTCCAGCCATGCGGTGAGCCTCAACGCCTGGAGGCACTGCTGCAATTACCCTCTGGTGCACTCGCTTCTTCAGTTCCTTGATCTCCTCAGGCTCAAGTGTCCCATGGACCTGGAGGAGATCGGCTCCAGTCTTCTGGGCCAGGAGCACTGCTTCCTCTGGGCTGTTAGGAGCGATTACGACGACGCTTTTGGTAAAGACTGGCACCCTTTTAATCAGCTCCCTGGCATCTTCGGCGGATATTCTGTGGCGCGATCCCTCCACCTCGACGATGAAACCCACTGCGTCAGCACCTCTCGAGATGGCACAATCGAGATCCTTTTCGTTCATTATTCCACAGATCTTTACCCTGGTCACAGGAACCGCTCCAGCTTATCGGGCTCTCCGTTCAACTTCACCATTCGTTCCAGAAGGCTCAGCGCCTTTCCGGAATCAAGGGACTCCTCGGCCAAACGTGCTCCTTCCTTTATGGACGCCGCTCTGCCCGAGACGTACAGGGCCGCTCCTGAGTTTATGGCTACGATGTCCCTGGCTGGGGACCTCTGGCCCTTCAACACTCCCACCATCTTTTCGGCATTCTCGAAGGGCATCCCTCCGGCTATCTCCTCCGGCTTGACCTTTGGATAGCCCAGGTCCTCTGGATTTAGGCGGTAGCTTTTAATTGAACCATTCTTCAGCTCTGAGACAGTTGTCTCGCCGGTGTTGGTTATCTCGTCCAGGCCGCTTCCGTGGACCACCAGGGCACGCTCGGAGCCCAGGATGTTGAGGACGTTGGCCAGCTTCTCGCAGAGCCGGGGATCGTAGACGCCCATTACCTGGGCCTTGGCACCTGCGGGGTTGGTCAGGGGCCCCAGGATGTTGAAGACGGTGCGCATGCCAAGCTCGCGTCTGAGCTGGCCAACGCGCTTCATTGCCGGATGAAACAGCGGGGCCAGCATGAAGCCTATCCCCAGGGTCTCTATGGCCGTCTGGACCTGTTCGGGCTGGGGGGAGATGTTGATGCCCAGCTCCGCTAGAACGTTTGCACTTCCACATTTAGAGCTGACTGCATAGTTTCCGTGCTTGGCAACGGGAACGCTGCAGGAGGCGGTGACGATTGCCGCTGCTGTGCTGACATTGATTGTGTTGGAGGCGTCTCCACCAGTGCCGCAGGTGTCAACAAGGGTGCCCTGGACTTTGGGGTTGATTCTGACTGCTGAGTTTCTCATCTTCTTTGCCAGGCCCGCTATCTCTGATACCGACTCGCCTTTCATCCGAAGGGCTATTAGCAGCGCCCCGATCTGGGCGTCTGTGAACCCGTTGAAGATCTCGCCCATGAGGGCCTCGGCCTCATCGACACTCAGGTCGCGGCCGTTAACGATCTGCTGCAAGTAATTCATGTGATCACCAGTTCTAATGTATAACTTTGTACTTTATTGGACTAAAGAATACATTATATATAAGATTTACGCATTGAAGAACAGTAATCTCCAATTTGCGAGCTGGAGTGAAAGGGAAAATAGAAGCGAGCTGTAATCATGGAGCGCTGATAGTGGGGCTGATCGATCCCAATCCGCCCTTTTATACGTAATGGTTCGCTAAGATGGCGACAATTCAACTTCCCAGAACCTGTGAGAATCAACCTCCAAGAGATATTTATTTAAGTTTATACCATAAAAGAAAGACAAGAGCAGGAAAGCTCTCTTCATTGAGTGCAAAGTCTAGGATAAAAAATCGGTGGCAAGATTAATTGCGAGAGTGAAATCATATCCGTCAAATCTAGCGTAGATAACGAGAAAGTCGAAAGAGCGATCGAGAAGATCAGGGCCCTTGGCGGCCAAAGAGTCAGGTTCATCATCCTCTATGGCTCGGCATCCGAGGATAGAATGAGGGCAAGCTCAGACATCGATATCTGCGTATACTACGATGATGAAGCTGACCATGCATCTGAGTTCAGGCTCAAGGTCCTCACGGAGCTCTTCGAAGATATCTATGACATCAAGATCTTCCAGCAGATGCCGGTTTATGCCCGAGTAGATGTTTTCAAGGGAAAGGTCCTGTACTGCGATGACCGTCGATTCCTGTACGACAAAGCCTACGAGACCATAAAAGAGTTCGATGCCTTCAAGCCCAAATACTACGATTATATCGGAGCAGAACCCATCAGATGAAACAAGATGGAAAAATGAGGCAAGATGAAAGCGAAGCAGCTTAGAGCGACTCTGATCAGATCGAAGCTTACAGAAATTGATGAGAGCGTTGAGCTTGTACGTGAGCACATCCCTGACAGCTTTGAGGATTTCTCAAGGCTTGGTTTGGTCAAGGACGGAATCTACAAGAGAATAGAGTTCGCGATAGAGAACGTATTCGACATCTGTGCCATTATTAACTCCGACCTCATGCTGGAGATGCCCGAGAGCGAAGAGGGCATCGTGGAAAATCTGGCCGATAGAGGCATTCTGAACAAGGAAATGCTGGAAAAGATCAGAAAGATGAAAGGGTTCAGAAACATCGTTGTACATAGGTATGGCAAGATCGATGATAGAATTGCATACAGCATCCTGAGAACCAACCTCGATGATTTCTACACGTTTACGGAAATGATCGAGGACTTCTTGAAATCCAAAGGCTGCTAGCTTAGCCAGACTGGCGGACCCACTGGGGTTCGGTTTTTTCACAGAGCATTTTGCAAATGATCAGCTACCACCAGGCTCCTGAGGAACAGCCTCAAGAGGAGCCCAGTGGTTTGCAGTCCACCCCTTTATGGACCGCATGGGGCTGGCTGACGGCAGCCCAACCTCCCCGAGCCTGCTCGCGAAGGTTAAGAGCGGCTACGTAGTCCGCGTTGTGCTGGAAGCCGCAGTTCACGCAGCGAAATAGCGCCTGGGTCCGACGGTTGTTCTTGTGGATTGTGCCGCACCTGGGGCAGCGCTGGGATGTGAAGTCGGGGCTCACGTACACGACGGGAACCCCGGCGTCGGCGCATTTGTAGCTGAGCATGGAGAGCAGCCGGGAGATGGCCCAGCCTCTGAAGGCCGCAGGATGGTCCTTGCACTTGCAAGGCTTTCCGATGTCGTTGGTCTTGGCCTTTGGCAATCCCTCCAGGGCGATGTACTCGCCATCCTTCAAGGATTCGACAAACCGCCTGCTGATCTGGTGAAGCATAGTCCTGGCCCACCGCAACTCTTTCCCGGCCAGCCGTTTGAGCCTCCTCTTGGCTGAGGAGGTGCCTTTAGTGCCGAGAGATTGCAGATGCGATTCGAAGTGCTCCATGCGGGCCATGAACGGACCGCCGCAGGCCGTGAAGCCGTTGGAACCCACCAGAAGCTTCCTGATCCCAACGTCCACGCCGACGGCCTGTGCCGCCTCTTTGGGCGGCACGTCGTAGGCGACACAGATCTTCAGGAAGAGCCCGGCCTTGCGCAGGACCAGGCTGGCGGATTTGACCGGCTTTTCAAGGATCTTGCGCTGGTACTCACCGAGGACCAGCCCGGACTTGACCCGGCCCTTGATGGTGGCGATGGATACAGCGAAGTCCCTGCTTCTAAGCAGTGAGAAAAGCCGGTCGTCCAGGGCCATAGAGTTCATGCGGAAGGTGTGCAGCTTTTCCTTGTGAAGCCGGTAGGACTCTGCCACCCTGTTTCTGGCCTGGATGGCAAGATGGGCAGGCAGCTTGAAGATGGCCCTGACCTTCTGGTAGACTAACGCATGCAGAGCTATTGGGTCGAAGCAGCTCTTCTTGAATGCCACCTGGCTGATGTAGTTGCAGGCGTTCTGGAAGGCATCCACTGTGCCTTTTAGCTTCTCGAAATCCTTCCTGTCCACCAGGACCTTGCAGACTACGGGGCGAACGACTTGCAGGGAGATCAGTCCTTTGGAAATGACTGTTGGCTATACAGTAGGCGGTTTTCCATCGTTATAAATTAATCCAACGTCTGATAAGACAGAAACTTGCGTACTGTGGAATTCTATTCATGAAGAATGTAACCCGAGATACATTTCTATGCCCTTAGATATGAGTTCAGTTGCCACACTAACACCTACAGCTCCTGTGCCTGTTGAGACCTTCGATTTCATTTTATCTATCCACTCCTTTGTGCAGGATCCAATATTTTTCTGAGTCCCAACCATTTTATCGTTTTCGAGTGCGCTCTCAAGTTCTTTTAGATCAGAACCTTCGAGGTCAATTCCAAGATCTAAGAGGTATTTCTTTAGCGATTCAAGATCCCCTTTGTAAACATCTTGATGCATAAACTGTGTAACGCCTGATCCACCGAGGGCCAGGTTCCCTACATCCCCCAGAACGTAGATTTTGAAAAGTTGTTGTACTGTTTCAAGAGGGATGGGCTGAGCACCCGGCAGAGCTTCTCCTGCATCTGGTGCCTCCTTCTCTATCTTAAGAACAAACTCAAGTATTCTATTTCTTACAGTATCTATAATTCCTGCAATTCTGCTGACAGAAACAACGTTGAATGCTGCCAAACAACTAAAACCTTCATATACTCTATCACGCATAATCGCGACTAGATCTACGGACCAAGAAAATTGCAATGTATCTTCTTTAGCATTTTTAACCATATGAGCCAAAGAGCTTATTGGTTGCATGAGTCTTACTGTGGTTGCAGCTTCAAGATGTTCTTCTGGAATCGTGAAGGAAGGAATGGAATAATTTTGTAACATCCTATAACCGTCTGTAAAATGACCATATGAATTTGTTCCAATAACGCGATATAGTGGAAGATCGTTATTGTCCTGATATCCATTCAGCTCATGACTAATCCATCTTTGGAAATCATCGTTTCCGAGTCGCGTAGCAAGAACCAAGCACTTCCTCAACAAGTCGGTAATATCAACCTTCGAATCAAGTGCAGTAGCCTGTATTTCCCTCAGCAATGACATAGTTCTTTCAGGAAAATACTTGCAAGCTGCTGAGAGATTAACCTAACGGCAGAATGCATTAATATTGCTGAAATATGATAGCGTTCGTTCTAAAAAATCACATTCATCGGTCTATCGTCTATTCTATACCCAGGCACCCTCTCCCTCTCAATCCCCACTGGCGAGTCGAAGTGCTCCTCATAGGGCTTGATGTCCAGGATCGGCGTTCCGTCCAGGGCATCGAGGCCAGTCACCCTGATCTTATTTCCCTTGATCGTTAGGATCTCCGCCACTGTGATCCCGATGGGGTTGGGCCGACAGGGGCTCCTGGTGGCCAGCACTCCGCGCTCAGGTGTTGATTGGTCTCCCATTGGGTGCACCCGCTCGCGGTAGCCCGGTGAGCGATCGATGTGATAAATGACCAGGATAAACTTGTATCTGTCTAGGCCGTCCAGAGCGCCCACGTATTTTTCGTCCAGGATTAGCGTGGATTCAGCGTTCCTCAAGGTCTTTGGATCGCCTGGCTCGTCGAAGCTGCTTGCGACCACGCCGATGGGCGTGTAGACTACTTTCTCGGGCTGTATTTCAGGGGCCATATTCACTTAAGATCCTTGTTCATCTACTCGGCCCCTTCGGATAAGAGTTGTGCTTTCCTGGCAATAGAATCCTTATTGTTCAGTGAGAAATCATCACATCAGGCTTTTAAAGTTAAAGGAAACTGACGAAAGATTTATCCATCTTATGTTTCATCAGGTAGTGAGGGATAAATTGGCAAAATCATATATCTGGATAGGATTAGCGTTCGTTGTGTTGTTCATTCTGCCGTCTTTGGTAAATGCCGAAGCATCGTCTTTACAGGTAAACGAGACGGTAAAGGGCTTTAGAATAAGCTTTGATGCCATAAATGACACGAACATGGTCGCTAAATTTTGGAGCAATGGCTCGGCATTTTTCGGCAGCTCTTTCAAAGCACCAGCTAATGAACTTGCTAATGGAGTTGCGGTATTGGCAGGCAATGACACCGATCCCTACAAGAGATGGGGTATGTGTGGCGTCTTCGTCTTGAGGAACCCTGAAAATACCAGTAATGTAGAAAAAAACGTGACTAAAAATAACTCAAACAAGTACATAAGAGTCTTTGATAGAATGATTGATGGCCACAAGGGACTCCTCTTGGAAGCAGGTAACGAGTCTTATGATCCTTTGATGACATATATGGCAATGTATTGGCTGGATGAAGTCAATGGGAAAGCTACAGAATTTGTATATGTTGTATCTCAATGGCCTGACAAAGAAACAGAAAGATTGCTGAATACAATTCATGTTGAGGAGCTCAAGCAAATCCTTGATTAATACGATCGAAAAGGCGGATTGTGGCATCTTTGGAGCGATTAGGAGGCCGTCCAGAAGTGGATGAAATGAACTTTTGGGTTTCAGATCGGAGATTATCAGGAATCCTCATCAGTTAGCCATTCAATTACTTTTTGGCTTCCACTCTCCAGATTTCTCATCCTTTTTGTATGTTTGTTTCACTGCTGACCAGGCAACTTTGTGAGCCGTTTCTTCCCTTGAGGCTCCAACTTTGCGATCTTCCGGCTTTGCGTACTCTTCCCAAGCATTGTTGAAAGCCTCTAAATAAATTTTCTGGGCGTGTTCCGGTAAGTTTTTCTGAACGCTTTCGGGCAGATCTTTCACATTCTTGTAAGGCATTAAAAATGACCTCTTAAAATAAGATATTGCTTCCAATCATTAATCAATTTTTCTATAAGTATTATCTTTAGTTCTAAAATCACATCCGGCGGTATCTATAGTCCGACACATATATCCGGGCAAAAAAACGGTTTTGTGGAGCATTACAAATTGAAGCCCGCTCCAGCAATTCTCGGCTCGCCGCTGCTGCAAAGAAATTAAAAATAATCGAATAAAAAGCTATGCTGCTTGCTGCTGGCTATGATCCACCAGGGCTTTTACAATATCCTTGTCTCTGAGCATTCCAATGAGCTTCTGGCTGGAGCTGACCACAGGGATCTGGTCTATCCTGGACTTCCGCATCAAGCTGGCGCACTCGCTGACTCCTGCGCTCTTGATGACGGTTATCGCCGACACCATGGCCTCTCTGACCAAAATGTTGCGCAGCTCGATCCTTGAAACGGCATAGTACTTGTTCGTGGTCTCCATTACGCTGTTCCACATCCACTCGTCCTCTTCATGTGCAGCGGACATGACAGTCTTTCCAACAGAGTCCTCGATTATGCTGGACTTGATCAGGTCCCGGTCGGAGATGATGCCCACAAGCTTAAGCCCGGAGTCGATCACTGGACAGGCTGCGACCTGGGCGTACTCCATGACTGCACCGGCTATGGGCACAGGCATCTCGCTCCACAGGACCAGGATGTCTTTTTCGAAGTACTCCTCTACGTCTGTCTGGATGTTCAGGTCGGCAGCCACCTTGACTATGTCTGCCACGGTGATTATGCCCACAAGCTTTTTGCCGTCCACTACAGGAAGCCGCCTTATTTCGTTCTTCAACAGGAGACTGGATGCCTCCTCTATGGTGCTGTCAGGTGTAACAGTTATCGGATTCCTGGTCATCAGCAGGGCGGTCTGATCCTCCTCCCGGTTCCTCAAGACGTCGGACCTGGTGATCATGCCCACCAACTCTTCTTTCTTGACTACAGGGACTCCGGACACCTGGCGTTCTTGTAGCGTTTTTAAGACCTGATCCCTGTTTCCCGGAAGGGTCACATAGGCAACATCCCTGACCATTACATTTTTGACGAGCATGGGCATGGGGCTCAAACCGCCTTCTTTGGAACAGTGAGGACGGGAACATTGGAGTTCCGCACAACCTTCTCCGCAACGCTTCCGAGAAGGAACTTATCGAGGCCTGTTCGTCCAACGCTGCCCATGACGATGACGCTCATTCCCGTATCTTTGGCGTAGTCGATGATCTCTTCTCCGGGATTTCCTTCCTTGACCGTCTTTTCGAAGGCGACTCCGGCTTCTTTAGCCAGCTTTTCGACGTACGAAACTGCATCCTTCCCCTCACGGTTCAGTATATCCCTGATGCTGAATAGCAGCATATCATCCGGAAGATGACCCATCTTACTGGTGTCTACTATGTAAAGGGCCACCACAGTTCCACCGGCCAATTTTGCCAGCTCTACTCCTGCCCTGGCTGCCCTCTCACTGTGCTCAGATCCATCGGTTGCTATCAATATTTTTTCAAACATAATAACACCTAAAATATGGCTAGTATATCAGAAGGCCTGGCCCTTCTTACGACGCTTGCCAGAAGATCCGAAGAACCCCACATGTTGTCAGACAACTTATCTATCACCATCAATCTGGCCTCCTTTCCCACGGATATCGACCCAGCCTTCTCGTCAATTCCCATGATCTTAGCTCCATTAAGAGTGCACATCTTAAATACCTGTCTATCGTCGTGCAGCAGAGCCTTCGATACCAGCTCCATTTCAGAGAACATGTTCGGCGAGTTGAGCATGACGTTGTCTGTTCCCACGCCGACGGTTATGCCAAGATTGATCATCTCCTGAACATCGGGCAATCCTGCTCCAGTTACCAGGTTTGACCTAGGACAGACGACGACAGGCACGCCAGAGGCTGCAACCCTTCTCAGGTCCTCTCTGGATGCCCTGGACAGGTGAACGAGGAAGTCAGGGTTTAGACTAAGGGCTTCGGAGATGTCGTCCGTTCCTGCTTCTCCCGCATGGATGGCCACTGCCTTGGAGCAGCACCTGGCCCTGTTCGCCGTGTCCCTGATTGCCTCGAGCTTATGATCCCTGGTGCTGCTTATGCCCAGTCCCCAACAGGAACCGTGGATATCGAAGGATCCTTCATCGGGCCTTCCCAGGATTCTCGCGGTCAGTGGCAATCCATCAAGAGCTTCAAGGAGCATCTCCACGCCTTCAGGTCCGCCTTCGCGAAAGTCGGCAAAGGCAAAGGTTCCCGTTGCGATCATATCCAGAAGTGTCCTCCTCATCGATTCGACCAAAACTGCTCTGGGGGACTTGGCCAAGAGCTGGTGCTTGAGCCCGCCTGGCCCCACGAGCTCGCTCAGAGGCAGGAACGGCGGATCTTTGAATGCCGAGTCGCCGATGTGAGTGTGAGCGTTTACAAAACGCGGGCAGATAATGCCCTGGAGTTCGGAATCAACCGGATCTTTGCCGATCTCTTTTATGATCCCATCCCTTACGCACAAATAGCCCTCTAAGGGCCTAAAGTCATCTCCATGGATTATGGTGCCTGATAGGACAGTTTCGCGATTTCTGGACATCCTTACGCCCCTCCTTCGTGGGAATCTATTTAACTTCTCTTGATAGCTTCTCTTGAATATCTTAAGGCCAGAGCGGAGTAGGAGGATCTCCTTGGACAGACCTTTCGTCTTCATCAACAGTGCCGTGAGCGCAGACGGCAAGATCAGCTCAATTTTGCACAGGCAGGTCAGAATATCGGGGAAGGAAGATCTGATCAGGGTCGATGAACTCAGGGCTTCGAGCGATGCGATCATGGTGGGTGTTGAAACCGTCCTGGCCGATGATCCCGGACTCAGGGTCAAATCAGAGCAGCTCCGCAAGGAAAGGCTGGAAAGAGGCGTAAATGAGAATCCCTTGAGAATAGTGGCTGACAGCCTTGCTCGAACTCCTCCAGACGCAGAGATTCTGGGAGCCAAATGCATTATAGCAGTCTCCAGGGCCGCACCGCCTGAGAGAGTGGCTGCACTCTCTGATCGGTGCAAGATTTTTGTCTCCGGCCAAAATCGCGTAGATCTGATAGGGCTAATGAGTTTTCTTCACGGAATCGGCGTTAAACGGCTTATGGTAGAGGGAGGTGCAATCCTAAACTGGAGCATGATCAGTGCAGGCCTGGTTGACGAGATTTACGTTTACGTCGGAAATATGCTGATCGGAGGTGAAGTTGCTCCATCCTTGTTGGGCGGAGGCGGATTCTCGGTCAACTTTCCAAAACTGGAGCTCATCTCTCTTGAACGGCTCGGTGAAGGAGTTCTGCTCAGGTGGCATGTCGGGTAATAATTGTGTATTTTCATACGACCAAAGATGTTTCAATAATATTTGTCGATCCCCCCATACCCAAACGTCTTGTTCTTCTCAGACATTTTTATGAAATAATTTAATCGCTTTTTGAATTCTTCTGGGCGGTTTCTTGCACCTTCGATAAAGCCTATACGGATTCTTTGGTAAGGGGGAGGGAACTTTTGGAAGTTCTCGTATGCCTGCGTGTTTGATTTTATCTCCTTCAAAATGTCTTTTGGAATTACAAATTCTTCGTTAAGGATATCTCTGATTGAATCCCTTACAGAGGGGATTACCTTTCCTTCCTTAACTAGCCACTTCAGTCTCTCGATATTTGCCTGCGAGTATCTGCTTTTTGGGTTTCTTGGCGTAAATCTCTGGGCAGTAAAATTCTCGTCAATCCTCTTCACAGTACTATCAATCCAGCCAAATGACAAAGCCTCTTCAACAGCATCGTTATATTCGATCCGGCTTTTGCCGGAAGAAATCTTAGGAAAGACAAGCCAGATTTCCTTCTCCTTATTGTAGTTCTTTTCTAGCCACTTCCGCCATCCATTTCTTCCTGAAACGCGAAGGGTTTTTCCGATCTTCATAAATGAAATTCCTAAAGCTAGTGTTTTAATCTAAGAGATAATTCTATCCATTAAAGGACTCCATGAAAAATATACGGTCGGCGACATTAGACCTGATGGTGCAAAAAAATTGAATGAATTAAGCTATTTGATTTCAGCAGCTTCTTTCTTGGTGGCTGCCTGCCAGCCCCTCATGAAGGCGTCCCAGTCCTGGTAGTGCTCTTTTAAGACTGTGCAGATGGATTCCATCATGCCAAAGGGTATTCCTACAACAACACTGTCGTCGTCCAGTTCTGCATTTCTAGCCGATCCGTCACATCCCAAGGATACGTTGACCTCTCCCTTCAGATAGGGCGACGAGGTGGCATCTATACAGAAGGATTGGATGCCTGCAGTATTGAAGGTAGACCTGCCTCCCGTCTTATACATAGTCGCCTGAGTTATTCTCCTGGCTTGAAGCGGGTTTCCTACAAATATCACTACGTCTGGGTTTACGACCATCTTGTCAAGAGGCGCGACGTAGGTTGCCAAGGTGCTTCCTGCTGGCAGACGAGGCATGGTGGCAGATATATCGATTCCTATCTCTTTCGTCTCGCACTTGTGCAGCTTGTCGAAGTACAAGGACCCTGAGGCTATGTTCTCGGGGCACTCCATCAGCCCCAGGCCTGCTGCGCCGCCCTTGCACTTGTGGTAATCCGCATGAGCTAGGAAGCTCTCGCCCTTTAGCCTGGCTGTCTGGACCATCTGACAGTAATTAAAAGGCCTCTCCATGGACTCGAGATCCTTTGGTATATCCTCTTCTCGTTTGAACAACGCTACGCCCACGATGTTGTCCTTTAGTCCGAGGGTCTCCTTCATTATGTCCGACATCTCTTCAAGATTCATCACAATACCTCTAAGGAAATTATGTTTGGATGGCATTTCTTCCTTGTGCTTGCCTTGCGATACTCACATGGCGATTAGCCCAAGAGATAGGCTTGCAAGATGAAAGATCAAAAAAAATACGACGAGTCAGAATGTCTAACTACGCTTTAGCAATATCTTCCGGGTATCTGGCTACAACATAGTCCGAAGCGTCTTTCAATGTTGCCATGTCTCCGTTATTATTCCAGGTTGGCATCTTTTTGTTCCAGTAAAGGTCGGTGGCCGTATCATTCCCGCTCCCAGTATGCAATTTCACTGAAGCTCCCGCCTGAAGGGTGAAGTTCTTAAAAGCATATGTGCGGTTATGCTGAGTCGTTATAGTCCATCCTCGAAGATCTTGAGCCGCTAATCCCTGATTAACTACCTCTACCCATTCGCCATTGAGGTTCTGCTTCTCGGGGTTGGGCGCTTTAAAGCATGCATTGTTGATTGTTAGCTTGGACTTTGTACTGTTCGCATCGTCGGCTGCATAAGCAGCTCCTACATAGAGAGCGGTAAGCACCGCTAACACTATTAATTTATTCTTTTTACTCATTTGCTAACCTCTTAATCTGCCCAATTCACCATCTACTAGCTGCCCAATCTGCCTTTCTACTATCATTAGCAGCTAACCTACTAAACGGCTATCGACCAACCGCCTAATCCACTTATTTAAAGTCAGCATTTAAGTTACTGACTTGTAATATGTATCTTGGATTTACAAAAAATTTAAGATTTGCGCCATCTTAATAGAATTGTTGGCAAGTGAGAAAATGTCCGGAAGATATTTAAGTTAATTAAGGATTAAATAAAAAAGCAGACGGCACGGCTCATGCGATATTTGAGTCGAAAATTGATTGGTCTCCGGTCGGATTCCCAACACCCTGATCATCTAGTTCACGGGTGTGTTTCGATAAAATAGATGAATAAGCAGTCTCAATTTATTGATTGCGACTCCATGAGTGCTTGCTGACCAATGGCTTCTCGCCGTTGGATCTAGCAAGGATTTTCCCTAATCAGAGGTGTTGACCAGAAGCGGCGCAGTTTCATGGTTTTTGACGGAAAGTGTCGCCAATCAGAAGAGATGAATTATGCGGGCTCCTTGGGAAATTATCGTCGATCAAGATCGGAAGCTTCTCCAGGAACCGAGTGGACGCTGTGGTAGTTGGTGCAGAAGCGTTAAAGTCCTACATTGCTACTGTAGCACCAATGGCTATCCAGAAGCGTATTACATCTTCCTTTCCATTTGCTAAGGGCGTAATTGTGTTGGCATAAGATGGGCTTTGGATTACTCACATACTGCATGTACCTTGGGCTAAAGATCTGGTGTCCAGTGCAAAGACATAGGAGGTGTATGTTGAATTTCCCTCGATTTGTTGATTTGTGATCAGGTCAACAATGATTTTGTTGATTGTAGTAATGCCGCGCGTCTAAAGCAGATGCACCCCATGTTTAGATTATATTTAGATCGTGTTTGGATCGCTATTTGCAGGATCCCGCCGGGAGGTAGAGTCTTTAACTATATTCTGCGATTTCTATGGCCATCAGGAACCCTATTGCTCGCTCAGCCAGAGGATACCTTCTTACAAGCGACTTGAAGTGCTTGCCGTGGTTTGGCTCGACCAGGTGGGCCAGCTCATGAACTATGACGTAATCTTCGACCCACTGGGGCATCTTCGCCAGTCTCTGGCTAATTCTGATGGTTCGATTTTGGGTTGTACAGGAGCCACGTCTTCTCTCTTGACGCGTTGAGTATTTTATGCTCTCCCATGCGAGTTCACAGTTGAAATACTTCTTATTCAGGTACCCAGCCCTTTCATTTAGGTCTACGTCGCTTCTTGGGGAGTTTCGCAGCTCCAGCCTGGCGCGGAGGCGCGAGATATGGTCTTCAAGGGCTTTGTTGGAGATAGACGCAGGGGCCAGCACCTCCATGGCACCGCCTACCATTCGGGCTTGGATGGTCTTTTTGCGACGAGAGGATCGTTTGACTATTATCTCCATATTTCCAATCTCCATGTCTCCATCCTTTAACTTATTTCTATCGCTTGATACGAATCATTTTTTTGTTTGGTCATCCCAAAAGGGGGAAGAGTTGATAATTGTTCTTTAACAGTTGACTCCAGTCTTTAACCGAAACGACTATTCTTCTTATGTCGACCAGTCCTCTTTTCCTTTTGTTATGCCCTACTCACAATCATATCGAAAACTTTGATAAAAAATTGCATTATCGATTATGTATACGGTGTTTGCATAGCTACTTCACGATGCCTTCGCAACTGCCTAATGCATTCTCAACGTTCCTCGTGAATAATGAGGTCGAAACATTTCAAGTTATAATAGGACATCTCCATACTGACAGAAAAATCGAGAAATGATATGATATCTACGAGGATAGCGGAAAGAGATTTAACGATACGTTGGCCTATAATTAGCGTGATAAATTTAATAATTTTGTATATACCATGAGCTTATTCGTGGTCCTATATTCATCGGTGAGAGGCGGATTGGGTCTTCTACAGATTGGATTGTTACCTATGAGGATTCCTAAAAGACCTAACCATATATATATATCATAGAAATTATTATATACTAATTATACTATACAATAAATCATGAATTCTTTAACCGCATGGAGATTGCAAGAGGCATATACTAAAGTAGAGGTAGCTGGGAGATAAGCTGTCTGTTATACCTAAATTCATAGATTGAGAGTCTTTTCGTCTGCTCCTGAACGCCCTTGTTAAAAGAAAATATTAAAGAAAGAAGGGAAGGACTTTCATGTGCAGGCGCTGATTTTCAAACTATTTGCCTCTTGCGAAGATGTTTCTGAGGTGTAGAGTTCTGGAGGCCCGCAAACCTTTAATAGCTCTGGGATGGTAGTTAAAAGGTTACAATTACTAATAACCCCTGGAGGTGTTTAATTGCAATACGAAAGCATAAACGATCTGCCAAAAATCGTGCGCAACCTCCCCAAGCCCGCCAAGACCCTCTATCTCAAAGCCTTTAACAGCGCCTGGGATGAGTATGGAGAAGCTGAAACCGAATCATCACGTGAAAAGGCCGCCCAAGAAGCAGCCTGGTCTGCTGTAAAAGGCGAGTATGAGAAGGACGAGGACACAGGCGAATGGGTCAAGATTGGGGCTGAAACTGGATCCGGAAAGTCCCGCCATTCTCAAAGACACCGCCGGAATCGTGGCAGCGCCACTACTCTACAGAGGGCGAATGCATAAAACAACACAATCTAAAACACACTGATGAGGAACATAGCCAAGGCGTGAACAAGGCCGTTCCTCACCAAAACATCTCGTCCTGTTCTATATTGATTCTTAAACAAAAGATCTCTTATGAAACTCTCACGGACTTCAATTCGGCGTTCAATCCTTCATTTTCTCGAAGATGAATGGGATCATGGGATCTGAGTCCTTTTAATCTTGCCAAGGATTCAAAGGCATCAGAATACACGCATCTAAGGCTGCGTTATATAGTCGTTCTGGATACTACATACTTCTTGCTGGCTGCACTATATTTTACGTATTTCATGCCGGAAAGTAGTCAAATACTGCTGACAATGGCGACCAAAACCATTAAACGATCAGCTTGACAGATGGCGTACTTTGTACAAGAGTAAGATTCTATTCCTGAGATGAACATGGGAAAAAGCGATACTTGGAAACAGCAGGGGAAGTACCTTTTTGCTAGCGGTAAGTATGAGGAGGCAATTAAATGCCTCAACAGAGTCATCCAGAAAGACCCAGAGGATGTAGAATCTTGGATATTTAAAGGAAGATCTCTTTACTATCAACATAAGTACATGGATGCCATGCGTTGCTATGAGAAAGCCACCGAATTCGTACCTAAAATTGAAGATGGTTGGAAGGGCATTATACAATGCTGCGACAAGCTCATAGATTTGAATGCAAAAAGTGCCGACGCCTGGGACAATAAGGTTGAGGCATTAATTAGCCTGAG
Source organism: Methanotrichaceae archaeon (assembly GCA_041494285.1). Lineage (GTDB taxonomy): Archaea > Halobacteriota > Methanosarcinia > Methanotrichales > Methanotrichaceae > Fen-7. The sequence continues at coordinate 18,945 of JBGQAL010000019.1, forward strand.
CAAATATGAAGAGGCCGTAGAAATCTGCGATAGAGATCTTGGTTTTCATTTAAAAAAATCCCCAAAGGTATGGAATTGGAAAGGAGATTCTCTCCGAAGGATCGACAGATATGAGGACTCAATCAAATATTATAATAAAACCTTAAAACAAGAACCCGAAAACGAAAATGCCTGGATAAATAGCGCCAAAGCACTATTTCTATTGGGCAAGGTTGCCGAATCTGTCAAATGCTGCGACAAAGTCATAGGGCTATATCCAAAAAATGCAAATGCTTGGGCAATTAAAGGAGTTGCTCTGAAGTCACTTCGTAGGTATCCTGAGTCGGAAGCGGCATTCGAAAAAGCTAAAGAATTAGGGTACCGTGAGGAAAAGAGCTATAAAAAGAACAAGTGAAATACTGCTATGCTCAATGAATCCTGCTTGGAACCCCATGTCTGTCAAAGAGAGAGTAACAATCCTTAGTAGTATCGCGTGCTTTCAATTCTTCTTCAACCTTCTAGTCGTCATCGTTAGTGCCTAGGCTGGGCCAATGGCTAGCCAGCAGAAACCGGCTTCACCGCTCGTGCAGTCTGAGTTGCGAGCGCACAGATCAAACCCTTCTGTGGTAACGTTCTGAGCGATTCCCACTACAGCGACGTTAGGCGCAGGACCATTGGGCGAGAGGAAAACAGCCGGAACCTCGGAGAATGGATGGTAAAACACAATGTACCATGTCCTCCAGTCACCCTCTTGACAGGCTGGGCTAAAGAGCTGTTTATCAGTACAACCTGTCTGTATTCGAACTCCTGCAACCTTCATGTTGGTATAATTCATTTTCGATCACCTTCCGAGATTGTTTGTCTTGACATTTAATATAATTTCCGCTACTTCTTCAGGATATCTGCTATATCTGTAAGGTTAAGGCCTTTTGATCGATTTCTGGATGAAGGACTTACCTAAAGTCGAGGCAAAGTCCTTCTCGATCCGTACAATCGAGCCATCTAATCGATCTTATTCAATTTTTATCTCTTTGCCTGTTCGTTTTTCTTTCTTTTCGAGTTCAAGCGTAAGGACTCCGTTCTTGTAGGATGCCTTAGAGCTATCTGGATTGACGGCTGAATCGAAGTTGATCATTTTGTAGAATTTCTTATCATCCTCGGTCTTGACCTCCACACTGTCTTCTGCAACATCTAGTTTTACTTTCTCTTTATCTACGCCGGGCAGCTCTATGAAAATTTTATATTTGTCCTTCTCGTCCATGATGTCTACCAAGGGTTCGCGTCCAAGGGATGGCTCAATGCCTCGATAGGAGGGCTTAATGTTGCCGAACTCCTGAAACACCGGCTCCTTTCCAGGCTCGGCAGTGTAACTGAAGCCGTAGACGAAAGGACCGTACCTGCGGACTACGCCCGTGGGTGTCTTCTCCTCTTTGACAAACTCCTTGAACTCGAGTGGTGTTGCCTCCTCGAATCTCTTGATCATCTCCTGGAAGGGCTCCTGGAACCAATCCTCGATATCTCTTCCAAATGGAAATCCCTTGGTCAGATTCTCGAAGGCATCGAATATCGACGGTCTCTTTGCCAAATCTCATCACCTCTTTAGAATTGCCGATTATTGCTTAACCATTAAAATAGTGTATTCTAAAGATTTATATGTTTCCTAAATTAAAATTACTTTGGTAAGTTCTTAATGAAACTGATAATTATGTTTTGATTCCGAAGAGGATTCCTAATAACCTCAGATTTCGTATTCAGCTTTATAAATGGTATATGAGGAGTTGCGATATTTGGCAGGTTTTTAGAATCCTCTCTTGAAGGATATAAACTTGATTGATTTGATGTGTGCGTTACGCATATCAAAAAGCTTGTCCATTTGAGCCAAAAAAGATCCGAACCATGTAAATAATAGGTGCCGGGAACGGGATTCGAGCCCGTGACTTCCAGATGCCTCAGGAAGGCGCCTTTCGCTTGTACCCTATGAGTCTGGCGCCCTAACCAGCTAGGCCACCCCGGCACGGCAGATATGATCGGCCGAATTCTTACATAAGGTTTGTGCTTATCCTCCTGCTCTGTCGACCGGTCGGGAAAGGCTTTTCTAATGCGCTGCCCATTCTATTGTGACCTTTATGGATTCGAGCATCTCCGGCACGGTGAGCGACTCGCTGGCCGGCAAACTGATTGTCGTTGGCGTAACCGGCAGCATCGCTGCCGTCAGGACTGTGGACCTGGTTCGCGAGCTGATCCGTCGAGGAGCAGAGGTCCATTGTGTCATGTCGAATGCAGCGTGCCAGATACTCCATCCTTATTCCCTGGAGTACGCCAGTGGTTGTCCAGCGATAACTGAGATAACTGGAAGGGTGGAGCACGTCGAGTTCTGCGGCAAGGGCGGGGTTGCTAATCTGCTCCTGGTAGCTCCGGCTACGGCCAATACCATTGGCAAGATGGCCGTTGGGATAGACGACACGCCCGTTACCACCTTCGCCACCACGGCGATCGGCAGCGGCAAGGCAGTGATGGTCGTTCCTGCAATGCACGAGGCGATGTACCGCCACCCCGGAGTCCTAAAGAATCTGGAGACGCTGAAGTCCATGGGCATAGCCGTTGTAGATCCTCGGATCGAGGAGGGAAAGGCCAAGATAGCCGATAAAGAGCGGATAGTGCTGGATGTGGAGAGGGCACTGGGACCAAAAGACTTGGCCTCCAAGAGGATATTGATAACAAGCGGATCCAACGCCGAGAGGATCGATCCCATTCGCATCCTGACCAACAGGGCTTCCGGCAGAACCGGCGTGGAGATCGGCCTTGAGGCCTACAGGAGGGGCGGTGAAGTTACCATAGTTCACAGGCACCGGATAAGCCTGCCCTTCCTTGAGGTGTATGCGGAGAGCGCCCAGGAGATGCTCGCCGCCGTTTTATCGGAGCTTGAGAGCGGCTACGACGCCCTGATCAGTGCGGCAGCAGTCGCCGATTACACTATGGATCCAAAGGAGGAAAAGATCAAGTCCGGACAGGATCTTGTCTTGAGGCTAAAACCAACCAAGAAGATGATAAAGGAAGTCCGTTCGGCCTACCCAGACCTTAAAATTGTTGGATTCAAGGCAGAGACCAACGTTTCCGACGATGAGCTTATAAAGCGAGCTACCGAGTCGATGAAATCCTACGACCTAGATCTTGTTGTGGCCAACGACGTCGGCTCGGGGGGCATAGGCTCCGAAGAAAACCGCGTACATATAATAAACAGACAAGGCAGGTCAACTCAGGTGCAAGGAAAGAAGAGCCTCATAGCCAAGAAGATCATCGACAGTCTTGTGGAGGTTCTGTGAGAGCTTTTGTGCCGTCTCACATCACCGGTTTTTTCGCAGCTAAACGTGACGATGACCCTATGAAGGCCGGCTCTATAGGGTGCGGCCTGACCTTGGATCTTGGCGCTACGACTACGGTGGAAAAGGCTGACAAAACGGAGATCTTCCTGAATGGCCATCTGTCGGAAGCTCCGGTTAGCAGATACGTCGTGGACCAACTCGCCAGATCGCCTGTGAGAGTGGAGACGCAACTCGATATGCCCCTAGGTTCGGGTTTTGGAGCCAGTGGCGGAGGGGCCCTTGGGTGCGCCTACGCCCTGAATTCCATCTTCGACCTCGGACTGTTGGCCAACCAGGCCGCTGCGGTGGCCCATGCTGCGGAGGTCGTTAACAGGACGGGCCTGGGAGATGTGATAGCTCAGAACACCGGCGGTCTAGTGGTGCGCCTGGAGCCAGGAGCGCCAGGCATAGGCAAGGTCGATCGCATACCCGTCCCCCCTCTAAGGATTGACTATGTAGTCAGGGGCCCCATCTCTACCAGGGAGGTGCTATCCGATCCTGTGCCAATGAAGGAGATCAACAAGGCTGGAGAGGCTGCTGTCAAAGAGCTACTACTCAGGCCCACGTTGAAGCAGTTCATGAAGCTCTCGAGTCGATTCACAAAGCAGATTGATCTAGGAAGCCCTTGGGTTCTGGACGCCATCGAGGCCGTCGAGGCTGCAGGGGGAATGGCCAGCATGATAATGCTCGGCGACGCCGTCTTTTCTGTTGGCGGTGCTGAGGCATTGTCGGAGTTCGGTACGGTTGGCAGAACGACTGTAACGCATAGGGGCGCCAACCTTGACTGAAATACCCAAGTCCCACCCCAGGTATGAGTCCCTGCTTGCAAGGGAGCGTATCGCACAGGGTGTTAAGGAAGGAATAACAAGCACTCAGGGCTTGATCGCTCAGGGCCGTGGCGAGGCTTTCGACTATCTGATAGGCGAGAGGACGACGCCTTCGGCAAAAGCAGCTACAACTGTTGCAGCGGCCATGCTCCTCCTCGCAAAACAGCCAGCCTTGAGCGTCAACGGCAACGTGGCTGCTCTCGTACCGGAAGGAATGGTCGAACTGTCCAAAGTATTGAAGGCACCCTTAGAGGTCAATCTGTTTCATAGGTCAGAAGAGCGAGTGAGAAAAATAGCGGGTTTGTTGCGAAGCCTCGGGGCCAAGAAGGTCTTGGGGGAAGATCCAGACGAGACAATTCCCGGCCTGGATCACGCCAGGGCCAAGGCCACAAGTGGCGGAATATTCGACGCAGATGTGGTTCTGATTCCCCTGGAAGACGGCGACAGGTGCGAGGCCCTGGTTAGGATGGGCAAAAAGGTCATTGCCATCGACCTCAACCCTCTCTCTAGGACGTCCAGGATGGCCACGGTGACCATTGTGGACAACATTGTGAGAGCAGTTCCCAATCTGATCTCCTTCGCGAAGGATTTGTCTGCGATGGCCCCCAGGGATTTGCAGAGTCTCTTTCATGGGTACGACAATAGAGTGATCCTCCGTCAGTGCGTGGAAGAGATCCAATACCACCTGACCAAGCAGTTCCAGTAAGCGACAGCTACCCGTATTATTTTAAATAATTTAAAGTGGCCATCTATATTGATTCTGCTTTTTAGACTTCTCTTTTATACATAGTAAAAGCGCTTATCGTATAAGTAATTTACGTATAAAAAAATACGTTTACTCGTTGTTTTTCTGAATATTAAGTTTATTTTGCAATGTATTTATTTATTAATTTACCATTTTATCATTAAGAAGTTTAATTCTTCCTAGCCTTGATGTCGATCTGCTCGCTTTCCGGCGTCGCAGCATTGCGTCCTCTCTCATCGGCAGCATCGAGGAGACGCAAGAGATTATCGACTTCTGCGCCAAGAACAACATAGTTGCCGACGTGGAGGTTATCCCGATCCAGAAGATCAATGAGGCGTACGAGCGGATGCTAAAGGGCGATGTGAAGTACCGCTTTGTCATTGACATGGCATCATTGAAGTAGTTATAGTTGTATCCTTTAGAACAAGGAGCAATAATGCATGACGCAGAATAGATCATAGAGAACTTGCGAGTGTCTGGCGAGAATCCGCTCGCTTATCAGGCAGGTTACGCAGCTATCTCTATCAAGTTTTGACAGTCAGATTGTCTTTAAATAATTTTGAGATACATTCTACAATAAGGAGAAATCATCATGACAAGACGTTCATTGGCGGAAGAAATCAGCCTTAAGGACAAGACCGCTGTTGTGACTGGTTGTGAGTATTACAGCGGAGGCAAGATAGATGGAAGTTTTGCAGCGCCGCCTAGCGGAATGAGAGCATGGTCATTGTAATTATCGAGGCCCAGGTCCCTTCAGAGAAGTGGGAGGCCTTAAGGAAGGCAGTCAAGTCAGGGATAAGCGAAATGAAGCTTTTTCCTATAGCAGAGATATTTCTCACCCAGAGCAAGGCTGAGCCGACTTTGTGGCGGATAATATCCGTGTGGTATAGTTGGGCGGATCTTTCGGAGGCACAGAGCAAAGGATCGCTTCCTGGCGAGATGATGTTCGTACTGGTCGGTGCAAAGCCCATCACATCCACCTTCGATGTGATTGCTCACGCCCAGAAATCTCTGGAAGATCAAGGCTAGATAAAAGTCGGTTCAATGATACATAGAACGAAAATCAAATAAAGAATATCGTAATGCGTAGGATGTAGTGCGGGGATCAAATCCCCCGCACGTAATCATAATATCCAGGATCCACGGAGTTTGTACCAAGTTTGCCTTTATAATACGTGTTTGGAGCCAGAGAATCATGAAAATAGGAAGATGGCGTACAGTTGTATATACTTATGTAGAGGCTAGAAT
>JBGQAL010000016.1:0-25245 GCA_041494285.1 Methanotrichaceae archaeon
ACCGGTTCAGCTCGTCTCGGTCTTCCTCTTTCAATTTCACACAGAATATTGTTTTTCGTGACACAATTTTATTTTATAACATATTATGAGATTTAAAACTTGTGTTATAGAGCACTAGTATGTTTGCGCTAGCGCTTTTTCTTCGCTCTGGAGAAGATCTGTCTCTAGGGCTTGACTATACAGAATCGGTAAACGGCTGTCTATCGATGCAATTTCGTCGGCCGCGGCCGCAATAAGCTCCAAAAGCTCCTTGCGCCGTGATGTGGCCATATCCAAATCGTTTCTCATGATAATATTTGCCTGTGTCATTTAAAATCGACACAAAATATTAACTTCATTAAGGCAACAGGAAGGATATTAACTCATCGCTCCCTTGCTCGTCAAGGCAATGGTGAGTTGAAGTACATTGTCGATGTTAAAGGTCGATTATCATAGTCTGAACTCTTGCCCAAGGAAGATAAGATTTTTCCGCACATATGAGATATCTAACCAGAGGTTCGGTACAATGCCGCTCTTAGCAGTTGACGTCGGTGCAGGAACTCAGGACATCCTCCTTTACAGAGAGGACGTACCATTGGAAGGATCGACTAAGATGGTCCTGCCTAGCCCGACACTCTTAGTTGCCGGAAGGATAGATCGGGCCAGGCTTCAAGGCTTAGATGTGTTCCTTGAAGGACCTACCATGGGAGGTGGCTCTTCCACGGCAGCAATGATTAGGCACCTGAAAGCAGGATTGAAGGTCTACGCGACACCTTCGGCCGCAGCTACCATAAACGATAACCTGGATCGAGTGTCCCAAATGGGCGTGACAATCCAGGAGGAGATGCCCGCTAGAGCCGCGAGGATCTCCACGGGAGACATCGATATCCTTGCCCTCAAGGAAGCTTTTGGGCTTTTCGAGCTCGACCTACCTGAAGATATTGCAGTAGCGATTCAGGACCACGGTTTCTCCCCTGATAGATCAAACCGATTGGTTAGGTTCGAGCACCTGACCGATGCCATCAAAGCCGGAGGCAGGATAGAGAACTTCGCGTTTAGAGAGCCTCCAAAGGCCATGACAAGAATGTTGGCGGTAAAAGCGCATCTTGAACATCATGAACACAAATCAATCCTGATGGACACCGGACCTGCTGCCTTATTCGGTGCAGCCATGGACCCTTGTTTCGTTGATCCCGGGCTGATATTGAACTTCGGCAACGGACACACAGTGGCAGCCATACTCTTCGAAGGAAAGATAACAGCGCTCTTCGAGCATCACACGTCCCATCTAGATCCAGAGAAGCTTCGGCGCTTTGTTTCAGGGCTCTGCGATGGAACCCTGAACAACTCTGATATATTCGACGACGGAGGCCACGGTGCTTTTATAGAATGTGTACCTGACAAATTGAGATCAACTCTGGCCACTGGCCCGCGTAGGGATTTGTTCCTGCGGTCTGGCGCACTAAAAGGAGCGGTGGCAGCCGCGCCTGCAGGAGACATGATGATCACAGGCTGCATCGGCCTGATGGAGGCGTGGTCCAGGAAGGACATGTTATGGAGATAGGAAGAGGAGCAGAGGCTGTTATCACTCTAGAGGAGGGCGCAGTCAGAAAATGGAGGATTCCCAAGAGCTACAGACTACCTGAGCTGGACGAGCAGATAAGGCGGGAGAGGACCATCCGAGAGGCACGGATAACCTCAGAGGCCAGAAGGTGCGGTGTTCCAACGCCAATAATAAAGGACGTCTTGAAGTTCGACCTTATTATGGAGCACGTCGAAGGTCAGAAGCTCAAGGACGTGATAACTCCAGCTCTGTCCGAACAGGTTGGGGAGATTGTGGGCAGGTTGCACAAAGCAGGCATAATCCACGGGGATCTGACTACCTCCAACATGATACTCCGGGATGGGCGAATCTACCTGATAGACTTCGGCCTGGCATTTCACGAAGGATCGGTAGAGGCTCAGGGTGTGGACGTCCATGTCTACTTCCAGACGCTGGAGTCTACTCACGACAGACCTGAGGAGCTGATAGAGGCTTTCGTGTCAGGGTACGCGAGAACTCAACCGGGGGCAGAGGCGGTCCTCAGAAGAGTGAAGGAGATAAAAGCACGAGGAAGATATCTTTGATCTGATCATTTTGATCCGATCGTATCCTTTCAAGGTCCACCAAAGTCCAGCAATTATGTTGTTTCCATATCACCACCTTTATTTAGGAAATCGACCTTAGTTCAAATTTAGTTTCCGAGGTGGTGACTTACCATGGCAGAAGATGATGTTGTATTCGTCGGCAACAAACCAGTGATGAACTACGTTCTGGCAGTGGTTACTCAGTTCAACAGCGGTGCAAAGGACGTCAGGATAATGGCCAGAGGCCGGGCAATCTCTAGAGCAGTCGATGTGGCAGAGGTCTCAAGATCTAGGTTCCTTCCTGATGTGACACTGAAGGGCATACAGATTTCCACCGAAGTTTTGAACACAGACCGCGGAGAGACCAACGTCTCCGCCATAGAAATAACCCTTGGGAAGTAAATCAGGATAACAGGACGTGGCAGGTCGGCCTTGACTACCGGAATTGGCGTAATATCCTCCGGGCGTGGTGAGAACCTCAGGTACGTCATAGAGGCTTCGCGCTCGGGATACCTGCCCGCGGAAGTCAGAATTGTGCTCGCTGACCAGAAGGATGCAGGAGCCCTCAGGATAGCAGACGAGTATGGAGCAAAGGGTATTTTCGTCGATCCAGCAGGAACTTCCCGCCAGGATTACGATAGAGTTCTTTTAGAGCATCTGGAACGCGCCGATGTTGATCTGGTGGTCCTTACTGGCTACATGAGAATTTTGTCCAGGCCTTTCGTTGAGCATTACAGGCACAGGATCCTAAACATTCATCCTGCTCTTCTGCCCGCTTTCAGAGGCATGAACGCCTTTCAGCAGGCACTGGACCACGGGGTAAAGTGGACAGGGACCACCATCCATCTGGTGGACGAGGAAGTCGATCACGGCCCAATACTCTACCAGGTACCTGTGCCCGTCAAGGAAAACGACACCTACGAGAGCCTCAAGGCCAGGGTTCAGAGGGCTGAGCACGAAGCTTACCCAACAGCCATAAAGAAGTTCATCGAGGGCAAGCCAAAAGTTGTAGGCAGAAGGATTCTTTTCGAATGCTCCGAAGCTGAAGAATCCGATGATAATATAAAATCAAACGATGTTTGTCTGAATAGATAATATAATAAATCATGTTATAAAAAATTATAAAGATGATGTTCGAGGGATTGTAAGATGGAGAACCTTTGGGCACCCTGGAGGATCGATTACATACTTAGCAAGAAGCCGCCTGGATGCATATTCTGTGACAAGCCGGCTGAGAACAAGGACAAGGAAAACCTGATCCTTTACCGTGGGAAGTACAACTTCATAATAATGAACGCATTTCCGTACAACAACGGTCATATGATGGTTGTTCCTTACAGGCACACTGCATCGCTCTCTGGCTGGTCGCCGGAGGAGCAGAAGGAGCTGATGGATCTAGCCGACTCGGCCGTTGAGCTACTCAAGAAACTCATGAAGCCGGACGGCTTCAACCTAGGGATTAACATGGGCCTTGTCGCCGGGGCAGGTGTCGCTGACCACATCCACTTGCATGTTGTGCCACGCTGGAACGGCGACACTAACTTCATGCCGGTGCTGACAGATACTAGGGTGATATCCGAAGCCCTCAGGATGACTTACGGGAAGCTGAAAGAGGCGCTGGAAGAAGCTAAATTATAGAATTTCCCTCGTAGGGCCTTCAAACGGCTACCACTTACTCCAAGATATCTTCCAATGTTCGCCCGAGGTTTTCTTCATGGACAGTTCGACCTTGATCCACACCACTTAGCTCAGTTGGCGTTCCAGGAGTATTTACTCGTAGGCGTGGACCAGCTATTCCACGGCTGAAAAGTCGGGACCCACCGAAGTAGAATCTTACGCCATTTAATATAGATCCTCTCATCTCTACATAAAAAATGAAGATTTCGTGTTGGTACAAGAACGGCAGTTTAGACGCATTCCGGCAGTTTTGCGTTCAAATCAAAACAAACCAATATCTATAAAGTTGATAAGCAAATCAGAGCCAGTCAAAGGGGTATTGTATAACCATCGAGTTGCTTCCTTGAACGCAACAGGTCTCTGCCTACTTTTGACGGATAGAGCAATTCATCCGGCATATTACTGCCTAGACGTATTGAGAGCATTCATACCGGACTTGGTGGGCAAAATCCATCTGGGTAGCGTACGAATACTAGATGACATCGCCTCCTCTAAAAACCATCGACTACAATACGCAGCCTTTCTTATGAGATCGACTAATCGATAATATCATCAGTCTTGAGTTCCAGTTTCTCTGGAGAAAATAATATTATTAGACATTAAATAAAATATATTCGGGCAACAATCAATTTTGAGATGCAGATACACGTAAAGATCCTCAAAAGGATCAATTCGTTTTCTCCTAAGTATTTTATCAGTCCAATTTGTAGTCAACAAGATGGTTAAGCTAGACGAAATCGAATTTGGGAATCGCTTATTGTCTCTTAGAAGACTGAGATATATCACCGTTAAAGGGACAGTATTGCTCCCGGCAAGAGCCTTCCCAACCGCACCTGCAATGTCAGCATCACGGACGATGGACGACAGGCTTTGCGAAAGCGGACGTACCTCTAGCTCGTAGATAGCCCATCTGTATTATTGCTATAAAAAATAGTATTTATTCAGAGCATGGCCCGTCTACCCACTGGCCGCATATCGGCTCTCCGATGTTCTCGGCAGGGTCGTCGCACTTCTTGATATAGCCGCAGTACCTGTGCACCTTTTTGCCCGAGGCGGGGATGATCTGCTCCTGGCACCAGAGCTTGAGTCCGCACCCTTCTGCCAAGGTTAGCTTCTTGAGAATCTCCTCTTCAGTTGCGCCTTTCGACAGCAGCTCCTTTAACCGCTTCTCCGACTCTTCCATGGTCATGATAACAGTATATGCACTTGGTTTTATTTAAACTGTCCGTTGGGTTTGATAACCACAAATCAGCGATTATAAGCTTAAATGACGGAGACTTGGAAGTGCGTAAATGCCCTGCTGGAGAAATCTTACCAAACGCCAACCTATTTGTTGGTTCTTATATTTCTTAATTATTCTCTTGGCTCGCTTCCTGATTCCTGGCACTCGAAGACTACTTCTCGCCGCTCAAGCTCCCTGGTCAGTTCTTCCATGAACACTCCCATGCCAGGGACGTGCTCGTGAGAAGCCTCTCGGATTCTGCCTCCCTGGTATCCAACGCTTGTGGTCAGAACTCCGCAGCTTGGACTTCCGGCTACACCTACAATCCTTATGCTCGCGCCTCCGGATGCCTCCATTTCGATCAGGTCGGCGTAATGCATGATCAGCGACCTGCAAAATCGCCTGAACTCGGGCACGTCCAACTGGTTCCTTGTCACCGCCCATCGATCCAGTCCCAGGTAAAGGGCCTCCGGGCAGGGAAGCTGGATCAAAGGAGGCTCTGGCATGAAATCCAATGGTCCAAGCCCTTTCACCCTGGTGTGAGGATTCAAGAGGCAGTGAGCCACTACCTTAAACTCCATTCAGCTCTCCTTCGGTAAAAGGTTCTTGATGTACTGGTAGAACTTGATCCCGTCCAAATCCTCGTAAAAGACTATGTTCTCAGCAGCCCCACTCACTTTAAGCCGTAGTGTGTTTGTGTGGAACTCCTTAACGTACTCAACATCCTCGATTTTGTCAATGGGGACGGTCTGGACTCTATCCCACATTATCCCTGTTCGGACGAAGTAAACGTTCTTTCTGGTGGCAACCAGCCAGGAGAAGATCTTCTGGTCATCGCCCATGCCTATCCGGGTCATGGCCAGCATCTGCTGGGTGGCGTACCTCTCCAGAAGTGCCGGAAAGATGTGGAGTGGCTCCTCGCCTTCTGCCTCCAGCTTCTTTAAAGCCCTCCGCAGCTTTTTGGGTGTCTCCATGAGTGGCGTAAGCGGATTTTAGCTCTAGATCGCTATCTATGTTACTATCTTCTCTAGGACGTCGTTTTCCAGGGCGATGCTGACCTCGCGAGCCAGCCTGCGTCCGGTGGACATGTTGGTCCTCCAAAGCGCGTTCCCGTAAGGGTGGCCGACGGCCATGTGGACGTTAGTCCCGCCTCCCACCCGTGGAGCGACGTCATAGATGTAGAAGTTCAAGTCCTTGTCCACGCAGGTCTGCAGGCAGAAGGGTCCTATGATTCCCGGAGCGTAGTACTCCTGGGTGGCATCAACGTACTTCTCAGCCAGCTCGAAGGCCTTCTCGAGAAGCGACTCGCGCAGCGTGGCAGAGTTGTGGCCGCAGACTGTGTATTCAGGGTTGATCTGCTGCTCGTTCAGGGCCATCTGCTGGGGTGCCGGCAACCTGACATGCCCATCCAGGCTCGTCTCGAAACGCCAATCTATACCAATCAGCTCTATCCTTTGGGAGATGGGCGAGTAGAAAAAGTCCAGGTTGAACACGGGACCGATGACGTACCTCTCAATCCGTGCCAGATCCAAGCCATCCTGGTCGATCACTCCCTGCTTAAGAAGGATGTCGGCCTTCTGGCAGTACTGCTCGTAGGAGGCGGCCGTGAAAAACCCGCGCTCAAGGGTCTTGACCGCATGAGGCAGCTTTACCATGACCAGCTCGTCGATCTCCTCCGGCTCGATCTGCTCCGGGAAGGGCAGTCCCGCCTTTTCCAGCAGCCAGTAGTAGTCCTTCTTGTCCCCCCGCTCCTCCGACCGAAGCAGGTTCCTGGAACCTATCAACGGAACGGCAAACTGGTCCTCTACAGCATCTATCCCGCAGTAAGAGGTGAAGGACCTGTTGGGAACGAATAGGACGTTCTTGGAACGAAGAAACTCCTGGTTCTCCTCTTCGATGACCTCCGAGAACCTCTTAAGCATGAGCACTTCGTCGATCATGCCGGTGATTATCCTGCCTTTCTTGTCGCGATTGGCCCGGAAGTACTTGACATAGGGCTTCTCGCGCCCCTCCTGGCAGACTGCCAGAGTCCTGAAGTGCTCCTCGACTGCACCGTCGGCAGTGTCAAGGGCGGAGTGGGAGGCGATCATGCCAATGCGCAGGTCGCCCAGTTCATACTCATTCAGGATCTCCCTAATCCTGCTGCGATCGATCAAACTAAAGCACCCCAAAATAATTACATCCGTCCATTCTATTTCCATCCTGACTTATCAAGGTGACTGTTAAGCTGGATTGGAGACATAGATCTCGCCTTTTCCGTTCTCCACCAGATCTCCTACGTACTTCTGGAAGTCGGCGCCTTCTATCCTTACCAGCTCTATCTTTTGGTAGCTGGGCAGCATCTCTACCATGCCCTTTATAGTAATCGATCCTTTGGTCATCTCCGCTCCTGGGAGGTAGGTGCTGCCGCCGATGATCATGGTTCCGCCCTGGTTGACGGATCCTGGAAAGTCTCCGGCGTCGCCTCCTACCTTAATGCTTCCTCCACACATGTGCTCGCCGAGGTAGGCGCCGGCCTGGCCCGCTATCTCAATCTCTCCGCCGCGCATTCCGCACTTTTCGCCCCTATAACCAGCGCCAGTATAGTTCCCCGCATTGCCCTTCACAACGATCTTTCCTCCGCGCATCTCCCTGCCAAGCCAGTCGTCCGCATTTCCCTGAACGCGAAGCAACCCACCTTTCATGCCGGTGCCTGCCCGCATTCCCACGTCGCCACAAGACTCAACCGTCCCTGCGCTCATGTTCTCCGCTACCCTCTTCACCCTGGAGAAGTCGCCCTCCAGGATCACCGTTGTCTCCTCCGGTTTGGCAGTAACATCATCCCCCTTCACACTGAAGAGATCCGAGAGCTTTTTTTTGTTGTTGCCCTGCCAGGCTTCCAGCGATCCTATCTGAGCAAGGCTTAAACCGGCTAACTTATCCGGAGAGATGATCTCAGCCTCCACAGGGATACCGAACGCCTTTTTTGGACGTAGGGTGATAGTCCTCATCTAAGCAACCTCCTTTTCCGTCTCGGCTAACTGGTCGAAGGGCTGCGGCCTAATCACCATCGGGCGGGGGATGTAAGCGTCCTGGACCATGTAGTTGGACATCCGCACACTGTAGTATCGATCGAACTTCTCCTTCATGTCGACCATCATCCTTTCCTGATCGGCCTTGGGAACAGATGCAGAAGCATCAACCCAGTAGGTCCTGCCTTCCGGCACCGCCAGGATCCTGCCTGACTCGGCCACCACCTGGCCGGACTTAATAGTGTACTTGCTTTGGGACAAGGCTTTCTTAACGAGTTGATAGTCCTTTGTAGCATCTATCCTGTCCGGCTTAAGGTCGTAAATGGAGACGTCAGCATCAGCTCCCAGCCCCAGATGACCTTTATCTCCCAATCCCAGGACCTTGGCGGGAGCTGCCCTGGTCATTACAACTATTTCGCTCCAATCCAGCTCACGGTCTATGCCAGCCAGGGTCGTTCGCTTTGAGATCTGATCGTTTAGAGTGGCCATCTCCTCAGCCCTCTTAGCCTTGCTCATGAGAAGAGCGACCACTTCTGGGTAGTTGACGAAGGGCCCGCCGTTGGGGTGGTCTGTAGTCAAAAGAACCTTCCAGGAGTCCTTGGTCAGGAGAGCCAGCTCCAGGCCGATGGCCCACTGAACCGCGTTCACAAGCATCTTCCTGCCGTAGATCAGGGGCACGACTCCGCTAGCCTCCTCCAGCTCAATATCGTGGTTGGACCACTTGGCATGCAGCAGGCGGGCGTTTCCGTACTCCAGGGGGCCGTCCGCTGTCATGGTAGTGGCGTTGCCGAAGATGATCTGGCCCATGTCCATTGTGGCGTGAGCGTTCCGGTTGAAGTAGTCGGCTATGGCCGGAGCCTTTGACTCAAAGTCTCTCCAGCTTGTTCCACCGTAGGCTGAGAACTGCATGTGCGCCACGTGAACAACCTGTCTTTCCCTGCTTGACTTTATGTCCTTCAGAAGCTCCAGGGTTTCCAGGGCCGTGGTGTAGTTGCCGGGCTTGCCCAGGTTGTTGAAGTGCAGGTGAATAGAATGCGGCAGTCGCAGAAGTTCGTTGGCCTGGGCCAGTCCCCTGATGATCTCCGCAGGAGTAACATCGAAGTTGGGCACGGGATCGTTGACTCCTTTCACGTTGGCACCGAACCCCCAGGCTTCACCGCCGCCGGGGTTGACTATCTTGACGCCGTATCCGCGGCTGGAGCGCAGAGCCCAGGCAACGTAAGCCGCCAACTTGCCGATATCCTTGTCGCGCACGCACTCCATGACCTCCCAGTTGTTGCCGAAGAGAGTCAAGGAGCCCTTATCCAGGATGGGTATCTCCTCTAGCTCCTCATGAGTGTGGCGGGCCTCCATAATTGGTGTGGCCGCTTCGAAGGCAGTGGTGTAGCCCATTCTGGCATAGCGGTAGCCCATGGCATGGCAGTTGGGCACTGTGTACCCCGTAGAAGGCCGACACACCTCGGTCCTTGGTTCGATTCCCATGCGACTGTCGTTAGGGCACATTATCCGGCCAGTGTTCACTTTTGGGCCTGCTATATGGGAGTGGGCGTCCACCCCTCCGGGCATGACCAGGAGGCCTCTAGCGTCTATCTCCTCGCCTTTGGCATCCTCCACTACTTTTCCGCCCTCCACGCAGATGTCCATCTCTTCACCGAAGATCCCGTTGGCGGGATCATAGACGACTCCTCCCTTGATGATCATCTTAAGCCTCCTTGGCCTTTTCCTTTCGCTTTTTGAGCAGTCTCACGCTTTCCAGAATTCCTTTCAGGATCTCCTCGTCGCTGGGATATGGAGAGCTGACCAACTTTTTCATCCTCAGGGCCAGGCCGTCCATGCGGTAAGCCGTTCCCTCGGCCTCTATTCCGGCAATGGCGCTTGGTATGACGACATCTGCCATTAGGGTCGTCGGGTTCTCGTAAGGGTCTATCTGCACAACCGGTATTTTTGCCAGAGACTCGACAATCCCGCGAGGGAAGTGGGAGGCGGGGTCCGCAGCCACAACGAGAGCGGCATCCACCTCCCCGCGGGCCAGTACGTCGCAGACAGAGGTCTCGCCTGGGTTGAAGTATGCGCTGCCCCTGGCAAAGTCTACGGACATGGGAAAGCCGGTCTCCCAGGCGGCGCACTGGCCTATACCCGCCACGTTGTAGTGGCCTCGCATTGGCAGAACGATGAACTTGGTGTGGGCGTTCAGTTCATTCACCAGAGAGAGGGCGTTGTCTATGTTCTTGTACCTGCCCCGGGAGTGTGTCATGCCCAGGCCAAAGAAGAAGACCCCGAACTTCGCCGCCTTCATCATCTCGACTACATCGAAGATGTCCTTCTTGGGGATGCCGCCGACAAGATCGGGCACCAGATCCCCCTTCCCTGCCAGCATCATCCTCAAGGCTGAGACGACCTGGTAGTCCTCGCCGGGTTTGATCCTGACGAACAAATCGGCGTTCTTGGAAGTCCTAGTCTCCCTGACGTCCACCACTACGACCTTCCTGCCGGCTCTGCCCTCTGGAGTGAATCGACCGCAAACGTTTGATGAGTAGCGCAGGGCGTGCCTGGGATGGGCCTCGGCTGGGTTGCAGCCCCAGAAGATTATGAGATCTGCCCTGTTCTTTATCTGGCCAAGAGTAGCGCCCGCCAGTCCCTTCTCCTCTATGCCTATTATGGAAGGGCCGTGGCATACGGTGGCAGTGGAATCGATGACCCCTCCAACCTCCTCTGCCAGCAGGATTCCGATCTTCTGAGCTTCGCAGACGGTGGAAGCCCAGCCGTACAAGAGCGGATGCCGGGCATTTCCAAGTATCTCCGCTGCTCGGTCGTATGCCTCTTGGTAAGTCGCGTCGGCGAGGACTCCGTTCCTGCGAATCATGGGCCCTTTAATCCTCTCATGCCCCATGATCTTGCTTGCTCCCAGACGGCAAGCGTGCCGGACACGCTTGATCTGATCCTCTTCCACCTCCACGGTTATGTCGTCGCAGAGGCAACCGCAGAAGGAACACAAGACGTCTTCCTGGATCATGCCCTGGCCCTCCCTATATCGCGAAACAGTTCTTTGATCTCCAGAACGGAAGCGTCAGTAGCCTCAACATTGACCTCCACGCCCTTGAAATGAGGGGTGCCGCAGCCTCCGGTGTCCGGCCCAACAAGGGCGTTGGCCCAGGGGCCCATGGGGATGAAGACCATCTCCGGCGGGAGGCCGGGATCCATGTGGGCAGAGAGAACTGCCTGGCCAAAGCCATTGGAAATCAGCACATTCTTTCCTTGTGACAGCCCCAGGGACAAGTAATCCTTCTCGGAGACTGAGCAGACCGAGGTTGCCCTGAAGAACTCGGGGGACATCTTGGATTCACACGCGGCACCCTGGCCCAGGGTTCGGCCGGAGATCATGATAGCCTTCACCTAAAACCACCTTGTGCCATCTAGGCCATTCGCCGCTAAAAAGTGTGCGGTCGTGCATTACTTTAATATACCATCTCTTGATTGGAAGTTCGTCACGTTGGAGTTGGGTATTTTGGCTGGGAGAGCATGGAAGTTTGGAGCTGATATCGATACAGATGCCATAATCCCGGGGCGGTACCTTGTAATAAACGATCCCCGAGAGCTGGCGGAGCATCTGTTTGAGGGGCTACGGCCCGAACTGGCCATACAGGTCCGAGAGGGTGATTTCGTAGTGGCCGGAGACAACTTCGGCTGCGGCTCGTCAAGGGAGCACGCGCCTTTGGCCCTCAAGGGAGCAGGCGTGGCAGCTGTTGTAGCGAAATCTTTTGCCAGGATTTTCTTCAGGAACGCCATAAACATAGGATTGCCACTGTTTATCTGCGATGATGTGGACAAGATCAAGGACGGTGATCCTCTGGAAATAGACATGGCGGCTGGAACAATTCATGACCTCTCCAGCAGCGAATCGTACATGACTGTGCCACTCCCTCAGTTCTTGATGGAGATAGTCGATGCTGGCGGTCTGGTAGAGTACACTAAGAAAATAGTAGCTGCAAAGAGTTTGAGTGCAGGAGCCAAAGCATGAACTACAAGGTGCCGGTGATTCCGGGAGACGGAATAGGCCCGGAGATCATAGCCGAGGGCAAAAAGGTCCTTGAGGCGACAGGAGAGAAGCACGGTTTCTCCATCGATTGGATAGAGTTTCCCCTGGGAGCCGAGAACTACCTCAAGACGGGGGAGCTAGTAAGCGAGGAGACCTTAAAGGAGCTTTCCAATTACAGAGCCATCTACCTGGGGGCTATAGGAGATCCCCGAATAAAGCCCGGCATCCTGGAGAAAGGCGTTCTCCTAGCCATGCGGTTCTACTTTGACCAATATGTCAACCTCAGGCCGGTGAAGCTTCTGGAGGGCGTGTGGACTCCTCTTAAGAACAAGGGCCCTAAGGACATCGATTTCGTTGTCGTTCGTGAGAATACCGAGGACTTCTACATCGGCATAGGCAGCCGTGCCAAAGCTGGCCACAGCCATGCCGACTTCGAGGTCAAGCGTGCCCTGTACAACATCAAGTTCGGGCTGGACATCGACTCAGACAGCGAGGAAATAGGCTACCAGATAGGCGAGGTTAGCAAAGAGGGTTGCCGCAGGGTCATCAAGTACGCCTTCGACCTGGCGGTGCGCAGGCGTCATCAGCTTTCTAGCGTGGACAAGGCGAACGTCCTAAGTGACATATACGGATTCTGGAGGGAGATCTTCCTCGATGTCGCCTCCGGCTATCCCTCTGTCAAAACTGACTTCAACTTCGTTGACGCAATAACCATGTGGTTCGTAAAAAACCCTGAGTGGTTCGACGTCATCGTTGCACCAAACATGTTCGGCGACATAATAACCGACCTTGGGGCAATGATCCAGGGCGGCCTGGGGCTTGCGCCGGGAGCTAACCTGAACCCCGAGGGTACCAGCATGTTCGAGCCCATCCACGGCTCAGCGCCGAAGTACAAGGGCCAAAACAAGGTGAATCCCATAGCCACTATCTGGGCGGGAGCCTTGCTTCTTGATCACCTGGGCCAGCCGAAAGCGGGCGAAGATATCGTCAGGGCCATAGAGCGGAACTTATTAGAGGGAAGGATAAAAACGTATGATCTGGGAGGAAGCTCAACCACTTCCGAAGTAGGCACTGAAATTGCCCGGCTGGTCAGGAGTACGTGAGGGTTCTTCAAGGGAAAAGGCTTTATGTGGGATGGCGTCATTTCTTTCCCAGTGCAGTTAAAAAGGCTTGAGGCATGGGCCGGCATGCTCATGGGGGCTCGTAGCTCAGTTAGGCAGAGCGTCTGGCTTTTAAACTTTTGTGTAGAGATACCAGGTGGCCGAGGGTTCAAATCCCCCCGAGCCCGTTCATTGCTCCCTTGAGCCTGTTTGCTGCTGTTTTAGAGGTGGTTATGGTGACGAAGTCCGCTGTAAAGGATCACGAGCTGGTTCCGGAACACGTTCTGCTCTCTGCGGAGGAGGGCGTTGCGGTCCTTAAAACATACGGCATTGAAGCTCCTCAATTGCCCAAGATCCATGTGAGCGATCCCGTGGCCAAGGAGATCGGGGCCAAAGTCGGTGACATAATCAGGGTAGTACGGCGCAGCCCCACGGCAAAGCAATCGATCTTTTACAGGCTTGTAATCGATTAAGGTGGTTTTTTGCTCAACAGAAACATTCTATTCAAATCCTATTTTACCAGGGATAAGCTGGTTCACCATCACATCAACTCCTTCAACGAGTTCATCGACCGAGGACTTCAGAAGGTCATAGACGAGGTTGCAACAATCGAGACCAACATCGAAAACACATATGTAAAATTGGGTAAGATCCGGGTGGAGCGACCCATGGTCAGAGAGGCGGACGGCTCAGTCGAGCGGCTCTACCCGAACGACGCTCGCCTGCGCAACCTCACATATGCATCTCCGATAAAACTGGAGATGATAATAGTTGAGGGAGAGACGGAGAAAGAACCCGTTGAGGCCGAGATCGGCACTCTTCCCATCATGCTCAACTCCAAGGTGTGCAACATCTCCGGCATGTCTCCCGACGAGATGATCGCCTACGGAGAAGACCCCATGGACCCGGGAGGCTATTTCGTGGTCAATGGCTCGGAGAGGGTGATCATGACCCTGGAGGACCTCGCGCCTAACAAGATCCTGGTAGAGTACAACCAGAGGTACGACGAATTCATAGAGGTTGCAAAGGTGTTCAGCCAAAGGCAGGGCTATCGATCGCTGGTCATCGTTGAGCGTGGGCGGCGGTCCATCCTGGAGGTCTCGTTCCCATCGGTCTCTGGGAGGTTGAACTTCGTGACTCTGCTCCGTGCTCTGGGGATGGAAACTGACATGGACATAGTAAAGGCAGTCTCTGACAACCCTGAGATCATCAAGTTCATGCTGGAGAACTTGGAAGAGGCGGAGGTCTCCACCATGGACGAGGCCCTGGAGAAGATAGGCAGCCGTGTAGCAGCCGGTCAGGCAAAGGAGTACCAGAAGAAGAGGGCCACCTATGTCCTGGACCGTTACCTATTGCCGCACATCGGCGTAGCAGAGGGCGACCGTTACGCAAAGGCGCTTTTCTTGGCCAGGATGGCTGAAGCCTGCTTCGAGCTGGCCCTGAACCGAAGGGGCGAGGACGACAAGGACCACTACTCCAATAAGAGACTGAAGCTCTCCGGCGACCTGATGGAAGACCTATTCAGGGTGGCCTTCAACAGGTTGACAAGGGACATCAAGTACCAGCTGGAGAGAGCATCCATGAGGAACCGAGAGCTTAACGTTGTGACCACTGTCCGGGCAGATGTGCTTACTGAAAGAATGATTCACCCTCTGGCCACGGGCAACTGGGTCGGAGGCAGGACAGGCGTCTCCCAGCTTCTGGATCGTACGGACTACATGGCCACGCTATCACACCTGCGCCGAGTGATCTCGCCGCTGTCCCGGTCTCAGCCGCACTTCGAGGCCAGGGATCTTCACGCAACTCAGTGGGGAAGGATCTGTCCCAGCGAGACCCCCGAGGGGCCAAACTGTGGCCTGGTCAAGAACTTCGCTCAGGCAGTAGAATTAAGCAAGGGCGTGGAAGACTACGAGGATGTCAAGAAGATGCTTATCGATCTCGGCGTGGTTCGGGTAGGTGGTAACATTGGCTAAGGCAGATAGTTTCGTTAATGGCGCTAGGGTGTTCGTTAACGGTGAGATCATAGGGTCTCACCCGGAGCCTGTGAGCCTGGTGGAGAACCTGAGGCGCCTCCGGCGTGCAGGTAGCATAAGTAGCCAGGTCAATGTTGCTTACTTCACAAGAACCAATGAGATCCTGATCAACACCGACTCGGGCCGGGCCAGAAGGCCGCTGATCATCGTACTGGACGGTAAGGCTCTGGTCACCGAGGAGCACGTGGCTAAGGTGGGGGCCGGGGAGATGACCTTCGAGGATCTCGTCAAGACCGGGCTCGTGGAGTACTTGGATGCTGAGGAGGAGGAGAATAGCTTGATAGCCATCTGGGAGGGCGACATAACTCCTGAGCATACTCATCTGGAGCTGGATCCATCCCTTATACTTGGCATAGCCGCAGGCCTCGTGCCCTACCCGGAGCACAACGCCAGCCCCAGGAACACTATGGGAGCAGGAATGATTAAGCAGTGCCTGGGCATGTCCATGGCCAACATGAAACTTAGGCCTGACACCAGAGGTCACTATCTTAACTCCCCCCAGAAATCCATCGTTAGGACCAAGACTTCCTCGGCCGTCGGCTTTGACGAAAGACCGGCCGGCCAGAATTTCGTGGTTGCGGTGCTCGCCTACGAAGGGTACAACATCGAGGATGCCCTTGTCATGAACAAGGGCTCGATTGAGCGCGGTCTAGCACGAAGCCACTTCTTCCGGGTCTCCGAGGCAGAGGAGAGAAAGTACCCCGGCGGCCAGGAGGACAAGTTCGAGATACCGGACGTAGAGGTCCGCGGCGCACGGGGCTCTGAGTCCTATGAGCAGCTCGACTCTGACGGCTTGGTAAACCCCAACTCCTATGTAGGCCCCAACGACGTACTGATTGGAAAGACTAGCCCGCCCAGGTTCCTGGAAGAACCATCCGAGTTTGGCATAACCCCTCAGCAGAGACGCGAGACCTCGGTGACTATGCGGTCAAACGAGAGAGGCGTTGTGGACATGGTGATTCTAACCGAGTCGTCCAACGGTAACCGCCTTTGCAAGGTCAAGACCAGGGACCCGCGCATTCCTGAACTTGGCGACAAGTTCGCCTCCCGGCACGGCCAGAAGGGAGTTGTAGGGTTGATAGTGCCTCAGGAGGATATGCCCTTCACAGAGTCTGGCCTTGTGCCCGACCTGCTCCTAAACCCGCACGCCATCCCTTCAAGGATGACAGTCGGTCACGTGCTGGAGATGATCGGGGGCAAAGTCGGTTCCCTGGAGGGCAGGTTTATCGATGCTACAGCCTTCCTAGGGGAGAACGAGAACGATCTACGCTCAGCTTTGACCAAGTTCGGATTCGCTCATACAGGCCGAGAAATCATGTATGATGGAGCCACCGGTGAACAGATAATGGCCGACCTATTTGTGGGAGTAATCCTTTATCAGAAGCTCTACCACATGGTCACAGGAAAGATGCACGCCCGATCCAGAGGGCCCGTACAGGTCCTGACCAGGCAGCCAACCGAGGGGCGTGCGAGAGAGGGCGGTCTGCGGTTCGGAGAGATGGAAAGAGATGTGCTCATTGCACATGGAGCCGCCTTGGCCCTAAAAGAGCGATTAGTGGACGAGTCCGACAAGGTCACCGAGCTGGTATGTAGCCATTGCGGCATGATCGCCATCCACGACAAGCGCAGAAATGCGGACTTCTGCCCTGTGTGCGGCGCTGACACAGAGATATATCCTGTCGAGATGAGCTATGCATTCAAGCTACTGCTGGACGAGATCAAGTCTTTAGGTGTAGTTCCGCGGTTGATTCTGGAGGACGCTGTTTAGGTGTTAGCATGACTGTTCCAAAGAGAATAGGCAAGATTCGTTTCGGGCTCATCTCACCACAGGAGTTCAGGAAGATGAGCGTGGTCAAGATCATCACCGCGGATACCTACGACGACGACGGTTTCCCAATAGAGATGGGGCTGATGGACCCAAGGCTTGGCGTCATAGACCCTGGCCTCCGGTGCCGGTCCTGCGGGGGTCGGCCTGGAGAGTGTCCGGGTCACTTCGGCCACATCGATCTCATCGCTCCGGTGATTCACGTAGGCTTCGCCAAACTGATCAGAAAGTTGCTGCGCGCCGTGTGCAGAGATTGCTCACGGCTGATGCTTCTCGATAAGGAGAAGCAGATGTACCTGGAACAAATCAAAACCCTGGATCGGCTGGGGCAGCCCACGGATGACGTGGTCAACAAGGTCTTCGCCGAGGCCAGGAAGCACAAGAACTGCCCGTACTGCAGCGCCCCTCAGATGGATATCAAGTTCGAACGACCGCTTTCCTACGTGGAGGAAGGCCATAAATTAACTCCGTCGGACATTAGGGACCGTTTTGAAAAGGTGCCCAACGATGATATCCAGATCATGGGAATGAACCCAGATACTGCTAGGCCGGAGTGGATGATCCTCACGGTTTTGCCTGTGCCGCCTGTCACTATGAGGCCGTCCATCACCCTTGAGAGCGGACAGCGCAGCGAGGACGACCTAACTCACAAACTTGTAGACATCATACGAATAAACCAGAGGTTCCAGGAGAATAGAGAGGCCGGTGCTCCGCAGTTGATCATCGAGGACCTGTGGGAGCTACTCCAGTACCATGTAACGACATTTCTGGACAACACTGTGTCAGGAGTGCCGCCCGCAAGGCATCGCAGCGGACGGCCCCTCAAGACCCTTTCCCAGAGGCTCAAGGGCAAAGAAGGACGCTTCAGGGGTTCGCTTTCCGGTAAACGTGTGAACTTCAGCGCCAGGACCGTCATATCTCCTGACCCTAACCTCAGCATAAACGAAGTGGGCGTTCCTATGGACATAGCCATGGAGCTTTCAGTGCCCCTTATCGTCAATGCCCGGAATAAAGAGATGGTAAAAACCTTCGTAAAGAGGGGGCCTGACAGACATCCTGGAGTGAACTACATCACCAGGCCGGACCAACGGAGAGTAAAAGTCACCGACAAGAATTGCGAGGAAGTAGCAGAGCAGATCGACACGGGTTGGAAAGTAGACCGGCAACTGACCGACGGGGACATAGTTCTCTTCAACCGACAGCCATCACTGCATAGGATGTCCATCATGTCTCATAGGGTCAAAGTAATGCCTTACAAGACCTTCCGGCTCAATCCATCTGTATGTCCTCCTTACAACGCAGACTTCGACGGGGACGAGATGAACCTCCATGTGCCCCAGACCGAGGAGGCTCGGGCGGAGGCCGAGATACTCATGAGGGTTCAAGAGAACATCCTCTCCCCACGTTTTGGGGGTCCAATCATCGGCGGCATCCACGATTACGTCACAGGATCCTTCCTGCTCACTCACGGCTACAAGCCCATCGACCGCAGGGGCGCAATGGAGTTGTTGAAGAAGTTCGAAATCGCTCAACTGCCGGAGCCGGCGGGCGTTAAAGACGGTCAACCATACTGGACAGGGAAGCAGATCTTCAGCGTTGTCCTGCCCAAAGGCTTGAACCTGACCTTCAAAGCTGACTTCTGCTACAACTGCGATGTCTGCAAGGGCGAGGATTGCGAAAACGATGCCTATGTGGTCATCACGGATGGACAACTTATAAAGGGCACAATTGATGCTGAGGCAATAGGTGCCTTCAAGGGCAAGATCACCGACAGGGTGATAAAGGAGTACAGTCCGACGGTGGCGAGTTCCTTCCTGGACAGGATGACCCTGTTGGCACTGCGCGGAATAATGTACGCAGGTTTCAGCTTCGGCATAGATGACGAGGACATTCCCAAGGCAGCAGCAGAGCAGATTGATGAGGTCACAAGGACTGCTCGTGAGAACGTGCAGAAGCTGATTGAGGCATACAATGCAGGCGAGCTGGAGCCACTACCTGGTCGCACTCTGGACGAGACTCTGGAGATGCGTATAATGCAAACTCTAGGCAAAGCCAGGGACAGCGCAGGCTCCATAGCTGGCCGGTACCTTGGGCTGGATAACTCCGGCGTGGTCATGGCTGTCTCCGGCGCTCGCGGTTCCATGCTGAACCTGACCCAAATGGCCGCTTGCGTTGGGCAGCAGTCGGTGCGTGGCGAGCGCATTCGCCGCGGCTACGAGGGAAGAACACTGCCCCACTTCAAGACCGGGGATCTGGGAGCAGAGGCCCATGGTTTTGTAGAGTCCAGCTATAAGGATGGGCTAACGCCTACAGAGTTTTTCTTCCACTCCATCGGCGGAAGAGAAGGACTGGTGGACACGGCCATCAGAACTTCTCAGAGCGGCTACCTTCAGCGCCGGCTGGTGAACGCCCTGCAGGACCTAGAGGTTAAATACGATGGTACAGTCCAAGAGACGCGAGGCATGATAGTCCAGTTCAAGTACGGCGAAGACGGCGTCGATGTCTCCAGGCGCGACTACGCAAGCCCGGACAACGTCAAGCACGTGATCAAAAAGATCCTGGAAAAGGAGTCGGCATGACCCTTTCTTTGAAGGAGGTTCAGCAGAGGCTCGACCTGGTGGACCTTCCCAAGGCCCTCACAGACGCCATTCTCGACGGCCTCGAAGGCGTCGAGGTGACCGCTGAACAACTGGAGGAGATCATCAACCAGGTATCTGCGGACTACGAGCACGCCCGCGTGGAACCGTGTGAGGCCGTCGGGGTCGTAGCTGCCCAGTCCATAGGAGAGCCGGGAACTCAGATGACCATGAGAACCTTCCACTACGCAGGAGTCGCAGAGATCAACGTAACTCTAGGCCTCCCTAGACTAATAGAGATAGTGGATGCAAGGAAGATACCCTCCACCCCGACCATGACCATCCGGCTAACTCCGGACTATGCGCACGATCGAGATCTAGCGCGAGAGGTGGCCTGGGCCATAGAGTCGACTTCCATACTTCACCTGGGCTCCGTAGCCACGGACCTGGCGGAGATGAACGTTTTGATAGAGCTCAACCCGGGTCCAATGGAGCAGCGCAAGATCACAGCCGAAGAGGTGGCCGAAAAACTAAGAGAGGAAACCGGCCTTGCTGTGGACCAAAAGGAGAACCTCCTCATAATGGCACCCGAAGAGCCATCTTACCGCGAGCTTTTACAGCTGGTAGAGAAGATCAAAAAGCTCTCCCTCAAAGGCATTGAAGGGATTAATCGAGTCGTAATCCGCAAGGAAGGCGACGAATATGTTTTATACACCGAGGGCTCCGCCCTGCGGAAGATTATGCAGTTCGATGGCATAGACCCTAACAGAACCAAGACCAACAACATCAACGAGATAGCAGAGGTTCTGGGCATAGAGGCAGGTCGAAACGCCATAATAAATGAGGCCACCGACACACTGCGCGAGCAGGGTCTCTCCGTCGACGTTAGGCACATAATGCTGGTAGCGGACATAATGACCGTCGATGGGGAAGTTAAACAGATCGGAAGGCATGGGGTTTCCGGAGAGAAGGCCAGCGTGCTGGCCAGAGCAGCCTTCGAAGTCACCGTCAACCACATCCTGGACGCTGCAGTGAGGGGAGACGTGGACGACCTTCGAGGCGTAACAGAGAACGTCATAGTGGGACAGCCGATACGGCTTGGTACAGGAGCCGTCGAATTGGTGGCAAAGAGAATGAGGTAAGACGATGATAAACATAGACAGAGCGCTCAGAAGTTCCATCAAATCTGGGAAAGTGGTGCTTGGATCGAACAGGACAGTCGAGGTTGGATCGAGCGGACAGGCTAAGCTGATAATCTATGCAGCAGATTGTCCAATGGATGTCCGAATGCAGCTTGAGTCCATGGATGTACCGATCTATGGGTTCGAGGGGATGGGCAAGGACCTTGGATCTGCCTGCGGAAAGCCCTTCTCTGTGGCCACCCTGGCAGTAATAGAGCCGGGCGACTCGGAGATCATGGCGCTGCTGCGGGAGATCCGAGGTGTTGAGAATGAGTGAGTTCAAGCTCACCACAGAGGGAATCCGATATATTGCCTTGTTTGAGAGCCTAACCGGTGGGATGGCCAGGGATTGCGTCGTCGATGAGGACAACGATAGGATCATCTTTGTCATAAAGAAAGGAGATATGGGGGCAGCCATAGGCAGAAAGGGCTCCAATATCAACCGTGTCAAGAAGTCCGTCGGAAAGCAGATCGAGATCGTAGAGTACAGCGACAACGTCAACGAGTTTCTTGAAAATCTCTTCCAACCGGCATCCATAAAGAACGTGAGCGTAGTCGACAAGAACAATAAGCGATTGGCTTATGTAGAGGTAGCAAATAAGGACAAAGGCATTGCCATCGGGCGAGATGGCCGTAACATATTGAAAGCCAAGATGCTGGCGCAGAGGCATCATGGCGTAGATGATATCATAATCCAATGAGCCCGATTTGGTCATTATTACTAAGGTGAAATGAATGGGTAAGGGAATCTATGCAGCCAGGAAACTGGAGAGTGATCGCAAAACCCTGAGATGGAGCTATCCTAAGTTTATTAGGCGCGCATCCGGGTCGAGGATAAAGTCGGATCCCCTGGGCGGAGCGCCTATGGGCAGAGGAATCGTTCTGGAGAAGGTTGGAATCGAGTGCAAACAGCCAAACTCGGCCATAAGAAAGGCAGTGAGAATACAGCTTATCAAGAACGGACGCCAGGTTACTGCCTTCTGCCCGGGCGATGGGGCCATTGGATTCATTGACGAGCACGACGAGGTTACCGTTGATCGGATCGGTGGCCGGATGGGCCGATCCATGGGAGACATTCCCGGAGTCAGATTCAAGGTCATAGCCGTGAACAACGTCTCTCTTATTGAGATGGTGCGCGGACGAAAGGAGAAGCCGGTGAGGTGATGGCGTGAAGGTATTTGGCAAGTGGGACCCGACCGAGGTAGAGGTTACCGATCTGAGCATAAAGAGCTACATGAACCTCACACCCAAGGCGGTCATGTACTCAGGCGGCAGGCATGCGAAGCAGCAGTTCAAGAAGTCTGAGCAGCATATAGTGGAGCGCTTGGTCAACAAGATCATGCGAACGGAGAAGAACACTGGCAAGAAGCTGATGGCCTACGGCATTGTCGAGGATGCCTTTGAAATAATTGCCCAGAAGACCAAGGAGAATCCCCTTACCGTCCTGGCCAAGGCCATAGCCAATGCAGGCCCCCGCGAAGAGGTTGTTCGGCTCAAATACGGCGGCATAACCGTTCCCAAGGCGGTGGACACAGCTCCCCAGAGAAGGGTGGATACTGCCCTCATGTTCATAGCCAAGGGCGCCAAGCAGGCTTCCTTCAAGACCAAGAAGTCGGTTCAGGCCGCGCTAGCAGATGAGATTATTTCTGCAGCGAACTACGATGTCCGGAGCTTCTCTATAACTCACAAGGACAGCGTGGAGCGCGTGGCCAAGGCAGCCAGATAGACAAAACTGTCTGGTCTGTCTTTATTCTTTTGGGTTATATCATCTCAAAATGTGTTCAATTCTCAATATTTTATTTAAATATTTTATTATTAATCTGATCTATTTTGTATTCATCTGTATTCTATGCCTTGAACCGCCTGATGAAGGATCTGTCTATCCAGCTCTTCAGAGAGTAAATCAACCTGGTCGGCGCACCGATGCACATCTTTCCCACCACACCAACGGCGCAATCACACCCCAAGGATATCAGAGCAACTTGGCTGTCAGTGCTGGCGCGGACCGAATACCTCTCTAGGGGCTTACCCTCGGCCAGCCTTGTCAGGTTCCGGGAAGTGTGCTTAGCTTGGCGTTCAGCCTCTACGGCAGTCTTGGTGGCCAGCTTGCCGTCCACTTCTACCCAGGCACAGTCGCCAATGGCGAAGACTCCATCTTTGGCGAAGAGGTAGGAATCCACCAGAATCCAGCCGTTCTTTTTGGGAAGGCTGAGGTTCTGGACGAACTCTGGCGGCTTTATGCCCGCCGTCCATATTGCCATGTCGCAGTCTAGGCAGATCCCATCGGCAAAGAGTATGCAGTCCTCCTTTACCTCGCAGACCTGGTGAGAGGTTAGGATGTTGACTCCTTTTTTAGCCAGGGCCTTCTCAATCAGCTTGGAGGTCTGGGGAGAAAACTGAGGTAGGACCCTGTCCCTGGCCTCAACTATGTAGATGCTCGCGTCAAGGCTCTCTGACAGGACAGCCGCCGTCTCAACGCCTGTGAGGCCCGAGCCCATTATCATGACACGGTCAGGGTTTTTCTCCTCGACGAACCTTCTTGCCCTGATTGTCTCTTCCAGCGAGTTAATGGAAAAGGTCTTCTCTGCTCCTCGGACGCCGAAGTAGTTCTGGGCAGCACCCGTGGCGATCACAACCGAATCAAACTCGACCAGGCTCTTCTCGCAGACCATCATGTTGTCCTCTATTCTGAGCGCCCTCTCGTTCAGGAGATCGGCCCCCACGCGATCGCAAAAGGGCTTCAGGGGTGCAGTCAGCTCCTCCAGCTTGGCCAGGCCCCCCAGATATTCAGGGTACAACGCCTGGAGCTCTATCTGTGACTTTGGCTCGATCAGTGTGAACGCCAGGTGGGCAGTGGTCGCTGCCCTTATCAGCTCGGCACCAGCTACTCCGCCTCCAATGACTGCGACTTTCATGCTCGACCTATTTTTGCAGTCCATCGTGCTCCCACAAGGTCTTCTGGGGCTAGACTGTCCCGGTATCGTAAAGGTTTAAGCGCCGATGATATAAATAGATAAATGGGTCTTGTCTGGAACTCAATGCTCAGATAAGTTCAGGCTTTATAATAATACAAAAAAGATAAAATGTTTCCACTTTGCTCTATAAGTGGTTTTCGATCTTCCATTCACCCGGTATGGGAAAAGACTAAAGCTATCCTTTTATAATACGTAATAGTAATTCCAGTCCTACAATCATCAAAGGTATTATGACAATTAACACGATGTGCAGAATTTCATAGGAGCTAAACGGCCATTCGCTCATTTTATCTATTTTGTTTTGGATTTGTAGCAAATTCTTCAGACATAACAAATTCTTTTCGGTCGGATTCTCGAAAGCTTCACACAACCTCGATCTAAGCATCAAAGAAAACCGTTCTGTTTTCCTATGTTTTGTTTTCACCATCATTAGATGAATTCCATATTGCGGCAGAGTAAAATATATAATTATGAATATTCCAAAACCTGCAAACCATATATCCATGTATGGGGAAGAGAACTTCATCGGTGTCATTATGTGAAAAATCCCCCATATTATATAAACACTTGCCGCAAATATAGTGAATTTCGAATACAAAACACCTATACTCTGGACTTTCTTAGAAAATATAACTTTTATGTTTAGAGGAAGTTCTCCGATCTTAGTTACGGCGAATGCTGTCATAATCATGATATAAAACCCAGCACCTAAAAGATAACAGTCAATATAATAAATAAAATAAATAAAAAATTTTGAAATAGTTGAGTGAAATGGAATCCCATTGTAATCCAAACTCAAGATGTGGGCAAACAATATTATTAATAACCCGCTTAGTGCCATTTTCTTATCATCAAATATAATTTTCTGCTGATTATTATATCTGCTTACGATCTGATTCACGGGCAAATCGACAATTTCGATAAGTATTTCCTTGAAAAATTTTATTTTATTATGAGACCAAATAATTATAATGCTCTCCCAGACCATTATAAAAGATAGAATGAGATAAAGTTCTGAATATACAAGCGAATTTTCAAATATATCCAAAATTATAAGTGAGCCTGTGAACGCTCCCCGTCCTAAAGGGCGGGGCTTCTATCGCTTTTGCGAAGAGATTGCATCCCCAATCTCAGAATGTTGATAGCGGCATTGAGATCTCTATCCATAGACAAGCCACATTCCGAGCAGCTATGGATTCTTTCAGAGAGATCCTTTTTGACTACTAGGCCACACCTAGAACATATCTGAGATGTGTTTCTTGGATCTACTAGCACAACCTTAGAGCCAGCGTATGCTGCTTTGCTCTCAGTTGCTTTTACCAGCATTCCCCATGCAACATCCGAGATGGATTTTGCCAGGTGATGATTCTTGAGCATGTTCTGAATATCAAGATCTTCGAAGACTATTACCCCAAAACGATTTACCAACCGACGGCTAACCTGATTGGCGAAATCGTTTCGCTTGTTAGCTATCCGCTCATGGACTCTTTCGACCGTCTTTTG
>JBGQAL010000150.1:0-6701 GCA_041494285.1 Methanotrichaceae archaeon
CCACCCTCTTGATCGATAAGGTAATCTTCCAAGAATTCTATTGGTATCATGGTCCTGTGTCCTCCTTTTCCCAAGATTGGATAGGATACAGGGCCATAGTCATCCTTATTATCAAATTACAGAAAATTCGTTACACTGCCCAAATAAACTAACAAAAATCGATAAAGAAAAGCTTTCAAAACTTAAAAAGTATGAAACTAGATTCATATGGTTTGCTAATCCTGATATACCGAAATGGCGAAATTGGGCTAGAGGAGGAAGTCTTCTCAAAATTACATTTATCATATTTATAATAATCGACTTTGGTTTGGCAATTTTCTATCGTTGTTATGCAAACTGATATTCTGAAATTCCTTATTGTCTAAATCGATCTTTCATGTGCGGGGTTCTCATCCCCCGCACGTGAACATCTGTAGCAGCAAATTTTCGTTCCTGGTTTTACTAGTAAAAGCCTGCCCTGGCCTTATGTACGCTCTCGAAGTTTCGGCCCAATCAACTCACCAGACAAAACTCTTGCGGCCACAGCCCACCATGAGGACAGAGAACAGGGCGAAAGAGAGCTATATGCTGGTCGTGCCTATCTACGGGCCGCTACAAACAGTCATCTGACCTGCATATGATCCTCACCTCAAAATAGGGTTTTAATAAAATTAACCCCAACTAGGGTTTGGTGTTAGGACCATGATGATTGCCAAGATTGATGTTTATGGGGAAGAAGAACTCTCGATGAACAGCTCTAAAAACAGAATCGTAATCTTCGAAAAGACAGATATGCAAAAGCGTTTCGAAAGCTGGTTCAACCAAGGACTTACAAACGAAAGCCGAAAAACGGCGTGCTTAAGTGAATCCTGGTGAAAGAATGACGGATCTTGAATCATCGATATGGGCTGCCGGCCTCACTTTGGGATGGTTGTTAATGATTTGGTTTTTATGCTGCCGAAATATCGATAACGATCGACGATGCTAGGTAGCAATTCATAGATCACCACCATAATAAACCGTATAAATAAAAATGTTTAGAATGACACTTTGATAAAATATTTTAATTAGTTAAGACACCTCTCGCCTCGGCTATCCTGATAGATATGAGACTTATTGCCAAATTTCCATTTTATCGATTTCGACTCATTTTGCTGGCTTAAACTAATGAAAAACCGAAATAGTCGCGAAAACAAATTTTAGAACTTTAATATGGCCTTTTATCAAAAAATAGATCATTATCAAGGCGTTTTATGGTTTGCATCGAATGTTCGTCCGGTCTTACTTTTATATATCGTTCGCAACATGCTCCTAGCCATTGAATGGCTTCATGGTTCGAGCCGTTCAGCTACAGATCAATTGTGAGGTGAGACAATATGAAGACGAAAATGAAATATCTGGACCATCTACAGTATCTGAGTGCTATACTAACGGTAGCCATGTTATGCATCCAAGGGGCGACTGCTCTATATGGAGCAGTTGATGCCACAATTGAAAATCATCATGCTGAGAGCCAGCCACTAGTAGACCATCTAACCAATGATCAGCTGAATAACATGACAGTAAGCGACCTGAAGGAATTAAATCTAGAAGTCAAACAGGAACTGAAACAGAAACTGAATCAACAACAATAGAGCTTTTATCAATTTAATCGAGGAATTTTTTTTATTTTGTTTTTGTCCATATTTCAAATGTGGGGTGATTAAATGAAAGTTACAAATTAGTACAGGAACGGAGACGTAAATGCATTCCGCAAGTTTTTCACTCAAAACAGAAAGAAATAATCTCTGTACAGCGGATCAAGGGTCCAGAAGTAGTCAAAGGAATATTGTACAACCATCGATTTGAACCATCTGAGACGGCGGGTGTCTTCATTCTTTTGACGAACGTAGCAGTCCATCCAGCGTTCTATGCTCTCGATGACATAGAGAGCTTGCACTATTTGGCGTCGGACCACATCTAGAGGACGTTCGCACTTGGCCTGTAAGATATCCACATCAGATTATACAACTTTTCCGCTGACCATTGGGTCCATCTAATTTTTATAAATACCTTTCTCGGCTCGTAAAGCTTTGCCTTTGCGCTCCAGGTTCTACGCCACAGACGATAGCGTTTAATCGAGATCTGCAAAAGGGCCCAATCCGTGCCCATAGACTAATGGAATACCGAGTTTGCCGGAAGGAGTTAGTAGCCTTGTCGGGGCGGGGCTCGATCTTGGAGAATATATTGCAAGTTACATGCACTTCGGCCATCGAAATGCCATCGAACAGTATTTCTAGGCATCAGCAGAATGAGGCGGCGGTTTAGACGCGACTTCACCTAGCCAAGGCGGCCATAACTCCCCTGTCCAGGATATGAGAGCACCCTAAACGGCATAGTAAAACGAATCCTGGGCGGCCGGTTCCAATGGAAATAGAATAATTAGAAGGTAGATAAAAAGCGTTTGGTTAGTTGTCTATTTTATGGAAGAATTTAAGTCTCCCATTGCGGCCTCGTTCGCGGCAGCGGGGCTGTCGGATGTGATAACAAGCCAAGCAGTATCACAGGTGTCTCAGGCTCGATAGACGGCCTGCGCCATGCCCGAGCAGCAGCATTGATGAGTGAATGATGCCACCTGTAGCCCTTCTTGAATTAACGGCTCAACTGCCTTTCGACCTTGTCCTCTTTGCGCCACTCCTTAATGATCATAGTAGACCTGGGGCTGGTTCTTCATCATGTACCCGAAGGCTAATCCCACCAACAGACCCGTCAGATGTGCAGCATGAGCTATGCTGTCCCCAGTCCCCATCATCATGAAGTCCATGAAGGCAAAGAGAACGACTGCATATTGAATCCTCAAGGGAATTATAAAGAATAGCAGTACTCGGATTTCAGGGGCAATTATTGCCAGACACCCCATGACACCGTAGAGGGCTCCGCTTGCGCCTAGAAGGGTTCCTGTGGACACCAGCATCTGTCCCAGAGCCGCGGCTAGCCCCGAGATCATGTATATCTCAAGGAAACGGGTCTCGCCAACGCGCCTCTCCAGTTCCACCCCAAAGAAGAAGAGGAACAGCATGTTCCAGAAGAGGTGGTCGAAGTTGGCATGGACGAACATGTGAGTAATGAGGGTCCAGGGCCTCTGCATTACATATGCTGGGTTTAGAGCCAGATAGCTATAAACAAACCCCGGAGCTATCAGGCTTAAGAGGGATACAAACACGCAAACGGCCAGGATGGCCATGGAGATGCTTACGGGAAGACCCGTCGGAATCTTGCTCTTCCAGCTTCGGTTCTCCCAGGGTGCAGGGTCGTTCCAGTCATCTTTGTGCCTGAAATCATCTCTGCTGCCTATTGAGGCCAGAATTGGCCTAAGAATCAATGATCTTGCGTAACTGAGACGATCGTTTAGGCTTTTGCCAGTATAATTTTTGCTAATATTATTTATCTTCTCACTTGCCATAATCCCTCAAAATGTTTCTTGAACACCCATTGTTGAGTATATTATTGGTACATCTAGTGTATTTCGAATATGCTATCCAATAAACGTCGTCAATACATTATAAATTATGCCATTTATCTCTTACTAATAGACTATTCAGTCACGTACTGGCCGTCGCGCAGCACTATGACGTAATCCGCTGAGTTCCTGAGGGCCACTGAAAAGCCTGGCTCGGCTCCGAAGATTATGGTCTCCTTGCCGTGCTCCATGGCTTTCATCAGAACAGGTTTTAAGTCAGCGTCTCTGGTGACCATGGCGATGGTATCTATGACTGGATTATAGATCATGTCGATGCCCTCGACTGCCATCCTAACGTCAACGTCGCTGGTGCATATGACAGGTTCGAACCCCTGGTTCTCCACAGCCTCCACGAGTTTCTCCGATGCGCACTGGTTCAGGAACACCTTGCCCATCTTTATGTCACCGTAATCCTTAAGGATGTCTCTTATCTCCTCAAGATCCATCTGGAACTCCTTGCGGAGCATGTTGGGACCGTCCACTAGAAGACCTATCTTCTTTCTGCCTCTTTCCTTCTTTGAGCCAAGATACTTCATGATGTGTTCGAAGTGTATCGCCATCAGATCACAGATCCCTTGAGTTAACCCCCTGGCTGTATCATATAAAAATCTATCTCATATATTATTCTATCTATCTTATACTCCATCCACTCTTGGTGTTTCCGTGTTCTCTTTTCATGGAATGCGATAGATCTTCTTTATGTTCCTGGTAGTGGCGGAGGCGACCTCAGATGGCGACAGGCCTTTTATCTTGGCAATTAGCCTTACTGATTCGAGAACATTCATAGGTTCGTTTCTCCCTCGTTTGGGGGCAAGAAAAGGGCTGTCAGTCTCTACAATAAGGTGGTCTAGGGGGACGTTTCTTGCTAACACCTGATGCTGGCCGGAACGGCACACAACTGTGGCTAAAGAGATGTAGAACCCTCGGTCCACGGCCTCTTTCATGGTGTTCATGCTGCCGCCGTAACAGTGAAACACGACCTTGTCCAGATCCTTGATCATGTCTAGGGCCTGCTGCTCGGCATCCCTTGAGTGGATAACCAGCGGAAGATCGACGGATTTGGCCAGGTCAATTACCTTCTGAAAGACCTGAACCTGATGGTTCCTGGCTGCCTCATCTTTGCACCTGTAATGATCGAGGCCAGCCTCTCCTATGCCAACGGCCTGATCGGCATTCTCTTTGATAAAATCCATCTGAGATTCCAGGTCCTGGTTGCTTGTCTCTTCCAGGGAATTGGGTGAAAGCCCAAGGGTTGCCCGCATGAAGTCGTGCTTATTCGCCAACTCCAGGCTCTTCCTGTTTGTGGCAATGTCGACGCCGGAGTTGATCATCATCACGACCCCTGCTTCTCGGGCCCTGTTCATTACCGCTTCCCTGTCTTTATCGAAATGCTTGAAATCAAGGTGACAGTGGGAATCTATCACCCCTTCTCCGAACTCGTTCAACTGTGGTCTTCCTCCAAAAGCATCAATCTGTTGATGGCGCTGACGAGAGCTTCCACTGAGGCCATAACTATGTCCTCGCGTGCCGATCGGGCACTTACTTTCCTTCCGCGGTCGTCCTCGACCCCTATCACTACCTCAGCCAGGGCGTCTGAACCTCCGGATATGGCCTCTATCCTGAAATCAGAAAGGCGTATGGACGTGTCGCCGTCCATGAGTCCTTGCACTGCCTTTAGAGCGGCATCGACAGGCCCTACGCCGATGCTGGCCAAAACTTTCTCGTGACCCCGTACTACGGCCTTAACAGTGGCCGTGGGGGTTATAATGTTCCCGGTCATCACTGAGACCTCTTTGAGCACCATAGCCTGGCTGGCCTTGGCCACCTCCCCGATGACCACATCGGCTATGGTCTGAAGGTCGGCATCGGTGATCTGCTTTCCCTTGTCACCCAGCTCTTTTATCCTCTCCAGGATCTCGTGGAGCTGCTCATCCGTCGGCCTGTATCCCGCATCCTCGAGAACCTTCTTAACAGCGTGCCGGCCCGTGTGCTTTCCAAGGACTATCCTTCTTCTGTGGCCAACCATCTCAGGAGTCATTATGCCTGGCTCAAAGGTCTTGCTGTTTTCGATGACTCCGTGGCTGTGGATTCCGCTCTCGTGAGAGAAGGCGTTTTCGCCGACGATTGGGGCTGTTATGGGTATTTTTGCTCCTGTTAACCGCTCGACCAGCCTCGCAGTCTCTACCATGTACTCTGTTTTTATGCTGGTGGTAGCACCATAAATTGAGTGCAGACTCATCACAGTCTCCGCCAAATTTGCGTTCCCAGCCCGCTCCCCCAGACCGTTGACTGTAACCTGGATCTCTCTTGCCCCAGCCTCCACGGCGGAAAGGCTGTTGGCAACAGCAAGGCCGAAGTCGTTGTGGCAGTGGACATCCACGACCATGTCAACGTACTCGCAAATCTCCTTTACAAAGGCGTAGAAGGCCGAAGGGACAGCAACCCCCACGGTATCGGGGATGTTGATGATGTCGCAGTGGACCTCCTCGACTGCCTT
Organism: Methanotrichaceae archaeon; assembly: GCA_041494285.1. Classification (GTDB taxonomy): domain Archaea; phylum Halobacteriota; class Methanosarcinia; order Methanotrichales; family Methanotrichaceae; genus Fen-7. Next base: position 5,976 of record JBGQAL010000150.1, read on the forward strand.
GAAAATTCTGTGGAGGAACTCCGGAGATGTCCTGGTGGCGTCCATTGCAGAAAAGAGGCATGTCCTTCCCTGGTCCTTCACGTACTCCACGGTCTCCACTGCCCCAGCCACTATCTCGTCGTGGCTTTTCTTTATCGTGTGGGCTATCTGGATGTCTGACGTTGGGACGAAGACGTGGACAAGGCCAACATCGGCATCGAGACAGGCTTGTGCATCTGCCTTGACAATTCTGGAAAGGCCGCAGACCTGGGCAGAGAGGCCAGCGTGGGCAATTTGCCGGACGCTCTCGAACTCGCCCTTGGAAGACACAGGAAAACCCGCCTCGATGACATTCACACCGAGCTTATCGAGCTGTCTAGCAATAGCAAGTTTCTTTTCAGGGGTGAGTGAAACACCCGGGGTCTGCTCTCCATCGCGGAGAGTTGTATCAAAAATGCTAACTCTCTCGCCGCGAAGATCTCTTACATCGTAGAAGACGATCCCTCATAGAGGCTTCTTGCGTCATGTTCATCGAGTGAGCTTTCGTCCTATAAAACTCTTGCCCGAGGCGCGATGCTGCAAGGAATATTTGGCAAAGAATTATTCAGTAATTATAGTCTCTTGCAAAACTTAATATAATACATCATCCATTATTCTTCTTATGAAGGGGAATAGGATAGAATTAGCAGAGCGGAAAGAAATAAGGTCTAGACTCCGTCATGAAAAGGACGAAAAAGTAAAATTGAA
>JBGQAL010000031.1:0-21273 GCA_041494285.1 Methanotrichaceae archaeon
TCGAACGGATTTTTCTTCTTTCTTGATCTTTTTATTTAAGTCATCCAGAGTTATATGTCTTATAATCCCCTTTTCTTGCTTTCTTCCCATGACTCCTGATATATCCATATTAGATTAAATAAGTTGCGTTAAAGACTATAATCAGGCAACGGCCCATGACAGCTATTCAGCCTGGCGCGAACAGGATCATGATGATCTTTTGTTGGCTGTAGCTTTGGCCGCCCGGTATGGTGATTGGTCAAGACCACGCTGGCGCTTTCAATTCCTGGTGTGGTCGCTTTTGGGCCTAGTTCTGAGCTGATAGGTGGCGCTTGTGGGGTGCCCCCCCCCTTTAGCTCTCCCTTAGGACAGGCTCAAGAACGCTTCGTCATAGCACATTCTTTCAATCGAGCCGAATTTGAGGCATCTTGAGGCAAGAGCAAGACTGCAAGAGGGTGGGGCATATAACTTGCATCTCTCCAGGCCATTCTCACTCTTGGTCCACAGCGGCCTAAGTGCTACCCAGGTACCTGGCCATTTCATACTTTATGGAATGAATTTCGACGATTGCCAGCTATCGAATAACCAGCATCTTCCGAAACGAAAATGCACTTCAGAACCTGAGCGCAAAGGTATTGATTTTGAGCCTTGAAAGGCGTTTATAAAAATATGCATTGCCTTTGGAGAACGAAAAAACCACGGCCGAGCTATACAGGTTGTATGTACTTGAAGACCAGGCATGAACCAAAAGATGAAAATTTACATTTGGCGTGGATATGGCCTTTGCGCTCCAGGTCCTGCATTATCAAAAACACTATGCTACGCCAACAATCGATCAATAGCAGGCGAGCTAACGGATTTGTGCTTATAGTCCTTGGGATTAGAAGTAAGCCAAAAAGCATTTTGGCTAGATCTTAATAGTTGTACAGTAGCCATTGAGAAACAAACAGTGTTGGTGCGTGCAATATTTCTGTGACACATGTAGGCGAATTCCTTAAAATTGTCTTATAACAAGAGCATAATCAGAAGCCTACATTCCATTCCACCACCCGCTCCTCCCCAAATCCCATCGCCACCTCCACCGCTGCCCGATCTTCATCAGGAATATCCTCTTGCGGGCAGTCTCCTTGTAAGCCCGCCACGGAGTTCTTCAAAATCTAGCGCGTACTTCGCGAGCTTGGGAAGCTTGACCACGTACCCTCTAAAGCTATTATAAATTTATATTTTTAAAATATTGGGTTAAAATGCATTTCAATCAAAAACTTTATATCTTGTTAATAACATAGATAAAAATCGAGATGTACTATGCCACAAGAATATAGTTTTACAGACAAAATTTTAAACTGTGTGCCATCCAAAAACACGGAGAGGGATTGGAGGTTTGAACACGCCGTCAAAGCTGGCATGGTCAGCGCGACTTCGGGTCTCCCCGCATCAGTTGATCTGCGGGCAGGGAATCCCTGGTACGATATTGGCAACCAGGTAGATTCCGGTTCTTGCGTAGGCTGGGGGACAGCCGACTCTGTCTGCCGGTGGAACTTCGTCAAGGCGGGAAAGCTGCCTCAGAACCAGCATCTTGCGGTCAGGTTTGTTTGGATGGCTGCTAAAGAGACCGATGAGTTTACCTCTTATCCAACGACAATGCTGGAGTTTGAGGGCACCAGCCTTAAGGCTGCTCTTGTTATAGCCCAGAAATTCGGCATACCTACGGACGATATTCTGCCCTTCAGAGTCAAGGACGCTGCTGGAAACTGGACTGGTTTAGAGCAGATGTATCGCGGCGACTATACGGCCTTCTTCGCAAATGCGGCAAATCACAGGATTGCCAGCTATTGGAACCTTGGAACGAATATGGATAACTGGAGGACCTGGCTGGCTTCAAGAGGTCCTGTCTTGACTGCTTTGGGTGTGGATGATACGTGGTTTAACGCCACGAATACACGCGGTAACCTGGATGTCTATCACCCCAATACCGTACGCGGTGGCCACTGCGTAGCTTTCGTAGGATACACTCCGAACAGATTCATCGTGAGGAACAGCTGGGGGACAGGATGGGGCGATAACGGCTATGCCTATGCCTCCATACCTTACGCTCAGGCAGCATTCAGGGAAGCTTACGGGATCGTTGTTTAAGGCACAGCAATTCTCTTCTTCTTTTTTCAAAACCTGTTCTTGCCAGCAGTCAACTCTAATTTCTGTATGGTCTCTTCAAGTTCTGTTTAGTCTTTTTCTGTCAGGAAAGAAAATATGGAACGAATTGCCCTCATTCACCCGGTCCAATTCTTACAGGAATGTTCACGGAGAATTGTCTTGGCTCTGGCGTACGGCCTCAGTAACGCCGTGATACCGTCAACAGTCGGATGCCGTGAATCTCCAAAGATAAAAGATCAAAGATCATCCAGCTCTTTTGTCAGATCGTACAACAAAGAATCCCGATTCTCTTTGGTGACGGTTAGCACCCTGAAGTTCTTCCGTATCTTCTTGGCCAGCGGGTGCATAGACCACTGATGCAGGACGACGAGCATGGGTTTGTCTGAAGCTATTGCGTTATCCACGGCACGAACGAACCTACGAGAGGTGAGCTCCATGGGCCCGACTTCGTCCACAACGATCAAATCTGCTTTGAGGGCATCTTCGATGGCTTTTGCTCCTATCTGGTCCAAATCGTCCAGACGAACTCGATACTTTCCCAGTTGTGGACCGTTCCCGGTCTCGTCCGCCAGCATGCCAGTATGCCCTGATCCTAAGTCCAAAAGCTCGAAACCTGCTCTGCGGTCTTTGATCCTCTTGTCTCTGGCAAGCACACCGCCAACCTTGACTTTTGCCGCCTCTACAGCCTTTTGCACCAGAGTGGACTTTCCCACTCCAGGCGATCCAGTTACTGCGATTCTAAGTGACGTACAGCTCCCTCATCCGCTCTACGTACCGGCTCAGGCTCTCTACGTCTTTGATTTCCTTCTTGACCAGCCTCTTTAGCCGGGATCTGATCTCCACGTCGCCCCTCGAGCCACTACAACGCAGGTGTTTCTCGATCTGTAACGCCATCTCCTCGCCCTTCTCATCCCAGTCGGTGAGCACAATAATCTCCCGATGCGCTCTTGCGACATCCTCCGCCAGGGCAAGCGCTGGCTTTTGCGATGCCATTATCACCGGCCCTAGTGCCCCAAGAGCGCGAAGAGATTCCCTGTCTCTTCTTCCCTCAACTATTATTGCCGCTCCTCTGCCGGATGCCTCAAGCAGGACGCCGATGAGTTCCTCGAGGGCCTCTGCATCGTATGTCCCTTTCGTCCGGGAATTGTTTCTATTATCCTGCATGGCCTCTCCGAATCATCTACTCCCCTTCAGGCAAAAGATCGCGGCTTCGAGATCCACATCTGTCACTAACAAAACTTTCCTGGCACTTTTGTGACCGCTCATAACCTCCACGTTTCTCTCAGGAATGCCCAGTATCCTGGCTACCTCCTCCACCAACTGTCGGTTCGCTCTTCCTTTGGTGGGTTCCTCGGTGAGCCTGGCCTCCAGAGTTTTGCGCCATGGATTGAAGCCCGATGGAACCTCAAGTTTGGACGATCCCGGCGTCACTTCAAATTGGATGGCCAGGCCGCGAGGATGAGGCTTGATGGCCTCCTTGAAATCTTCCACGAAGCTTACGCTTGTTTGCAACCACCTTAAAACTTATCCTTTAAGAGATGCATCGATAATAGCCGTACCATTGTTCCAACTAGCCCTACAATCGGCATTTAAATTTGAGATGATGCGTTTGCCGCATTGCCTAGGCTGAATTGGGCGGCAAAAAGTTAAAATAGCGTAGCCTCCATAGGGAGCGAGGTTCCATGAAAATACGCCAAGTCCTTCTCTTGGATGATCGATCCCAGGCGGTAAAATCCTTTCTCTCCGACCTTGAGCAGCTTGGCCTGCAAATCTCGCCTAATTCTTCTCTCCGACCCGAGGGTCGGGATCAGATCCTCATGGGCCACTCGGATGACGTCTCTGAGCAATCGGCAGGCACGATCCGCAGGGCTCTGAATTTTGGATGTTGCGTACTACTGGACCCTCAGAAGTTCCCTGACATCTTGAACGAGATCAAGCAAATCGGGAGCGTGTCTGAAAAAAGCAGGAAGAGGCTGGATGCCTATGCTCTTTTTAAGTGCATAGAAAGCGATACCAGGCTGCTAGCCTCCATGCAGGACAGCCTGCCCGATTTCATGGTCACGGCTTACGAGAAGGTCCAGGACTTGAGGTACGGGGAGAACTGGCACCAGAAGGCAGCCCTTTACAGAAATCCGGGGGGCTTGGGTCTTTACAAGTCCGCTAAACTAAACGGCCGGGAGATGTCCTACAACAACGTAGTCGATGCCGAGACTGTTCTGGAGATGCTCATCGACCTTTCGGAGTACGACGGAGTCGGAGTGGGTAAGGCCCTCTGTGTCATAGTCAAGCACGCCAATCCCTGTGGCGTGGCCTATGGCTCAGACCTAGAAGCAGCGTACTGTGCGTCATTTGCCACTGACCCTAAATCCGCCTTCGGAGGGGTTATAGGCTTCAATCGGACAGTGGACATGAAGACTGCCCAAGCCATAGGCGAAAGCTTCGTTGAGGTCCTGCTGGCCCCAGGGTACGATCCCGAGGCATTGAAGCTTCTGACGGAGAAGAAACCAAACCGGCGAATTCTTGACGTTGGAGACCTCTTGTCCAGGAAAAAAGAGCTTTACGTAGGCCAGTTCGTCAAGGGCGTCTTCGGCGGCCTTCTGGTCCAAGATTATGATACCGGAGACATCAAGGAGTGGCGGGTGGTGACCAGGAGGAAGCCCACCGACTCCGAGGTCCGGGCGCTGAGGTTCGCCTGGAAGGTAGCAAAGTACGTAAAGTCGAACGCCCTTGTGTACACAACTGAGGATCGCACCATCGGCATTGGATCGGGCCAGGTGAGCAGGGTAGACTCTGCACGCTTCGGCGCTGAGAAGGCCGCAGAACACGGTTTGAGCACCAAGGGCACCGTGGCCGCGACCGACTCATTCTTCCCCTTCCGCGACGGCCTAGAGGAGACTTATCGGGCGGGGGCCACTGCGGTAGTTCATCCCGGCGGGTCCATACGAGATGCCGAGGTTATCCAGGCGGCTGACGAGTATGATATGGCCATGGTCTTCACAGGCATGCGGCACTTCAGGCACTGATATCCGAACTGGACTTCTGTTATCCCTTCTAGCCTTGGCGATGATCTCCTCTGTTTCGGCTTCCACACTCCAGGCAGGAACGGACGTTCAGGCGGCCATAGATAAAGCCATCAGTGGGGACACTATTATTGTAGGACCGGGCCAGTACAACCCGTTTGAGGTGGACAAACCCTTGAGGATTGTGGGGGTCGGCTGGCCAGTCATTCAGGCGACCGTCCAGACGCCAGGGATAACCATAAGCGCGGACAGCACACTGGTTTTTGGATTCAAAATAAAAGGTGTGCCAGAGGCCTCAACTTCTAAATTCGACTATTACATGCAACATCCTGCCACGACTGCCCTCAGGTTGGACCTGCCCAATGCTGGAATAATTGTCCGAGGTAACAACGTTGCTATACAGAGCGTTGACCTTCTCGGGGCACAGGTGGGGGTGTACGCTGACGATGTTGTCAACTTATCTGTCGTTAATGATACTTTCGATCGCTGTGGCACGGGTGCGCAGCTTCTTAACTGCCGCGCAGGACGCATAAGCAGTTGCAGATTGTCAGGTTGCGACAAATCCGGGATCGACGTCGAACACTCTAGTAGCATCAAGGTGGATAACAACAGCGTATCGGGCACGAACAACTCGGGGATCCTTCTCAAGGAGTCTACGTCTTGTAGAGCATCCAACAACACAGCTTCAGGCAACAAGGAAGGCATAGTCCTGTGGAATTCGACCTTCACAGATGTCAACCATAATAGAGCGGATCAAAGCTACTATGGCATCCTAGCCTCAGGTTCGAACAACAACACAATTCTCGACAATGTGGCAGATGACAACAGGAGAAACGAGATCGTAAAAGGTTTCGGCATCGGCATTAGTCTCCAGGAGAACAGCAGCCACAACATCCTGGCCAGGAATACAGCCAGCAAGAGCTTCAACGGCCTGGAGCTTATCAGGGGATGCACATACAACGTAGTCTACAGCAATAATGCGACCGACAACACTCATGGAATTCGCGTTGACAAGAACTATAACAACCTGATTTACCACAACAACTTCGTTCGGAACACCATCAGTGCCTACGACAACTCTACTCACAACTTCTGGAACGCCAGCGAGGGGAACTATTACAGCGACTATCGCGGGACGGACGGAGATGGAGACGGCATAGGAGACCAGCCTTATGTCATTCCCATGGGGAACACAAAAGCCGTGGATGCCCGTCCTCTGATCAAGCCCTGTAGCACAGCCTTTCTGATCATGGACGAGCTTAAGATGGCCCTACTCAAGTACGCCCGCTACGATCCCGAAGAGGAGAACAATGTGCCTTACCGGCGCATCGGCAGCACGATAGTAATAGGATCCAAAAGGCCAACTTCTCCACCGGAATGGCCTGATTCCAAGCCCTTAATATCTTAGGTTCCTATTTTGATGGGCTCTACTATCGACCTCAGAGTTGCTATGGCTGATAAAGCGGCCAGATAGCTGGTCTTGGGGTTCTTAGGCGAGAGCACGTTCTCCACCCTGGTGGTTATCCGGCCAAAGTCCCCTTCAGCCACTATCTCATGCCTGTTTACCTTGATATTGGGGTCAGCAATGATCCTGACCCTAACATCTCCATCTCGGGCAGCAAGGCAGAGAGTAGCAGCCACGTTGACGTTCGCAGGAAAGGCCTTGACAGCCTCAGCTGCTGACCCTTCAAAGATCAGTGTAGGCTCTTTCAATCCTTTGAGATCGATCTCCTTCTCTCGAACGTAGGGAGCGCCTTCCAAGCTCGCGGGGCTCTTGGTAGTGGTTAGGGTGACTCGTTTGATGCTGCCCGAGCTCGCGGATTTGAGGCCGTCCAGACCGGAGATTGCTCCCGAGGGCAAGTAAACCTTTGAGCCGTGCTCTGAGGCCATCCTCTTTATTGATCTGTACAGCTCGACGTCGGCCAGAGCCCCCACGCTCATGATCATCAAATTGCGTCCTTTCACAAGAGCCGCCATGGCTATGGCCGGCACCGCCCTCTGAGACGCAGCTTCTACCACGAGATCGGATCTGTCCACCAGCTCCTCCAGGTTGGCCTTGACCGGCTTGATCATCAGGCTGCTAATTAGTTCCTGTGCAGTCTCTGGGTTGTGGTCGCAAACTGCGACCAGTTGGGCTGAGATATCTCCTCGATCGATCGACTTGGCTATCTCGGATCCTATGGCTCCACAGCCAACCAGTCCTATTTTGAGAACCATCGGAGGCTATAAATCAATTGGACATCAAAATCCTTGCGGTATGTTGCCTTCTGAGCTGGAACGCTTCGTGACTGAGGATATAGGGGAGTGGGATGACTCGAGCCCTATAGTTCCCGATGTAAATGCCAGAGCCGTCCTGCTGGCTAAGGAGGACTGCATCATCTCCGGCTTATCCGAGGCTGAGGAGATCCTGGGCTACTTTGGATTGGATGCTGAGCAGCTCTACGACGATGGTGTGTTTGTGTCTTCGGGTTCCGTTTTCATGATTGTAAAGGGCAGTTCTAGGAAAATACTGCAGGCAGAACGCTTGGTACTGAATTTCCTGGCCAGAATGAGCGGTGTATCTACACTTACCAGGGAGTGCGTTCTTCACGCCAACGGTGTGAAAGTTGCAGCAACGCGCAAGACCACGCCAGGGTTCAGGATCTACGAGAAGCGGGCAGTTTTTTTAGGCGGTGGAGATCCACACCGATTCAACCTCTCAGGTTCCGTTTTGATAAAGGATAACCACATAAAGCTAATAGGTCTGAAAGAATGTGTACGAGCGGCAAGGCACCAGGCAAGCTTTACTAAAAAGATCGAGGTTGAGGTGGAAGACTTGGACACAATGCGGCAGGCTGCCGATCTTGGCGTCGACATAATAATGTTTGACAATATGAAACCTTCTGAGATCAAAAAGGGGGTGGAGATCCTGAAACAGATTGGTCAGAGGGACCACGTGGTCCTGGAGGCATCAGGAAATATAACCCTTGATAACCTTGAAGAATACGCTGGATCCGGGATTGATGTTATCTCCCTGGGAATGCTGACCAGGAACGCCAGATGGATAGACCTAAGCCTGGAGATCGAGCAGTCTGGAACGGGGTAAAAGTTTAAATCTGGGTTGTCAAAGGTAAGCTGATATGCGGCTGACTTATCTGATGGTCTTGATCGCCGTGATCTTGACATCCTCTCAGGCAAAGGACAGCAATAATGAAGTCACCTTTAGCGATTTTACTCTTTATACCGGGGATTCCGTCGAGATAGCCAGCTACACCATCCAGTTGGTTGAGGTCCAGTCGGTCAGGGACGGAATCGTGATCATAAGGGCAACCAAGTCGGGGGGTGCCTTGGATGAACAGAGGGCACTGCTACAAAATAACGCTAACAGTTTTGACGGTGGTTCGGAGAACGGTGGCCTGACCGTCACCATCACAGATATATTCGACGATCAATCTGCCAAGGTGCGCGTTGAGTACCCCAAGGATCTGGGTACCCCAAGGAAGCAAACCGCTGAGAGCGGTTCGAAGGGCTCTAGAAGCCAGCCCGTCTTGGCAGTAGAAAAGAGCTTCGATAACGATAATCCGAGCGTTGGTGGCGAGGTCAAGGTCACGGTCACAGTGAAGAATATTGGAGGAGGCCGAGCAGAGGATATCGTAGTTGACGATCAGCCTCCTCTGGCCAACTTTGTGTACATAGCCGGGTACCCTCCTAAGATCAAGAGTCAGCTAGATCCTGGAGAATCCGACTCAGCCATCTATGTCATCGATGCCGTCAAAGAGGGGACGGTGAAAGTGCCGCCTATAGAGGTCAGGTACTCGGACTCCAAGAAGAACATAAAATCCAACGAGTCGGCACCCTTCAACGTTGTCGTAGCTCCCAAGAGTAAGCCTGATCTCGATATTAAGCTGAATCCTTCCGGGTCGATACCTTTGGGGCAAAAGGGCAGATTAAATGTCAGCTTGTACAACTCCGGGAAGGCCGTCGCCTACAAGGTAGAGATCAAGTCTGAGGTCACGCCCTCGGGTGGCTTGGAAGTCGCCGACTTGGATAAGAGCTACTTCGAGATCGATCCTGGGGCGATGGAGAGTTATTCGGCCGAGCTGACTGGAAGAAGCAGTGGCGAATACACCGTCAACCTCAAAGTCAGCTACCAGGATGGGAACGATGTGATGCTAAAGGAAGGGAGCACAATTATCGTAGTCCTGGAACAAGAGTATAAATACATATATTACCTACTAATCCTACCATTGTTGGCAGTATCCGCGTGGCTGATCAAGAGGTACAAAGAGTATAAATATTAAAGGAGTTAACATCCTCGATACTGAGAATGGATGGCGATACGATTATAGGTGAAGGAAGATCAAAGCAAGCAATCCGGGATTGAGATAATGTTAAATGTACTCATGCTTGGCGTAGGCCAGTGCGGAAACAGGATCCTGGACGCCATAAATAAAGAGGCGTTCGGAGGTGCTTCCAGGCTTTCCAAGTACTATTCACGCCAGAAGTTTCCAAGCAGGGTGGAAACTATTGCCATCAACACGGCAATCAATGACCTCAAAGAACTAAGATTTACCACTGCCAAAGATCGGCTTCACGTCCCCAACCTCCATGGTGTAGGCGCTAACAGGAACGTAGGCAAACAGGGTTTCTGGGACAACCGCGAAATGATCATGGAGGAGATAGAGAAAAGGGGGGACTTTGATGTCGCCTTTGTGATGACCTCCACATCCGGAGGTACGGGTTCATCTTTCTCTCCTCTCCTAATTCACGAGCTAAAAGAGCGTTACAAGAACATCACCGTTATTCCTATTGCCGTTTTGCCCTTCCGAGAAGAGGGTTCCATATATCTTCAGAACGCCGCCTTCAGCTTGCGAGAGCTGATGGAGGTAGATGCCGAAGGGCTAATTCTTGCTGACAACCAATACCTGAAGAGGTGCAGTGGAGACATCGCCACCGCTTACGATAAGATCAACACAATGGTAGCCCAACGCACCCTGTTCCTGATCGAGTCCTTGGACAGCGAGATGCTTTCCGTGACAGATCTCGGCGATTTTAAGACCGTTATGAGCGGCGGTCTACGGATGGGCACGATGGGATTCTCCCAGGCAGACCGCAAGAACCCGTCGGTAAGATCCGCCATACAGAATAGTTTAAAGCCGGGCAGCCTTCTCTATCCGGCCAACGTCTATGATGAGGCTGCTAGGGCGATGGTGATCATCCAGGGGTCCAGGGAATACCTGGATGTTGATGAGATTACCAAAGAGATAGAGAAGCTATGCGCAGGCGCAGGTCATGTCTTCAAGGGTCTAGTTATTAAGAAAGGCTACCCCAAGGTCCTCACCCTCTTCACCCTGGCATCCGTACCGGAGATCGAGACGTTGTACGCCCAAGCGGCCAGGGCTATCCAAGAGGAGAAGGACAGGAAGCAGAGAGCAAAGAAGCAGCTTTCGGATGCTTTCGCCCACATCGAAGACCTGGAAGAGATTTATTAGAGTTTTGATTTAGAGTCCCCATCTTTTGTGCATCATGGCATGGATGGGGTTAAGCTCCAATACCCTTATTAGCGTCTTTAGCTCGTTCTGGTTTAACGGGTGCTCTCTTGCAGGAGGCACTGCCTTACAGCTCCGGGCATAGATTGATCCGTCCTTCATACGGGCGCATGCATAGCTTCCTGCGTGACCATTGACAAAGATCTCCCCGCCTCGCATCTCCGCTCCTGTGAAGTCGCTTGTTTGCCCTCTCACCACGATTCTTCCTCCCCTCATCAGCACACCAGTGTTGCGATCCGCGTTTCCGAAGATCTCAATATGGCCTGAACGCATGAGAATTCCGGTGCTCATACCGGCGCTGCCGTCGATGCGAATGATCTTTTCCGTTGGGTTTCTTGCCCCGACAGTGTCTCGAGACAATCCGTCGTTAATGGAAAGCCCAGAATCTTTGAGGATGTTGGGCTCAAGGACCTGAATGTTTTTCTCCAGGACTTCGGTTATTGATATGAACTTTCTGTAACCCGTTCGATCGGTCTCGACCTCGATCACGTTTCCGAGAGGTTCTTTGGCTAGGCCCCCAAGATATACGGCTCCCCGGAGCATGCTGATCCCCATCCTCTTTCCGACGTTGCCATCGACGATTATGCAGCCAACGTTAGGCAGCGCGCCTCCTTTTCCTCCAAGCTTGACCAGATCCACACCGAGGCTGGACCCTAGCGCACTACCGGCATCGCCCCTTATGTGAACAGTCTCTCCTAGTTTCAGGGCCTCCACCAGCTTTCTGCGGCTGGATCTGCCAACTTCTTGATCTGGATCGAGCCTGGAACCTTGGTGCTGCCAAAAGAAGTCAAAGGTGAAGTCGCAGAGGTAGTTCTCCCCGTTAGAATCGATCTCTATAGAAAAGGTCATTTGGCTGGTTCTGTCGGTTTTGCAATACGTTTTGAGATGTTTACGCCTGTTAAGGTGATCAGGACCGCCAGCACAGCGGAGACCGCTAGGTATTGAAGGGATCTTCCAGGACCTGGGCTGAAGTTCAGACTGGCATTGCTGGCCAGAATAAAGGCGCTGGCGGACCAGAATATGAGCCCTGTAGCAATCAGGAAGAAGAGATATGAATAAGTGCGTGCATCTCTCTCGCCCTCCAGATACATGTCCATGATCTTTCCCAGCACAGCGCAGAATCCTGCTGCTATGTACCACCATATACTGTTATTTATATAAATCATTATGAGAGTCAAGTAACCATACCAAATATCTCCCCGATAGTACTCCCAGAGGCTGGCTGCGCCCTGCATTGTTGCTATTAACACGAGCATCGCGGCCATGATATAGGTTATGAAGGCAATCTTACCAGCATAAAGAGAAGTCCTCAAAGTCACCTTGGCTTCATCAACGAACTCATCCAGTCCTCCCCTGAAGAGCAGATACAGTCCGATCGCTCCAGTTATGGCAACCACAGCGCCATTGGGGTATCCCAGCAGGCTGAAGATGGAGTACATCAGCAAGGCCAGGCCCGGCGGGATGAAGAAAGTGTGGCTGATCTTCGGATCTGTAAAGAGCTGCTTGAGGATGTAGTATGTGCTCTCCAGGTTGGGGCTCTGCTTTACGAGAATCCTTCTTACTCCGTTGACTTTAACCCTGGACTGAATTATTGGAAGAATGGCCTCGTCTTCTGCTCCATCGGACACAACTACCACTCCATCGGGTTTGAAGCGGGAGATAAGCTCCTCAAGTTGAGCTGCGAGCTTTTCGTCCGATGTCAAGCCTACCTTTATGTCCCCGGCAATGGAGGCTATCTCCACTTCCTGGCCCGCTGCCACCAGCTCATCGAACACCTTGATCCCGCCGAAGATGGTGTTTGTATCAGAGTCCTCAGGATCTGCGGTGCCAAGCCTCACAGCAGCGTCGATGTTGGCATCTCGACCTATGACAGGGCTTTTCACTTCAGCCTTTCTTCCAAGGTCGTCGTCGCGGTCGATGCAGAGCACGAGGGCGTTCATTAGATCACTATTTAGAAGGAATGTACTTAAAGGATTCTATGATTTTGGCTTTTACAAGAGCTTTTGGGCACGAGCCGCTCACGAAACAGGCTAGCTACATCTACTTATTCTTATCGAAGGATCGTAAGGTGCCTCCAAACTGACCACCACTCTGACCACTACTCTGCCAATACACCAGATATTTATCTGAATAGCCTCAACGAAAGACCATGCGATACACAGCCTTGGGGCTACTGATGCTCTTTGTAGTATCTCTTTCGGTCGCCAGCGCATCATTTACAGACAGCCAGATACAGAATTATGTGGACACTTACAACCAAAGAATCGATGGTGCTCCTGATCTCCTGAAGGGTCTTATTGGAAACGAAATGATCGATCTGAACATAACTTCGAACGACGGAAGCATTTTTTCTGTGGGATTTGAAACCCAAAACGCTCGGATTAGCAGAACTGTCATAGGTGGGATCCAGAACCCCACCATTATCGTGTCAGCGACAGAGGGCGCTATAGAAAGGATAAAAAGCTCGGATGATCCTGTGGCAGCCTTCCAGGCGGAAAAGAACTACGGGCAGGTAAATATAGAAGGTACAACGATTGTGACCAAGCTGAAGCTTTCAGCGGTTCTATCAAGCCTTCCGGTATTGAAGTTCTTCTCTTCTATCTTCTTCGGCTAGATTCAATAACCGCTCTTTTTTGATATTTTGCTATTCAGAAAATCAGTTTTGGAGTGGCCATCTGCTAATCGAACTATCTATAGATCTCAATTCAATGACACGGTTGATTCGACAGTATTCGACCCGACTTCTGTTTTCCTCTCGACCTTTGACCCCAAGAGTCCTTTGCTTCCTGTTTGGCACGAACTCTTCGCAAGTTTTTTAATGCAAGACGTGCAATTCTAATGTAGTTTTGAAACTGATTGCGGTTGTACTACGGAAGGAGACTTCATGCGGCTCGGAAAAAGCATCCATCGGATCTCAGTTTCTGAATCAGACCAGCGATCTCTAAATTTGAAAGGCCCAATCAATCTCGGGTTGGTGGCATAGGCCATGTACGACCTGATCATCGCCGGAGCCGGGCCAGCGGGATCTTCTGCAGCAAGGGAAGCCGGCAAGATGGGCCTGGATGTTCTGCTGATCGACAAGGACCGATTTCCCAGGTACAAACCCTGTGGAGGGGGCCTGTCAGAAAGGGCACTCTCCTACCTGGATTTCTCCCTTCCCGAAAACATCTGCGAAAGGAACATAACCGGTGCCAGAATTCGTTTCGGTGATCGCGTTATCGATAGGCACAAAGATTATCGACTCACGGTTACTCTTACAAGGTCGGCCTTCGATGATTTTCTTTTAAAGAAGGCTCAAGACATTGGCGTTCATGTGATCACCGGTCAGAAGGTTTTGGACTTCCGAGAGGATAGTGAAAAAGTAGAGGTCCGAGCGGGAGATGAGACCTATCGCTCCAAGTACCAAATAGTCGCTGCGGGTTCTCAGAATAGGCTGAAGGAGAGAGTCAGGGATCGTGATGGAAAAGATCGATACGGGGTCTGCATGGTAACCGAGGTCCCAGAGAAGAACAATGCCATTGATGCGCGCCTCGGGAACGCCCTGGAATTTCATTTCGGTGTAGCACGAATGGGCTACGGCTGGATATTTCCCCATGACGGCTATTACTCGGTGGGCATAGGCGGCATGGCCAAAGACCTGTCCAACCCCAGAAAGGTCATGATAGACTTCTTGAGAAGGAACGGCTTTGAGGGCAGCTACAGGCTACGGGGTCATCTGATACCCTTCGGGGGCATGAAGAGGGCCATAGCTAGCAAGCGAGTTCTCCTGGCGGGGGATTCTGCCGGTTTCGTTGACTCCTTTACAGGAGAGGGCATAGCCTACGCTATAAAATCAGGCCAGAATGCTGCTCAGACAGTGGCAGATAAGTTGGAGGACGACGATCTTGATCTTGCCGGATCTTATCAACATAGATGCAAAAGGGATTTTGGAGGGGATCTGAAGTACTCATTGATCATGGCACAGATAATGCACAGCTGGCCTGAGATGTTCTTCGGAATGCTGGCCACCCGAGATGATTTCCTGGATAAGTTTCTAGAGGTTCCAGCCATGAAGGGTACTTACAAGAGCCTTATCAGATGGCTTATGCCAAGAATGCCGGGATATCTCCTTTCCATCTGACGGTTCTATTATCTGCTCTAAATCTGCTCTAAAATTTCCGCTTAACTCGCCAGGGTTAGAGGGAGAGATAGTTTTGCTATCTCTCTATGCCCTGTTCTTCGGTGGTTGGAGGGACCTATGTAGCCTCATTCCTTATTTCTGCTCAGTCGTAGTCGAGTCGTAGTCTATTTCTCCGGTCCTCACCTTTCCCGATATATCCACTGGAGAGACAAAGATCCTCCCGTCACCGAACTTGCCGGTTCGGCCTGCGTCGCAGATGGTCTTCATCACCGACTTGGCATCTTCGTCATGAACGAACATCTCCAGCTTGATCTTTGGGAGGACGTCCACTTCCATGGTGCCTCCTCTGTACTGAAGCTTGATACCTTTCTGCTCGCCTCTACCCCGAACATCGGTTATGGTCATGCCCACGAACCCTTTCTCCTCCAGGGCTTTCTTGATCTGCTCGAACCTCTCCGGACGGACTATTGCTTCTATCTTTTTCATCTTATCCACCTCAGGCGTAGGCTTTCTCGCCGTGCTGGGAGATATCAAGTCCAACGTACTCCTCATCCTCTGTTACTCTGAGGCCTAATGTCATATCCACGATCTTGGCCAGGACATACGTCAACACGAACGCGTATATCAATGCTGCTCCGGCTGCTATTATCTGCACCACAAGCTGGTGTGGGTTTCCATACAACAGACCGGCGAAGCTGTTGACTACTGGGTTGGCGAATATCCCCGTGGCTATGGCTCCCCAGAGTCCACCCATGCCGTGAACCGACCAGGCATCGCAGCTCTCATCCAGCCCTCTGCTAACCCTGAAGAGCAGGGCTCCATAGCACAGGACTCCTGCAACGCCTCCTATTATCAAGGCTGCCGATGTGTCGACATACCCTGAAGCGGGCGTGATGGCCACAAGTCCGGCTATCGCACCGCTGGCCATTCCCATGGTGCTGGGTTTGCCCTTCAACCAGCTTGCCGCCAGCCAGGTCAGAGCACCGGCCGCTGCCGCGGTGTTGGTGACCACGAAGGCCGATGCTGCCAGGCCGTTTGCTGCTAACGCTGAGCCGGAGTTGAACCCAAACCATCCGAACCAGAGCAGGGCAGCTCCGAGTATCGACATGGGGATGTTGTGAGGCTCCATGATGTATGATGCGCCGTACCCGATCCTCTTGCCGATGACAAGAGCTATGGCCAGAGCTCCAAATCCGGAGCTGATGTGAACTACGGTGCCTCCAGCGAAGTCGAGTGCACCCATCTGTGCAGTCCAGCCTCCAGCCCAGACCCAGTGGGCCAGGGGGTCGTAGACTAGTGTGGTCCAAAGCAGGCCGAGGACTATGAAGGAGCTGAACTTGACCCGCTCAGCAACACAGGATGTCAATATTGCCAGGGTGACTGTGGCGAACACAAGCTGGAATATCATGTGTGCCAGAGCCGGTATGTTGTTGGCCCACACTCCTGGATCAAGGCCCACTCCGTTCAAGAGTACATAGTTCAGGCCGCCTACGAACCCGGATACGTCCGGACCGAAGGACAGGCTGTATCCGAAGAGGACCCATTGAACGCTGACCAAGGCAAAGGCCAGGAACGACAGTCCCATCATCGAGACGACGGACTTATTCCGTAAAAGCCCGCCGTAGAAGAATCCAACTCCTGGCGTCATGATCATCACTAATGCCGTGGCCGCCAGGACCCATGCTGTGTCTCCACTGTTTATTACCAACTCACTCACCTTTCTATAACTATATATGAAGCTTACTTATTCAAATTTTATCAATGTACGCAGTCATCCCCTCAGAGAAATCCTGCTTATGGCTTCACTATCTAACCCCCTTACCGGGATATTTAAAAGGATATTTGATATAATTTCAGAAGAGCTATGAAGCGCTATGATTAATTCATACTTATTAAGAACCCGATTCTTGCAACAGTCTGAATTATTTTAGAGCATACCGTTATGAACGTCTATTTTGCAGCAACCTGGGGAATCCATCCCAGATAGACTATAATATTAACGACCAGCAGCACGAAGCCGAGCAGCAGTGCCGTGTGGGCAAGCTTTAGCTGTCTGTGCTTGTAGGCCACTATCTCCTGAAGCATCTCTCGCGCCAGGTCGGGCGATTGGAGATTGGTCTTGTAGGTCTCAGGCGAGAAGACGCGCACAGCAAAAGCAAGGCTGACCAGCCAGAGGATGATGGGGCTGGCGAATAGCAGGACCAGCAGCCATCCTTGCCAGTCGTGGACGACAAGGGCCTTCTTCAGATCGCTGAAGGATATGGCGGCGAAGTAGATGCCCTGAGTTAGGCTGGTAACGGAGATGAGCTGTTTGGCCGCCTCCTCCAGGGCGCTGATGGACTCCTTGGAGACGCTGCGGGCCGTCTCCAGCCAGAAGCGGTCCATGGCCGAGAGCCGGGCTGCCGGGACCTCGACAATCTCGTCAGTCATTACGCACCCCTTGTCACAGAGTCTGTTTTCTTTACCTTCCTTAACCAGACCTTGTTCTCAGTTCCGCAGTAGGGGCACTCAACGATGAAGGCTACTGATCCGGGCTCACCAGGCTGGGCTGGTCCGCCATCGGCGTGGGCGCGGTCGTCCCAGGTGAACTTGCCTTCGGAGGCGGTGCAGCTTGGATTGATGCATTTGATGCGGATCATTGAAGCCTCATGGAGTTTTAAGTGGTAAGATTTCATTCTAATTAAGAGAAGTGAGGAGGTTTAACCTTTTCCTTCTAACCTATCTCTAACCTTGCGGGCAAGCTCGGCGTAAGGGCTTCTCAGATTCTTGAAGCTTGCCTCAGCTTGTTTAATTAGCTTAAGAGCGACCTTGATGTTGCCTAGCATCTCTTCCAACAGCGCCAATTGTGCCTGGGATAGGGCTATTCCGCTTTTGTCTCCCAGCTCCTGCAAGATCTTCAGACTTTCCTGGTACAGCCTGCGGGCCTCGTCGTAGTCGCCGGTATTCTGGGCCAGTATTCCCATCTGGTGAAGCGACCCGGAGACGCCGCTTTTGTCTCCCAGCTCATTAGTTGCCATGATTGCCTTATCAAGCAGGTTTTTCCTGTCCTTCCAATAGCCCCTAGTTCCTAAATAAGAATCTGTAGCATACGCAAAGCGCTTGACCAGTTCCCACTCTGTGGCTTGATGAGCCCAGTACGCTCCGGCCAGGATGTTGTCGTGTTCGGATTCTAGAGCATCATAATTCGTCATTTGCTCCGCAAAAGCAAGGAAGAGGTGAGCAGCACGACCGCTATTGCGGTCCATTGTCTCCAGTCCTGCTTTGAGTGTTGCATACTGGCGCATGAGCGGATGCAGCCGGTACCGCCGTCCCGTAACCTCCTCACCAGCCTCGTCCAGACCGCGCAGCTCTACGACATCCACGAAGGACTTGCGCACCAGCTCGCTTAGATCGTTTCGCCATTGATCAAGCTGCTCTGCCTTATCATCCTTTGAAAGCTGGGCTGTGGAGATCGCTTCTATTGCCCAATCTGCAACTGAACTGGAAAAGGCTGCCATCCTATGCAGCAGCTTCTGCTGACTTTCTGTTAGCGTATTGTAGGAGAAGTCGAAGCGATCCGAGATCTCTTTTGGTGGCGCTTTCCTCAGCTTCTGTAGTATGTTCTCAAGCGAATCGCTGGACACTAGTGCAGCAGCCAGTTTTATTCCCAGGGGATGGCCTTCCAGGATGCGGGTTATCTCATCCAGAGCATCCGCTTCTGATTTCTGGAGGTGCTCGCCCCATCTAGGAGATTTCTTCCTTGCATCTATGATGAAAAGCCTGGCAGCTTCAAACGGTTCCATCTGGATAACGTTTATCTGCGTCCCCTCTCTTTTGAGCGCCTCGCGAGTTGTAACCAGAGCAGCGCTGGGTTGGGGCAAGCCTTCCAGGAACCGCCAGATGGCTGGATCTTTTATAATCTCTGCATTGTCAACCACGATGAGGCTCGGAGTCTGCAGGTCCTGCAAATAGCTCAGGACTTTGGTCTGCTTTGCATCCATCGGCAGTGTGCGAAACTCATAGCCGAAGATATTGTCAAATGCATCAAGGAGCTTGTTGAGGTCCAAGTTCTCTATGTCGGCTGCACTTCTCCAGAAGACTCCTCCCGGATATCGCCAAGCCATGCGCCTAGCCGCGACCGCAGCCAGGACAGACTTGCCGATGCCGCCCTGACCGGTCAGCACCACCAGCTTCTCGCTGTTGTTCAAAGCCTTGATGACCTGGAACAGAAAGCCCTTCCTACCTCGGGGCGGATCGCCGCGGATGAACTCGCCCACGAAATCGTAATCAGGAACTCCAAAAAAGTTTGTCTTTTCCAGAATTAGCGAACCGCGTGTCTTGGGTTCTGCAAGTATTATGCTTCCATTGCCCTTGAGTTCAGGCACGTCTTTTGCCTTAATCCTTTTAACTTCCTTAGAACCCTGTTCTGGAAATTCAATATCTGGAAGCCTAGACAGAGCCGAACCCCCTGATTTAAAAGCATCGGAGATCGTCATTCCTGCGCCCAGGCCAGAGTATAATGCCTTGGAAAGGACGATGGTCAAGGCAACGGGCACCGACACCTTCATTCCCAGAGCACAAGGCAAACCGCTTCTAATCAGCGAAGATGCCAGGCTGTTATCTCCACCTTTGGCAGACTCGCAGGCACTGAGCACTACTAGCTTAGTGGGCGATCCTGGGACGGCCTGCAACATCTCGGCCAGCTCATCTGCTGCCAGGGTATCCTCTGTGCCATCCTCTTGCTCAAAGGCCAGGTAGCCGCGAGGCTTTATGCTATCAAGAGATGCACCACAGTTCTTGCGGCCACATTTGTGACTGCCGGGAGAGTTAAGCCCGCTGCAGTTAGGGCAGGCCACTGCAAAAGTGCCATGTCCGTCGAAGTGAAGAATGTCGTAACCGCTTAGGATCTCTGCTCGCAGCGTGTCGATGGTCGGCGGACGAAGAACTCTAATTTCTACTGGGGCTTTTACTGTGGCTAGGCCGTTTAGCAAGGCCCATTGGTCGGCGATGGTAGGCAGTTCATCAAGATCTAGCGGCCGTGAAACTACAACAAGAACGCGAAAGGCAGGGTTTGGAGATGGAGGTTGTTCTGGCATGGGAATACTTCGGAGATGCCATGTCAGTTCCTAAATATAAACTCATTTTAGATAGTTGCACAGAAAGCGAAAACATCTTGCCGAATCGGCAAGGATTGAACAAACCATAAAAGGTGATATAAAAGCAGAAAATAAAGGTGCACATAACCTAAATCGCAGTGCACCCTCTCTCTTTCGTCCTTACCCTTACCACATCCTCCACCGGGTAGACGAAGATCTTTCCGTCTCCTACCTCTCCAGTCTGCACGGTGTCGCAGATGGCGTCTATTACCGTCTCCGCGTCTTTATCGTCCACCACTATCTCAAGCTTCACCTTGGGCAGGAACTCCACCCGGTAATCGCCAGCTCGCCACTGGAGAGCGATGCCCTTCTGTCTGCCTCGGCCCTTTACCTCGGTGGCGGTCATGCTGGAGAACCCTTTCTGGTCCAGGGCCACTCGCACAGCGTTCAACTTCTCAGGCCTAATTATCGCTTCAATCTTCTTCATATCAACCTCAAACGTAGGCTCCTTCGCCATGCTGGCTGATGTCCAGTCCTACCGACTCTTCCTCATCCCTGACCCGTAGGCCCATCAGGGCGTCGATGACCTTGGCTATTCCAACAGTGACCACGAAGGAGTAGATCCAGACGGCTGCGATGGCTATCGACTGTATTCCTACCTGGGAAGGATTTCCGGCCACAAGGCCCGAAGCGCCGATGCTTGCGAATAGCCCGGTGGCGAAAACGCCCCAGGTGCTGCCTATTCCGTGGCAGGCCAGGACGTCCAGCGAATCGTCAACCTTCTTGGACCCTCTGACTATCAGTATGGCATAGTAGCAGAAGATGGAGGCTCCTATCCCGATCACTATGGCGAATAGGGGAGTTACAAACCCTGCGGCTGGTGTAACTGCCGCAAGACCTGCCACAGCTCCTGTGACCATTCCGAGAGCGCTCGGAGCCCTCTGTCTCCATGAGAGTAGCATCCAAGTTGTTGCGGCCGCGGCCGCTGCTGTGTTGGTGGTGACGAAAGCGTTGGCCGCTACGCCGTTAGCCGCAAGGGCAGAGCCGGCGTTGAAGCCGAACCAGCCGAACCAGAGCAAGGCGGCTCCCATGACTGTCGTCGGGATGTTGTGCGGCTCCATCGGGTCGGTGCCAAAGCCCTTCCTTGCCCCTATGACAGCGGCTATGGCCAGGGCCGAGACTCCGGCACTGATGTGAACCACCAAACCTCCGGCGAAGTCCAGGGCTCCCATCTGGCCAAGCCATCCTCCTCCCCAAACCCAGTGAGCTATGGGGTCATAAACAAGGGTGGCCCATAGCAGGGAGAAGACCAGGAAGGAGCTGAACTTTATCCTCTCCACAAAGCTTCCCGATATCAGTGAGACGGTTATTATGGCGAACATGGCCTGGAATATCATGAA
>JBGQAL010000211.1:0-3535 GCA_041494285.1 Methanotrichaceae archaeon
ACGAAAATTTACCGCTAGCGATATTTACGTGCGGGGGATGAGACCCCCGCACGATCGTCCTTCGTTTGCTCACGTTCTCTCTAATGCATTCGCATTAGGGCAGTTCTCCAAATACCGCAAGGAATTTTAATGGTTAATGATTAATCACCTAACAGGAGGAATATAACATATGAAAATTTATATATTACTTGGCGTTTTATTCGCCATGTTAATAGGAACTGGTCTTGCACAGAATGCGACAACAGGTGACGTAAAGGCTTTCAAAAAAGCCCTAGAAAAAGATGGATTCACTGTACGAGAGGGCGGATTAGGTTATTTTGATTTTATGAAATTGTATAATATGGGAATATTGCCTTCTGCATATGGGAACAATCCATCCACAAAATACCTAGTATATCTTGTTCCACCATCTGGAAAGGTAACTGGAACAATTGCGGATATAATTAGGGCGCTTGGAGTAACTGCGAATGTAACTCCGTTCCCTGATCTTCGCCCAGATGAAGCCATTGTGTTCGTAGGAAAAACACCGCCAGAATGCAGATACTTCAGTTACGATCCTAATTTAATGGAGAGAACATATGGAAATGAGACCCGATGGATCTTTGCCAGTTTGGCAGACACAATAAACAACCTAAATATCAAGACTGAAGGAACTCCCGATGGGCTGCCCGGAGATCCTTACAATCAAACCACGATTGTAATTACTACAGCCGATAAAGGCATTGATCAACGCATCCAGGCTGCTGCATTGTCAGCGGGATATTCGAGCGACATAATGAACACTCAGGTGCTTCCCTCGGCTATGCTGAATATGGGTGTAAAGAATAACTCTGATACATTTGGCGTATTTATTAGGCCATCTCTCTTTGCAGATCAGAAAGCTGGAGACGCTTACATCGCTAATAAACCCGCCAAAGTGTTCCGTATAACCCCCAATGAATCCACGAAACTGGACCCGTATAATATGCCAGAGCTAAAAGTCCGCGGAACAGGCAAAACAGAGTTTGACCTTACGAATGATCTTGAACAGCTGAGGGAGGCTATTCTCACCAAATACCACGGATTGAATGCCACAGAGCTTCCAACTAGTCAAGGAGTCCCAATAGCAAGCGATGCTATCCAGAGAGGAATCGATGGCCTTGGCCCTGACAATGATGCGTGCTATCTATGGTCATTAAACCGAACAGCCGATTTGCCGACTCCGCCTTTCCCAAATCTCTCTCTGTACTATGGTTTCCTCGGAAAACCACCAATTACTTTGGGCAACGATCCTAATGAGTTCATAATCGTCTACGGGGTTAACCATGTAGCTACAGGAAAAGCAATATACCAAAGCTTTACCCCATACGGAGCGGACGCATTTAATGGTGTCGGAACGATCACGGACGCGGATTTCAATGGAACCTCCCAGGAATACCTTCCTGATAATCCCAATGCAAAATACCTCTATGTCTACAAGATCGCCAGGAATTGCAGTGGTGATCTGCACTGTTATAAGCTTCCCACTGGCCCCGGAGGCTACGGTATAGATTTGGGTCAGCCGCTTTTCATTGGCTGGAGGCTCTACCTGGAAAAGGCTACAAAGACTGGGCCATCTTACTCAGAGATCGTGTATGATCGGGCTATAAAGTTCGATCCAAAGAAATAGGGTTAAATGAGCTGGGAATTAAGGCCAATCCCAGCTCTGTCCAATATGTATAACCTGTAAACCCAATTATCCGTTTTTGGCTTAATCAAATCCAGAGCTGTTTTTTATAAATATCTTCTTGATGCCGTGATCCCCGCCTTTGCGCTCCGGGTCCTATATTATCAAAAACACTATGCCACGCCAACAATCGATCAACAGCAGGCGAGCTAATGGATTCGCGCTCATAGCCTTTGGTATTATTGGTAAGCTAAAGAGCATTTTGGTGGGATCTCAATGGTTGTATAATAGACTTGAACAACAAACAGTTTCGGTGCGTGTAATATTTTTGTGACATATGTATGCAAAATCCCACTGCCCCATCCACAGCCGCACGGTCCTTCATCAGAGATACCCTCGCACTGGCAGTCCCTTTAGAAACCATGGAGTTCTTCAAAATCTGCGCATACTTCGCGAATTTGGAAAGCTCGACCACAATCATTCAAACCCCCAACTGCGGTATATGCGCCAGGTAGCTTTCACGCAGCTCCTTCTTATCGATGTGGTCGTAGATATCGATGGCCTCTTTTCTCACATCTCCTCGTAGCTCCTGGATGAACTCACGAGACATGCCTGCACGCCTCAGATGCGTGGTGAACCAGTGGCGACAACAGTGTGGGCTGAAATGATCTTCCATACGCTCGGAGTTGGGATCATGCAATCCGATCTTCTCTGCAGGTTTCGATACAGCCAGGTAGACCCCATTCCTGTTCAGTCGTCCTCCCTCGTTGTTGATGAACAACGCCTTGATGCCCTTTGCATTGCGCGTTTCCCTGGCAACAATCCACCTATGCAGGATTATGGCAGTTTCATCATCGAAAAATACTGTCCGATTGGTTCTCTTGGGCGTCGGTTTGAGTCTTATGCTCTGGTCTACCCAATCAATGTCATCGACATCAAGAGTTATGAGTTCTTTGCGCCTGATCCCAGTCTTTGCCAGCAATGTAATTATGGCCTTATCCCTGACATCCAGAGTCGAGTTGATGAGCTTGGTCATTTCATCAACAGAAATAAGTTGCCGCATCTGACCCTCATCATTGTCCTTGTACCTGCGGATATATCGTTTTCTAACCGAATGAACCGGGTTCTTGTCCACGTATCCTTCATATTCCAGGAATTCATAGAACATGGCCATCGCTGTAAAGTAATTACCGACCGTTTTCAGGCCGACATTCCGATCCTTTCGCAGGTATTCAAGAAAGCTCCTGAGCACATTACGGTCGACATTCAGCAAGTCCAGATTACGCTCATGGAGGTAGTTGTTGTATATTTTGAGTGACGAGATGTATCTTCTCATTGATTCAGGCGACATGCCTCGGATCTCGCAATCCTCCTTATACCGTCTTATCAATTCGGCCGGCAGATCAAGTGAGGCCACTGAGCTAGAAGCCATCTTGTCCTGGCTCTCGGTCATCCCGCCCACCTCCAGCCACGCTGAGTCGAAGTGATTAGACCGTATGCCTCCAGGTCCTCAAGCTGCTGTGATAGGGCCTTGACTAGCTGCGAGTCGTTTGGATCTATGCCCAGCTCCTCGAGAAGTTTGTAGCTATCCAGGACAATACCCTGTTTGAGAACAGCTATGAGTTCGCGGTTGTACTTTCTGACCCCTTCAAACTTGTCCTCAACAAAAGCCTGGCTGCGGTACCGCTTAAGTTCGGTCTCGTATTTCTCCAGGACTATCTTCTTCTGATTTAGGTCGTCTCGAAGCAACTTGTTCTCGCTTCTTAACTTGCCGATCTCCTTAACAAGTTCACCACGAGGCTTAAAATCAGACTCTTCATCGAGTGCGCTCTCGAATACCTCGATAACAAACTTCGATAAGGGAACGCCCGCATCCTTAGCAAGCTTCTC
>JBGQAL010000252.1:0-2101 GCA_041494285.1 Methanotrichaceae archaeon
AATTTCAGCCTAACAGGCTCGTAGCCGAATGCAGTGCCACGAAGGCATGCACCTCTTCATCAAGGAATTTCTTGATCGGTCAGCCCTAGGAGCCACCGTATGCTGCCCCACTCAGGAGCAAACACCTTTTTCCTTGCGTTCAGAGCATTATCGGTACGTTAAGCCCACGGCACACCCGCCACCCTATGCATGAAGCGGCAAACTGCCTCTTTAGGCGTTATAGATATTTATAGTTGTCGATCGGAAACCGATTTTAGGACAAATGGAAAGACGGTTATCTCAAATGAATAGCAAGCTCGGGGGCTGAAGCCCCAGGTTGCTTCACACTTGGAATCAATTATACGAGGTGAGATTCGTATTACTGACACTGTAGTAATGATTCTACTTAACACTTAGGAGACTTTTTTCTTGCGTGTATATATTAGCTGAAGCTCTATCTAACTACCATGATGACGAGACAGATTGTACCGTTCTTACTTGCCGCCTTGATCTGCATTACATTCGTTCCTGCGAGCTATGCATCTGGGGTAGCCGAGAGCACTGAACTCTCGAAGTTAATCTCGCAGAACGAAGATACCTACATGACGCCAAATGATCTGGCCTTCTTCCTGGCCACTCACAACTACGATGCGACGCCCAAGGACAGCTATGTCCAAGTAAAGATCGATGATACAATCTATAAGGTCGTGCCCAACGGCGTCAAACCCGGACTAGCCGACCTGTCAACTATCAGTTAGCATGACACACCTCCCCGCCTGGACTATTAGTCTCGTCATCATCCAACCTCCTTTTCTTAATGGTCCGGGCAAACCCATCTTACGCTTATCTGCGTGGCAACCAGGATATGCTCATTCCATAAGTAAAATTTAAATATAGTAGTATACAAAATTCTAGAAAATAGGGCTTCCTGGAACGGAATTCCGAAGGACGCTGGAGGATTAACGGGATCGGAGGCGAGTTTCCTATTAGATAGGAACTAGCTTCGTCGAGGATATCAATAAAAATATTAAGACAGATACCAAAAAGGTTTTAAATCAGATCTTCCATTACTGGGACATAATAAGGAGTGACTATGTTATGAGTATGGATCTACTTCCCCTTACCGAATTCTCCAAGAAGAACCTAGAGGATTGTCAAAAATGGCGAGACGAGAATTACGAGAGAAACACGAAAAAAGTGAATCGGCCTAAGTGATTCGGCCTATGCAAAGTCAAGCTCATAATAAGAGGCACCATATATAAGCTTCAGTGGCACTCCGAAGTCACTTCAAGGATTCCGCCGTCTCCCTCAGCGCCTCCATCATGCTCTTGGCCACAGGTTTCTTCGGCCGCTTCTCCTGCACCTGTGCAACCTCGCCTTTCATCTTGGATTTGATCAGGGCCTCGATCCGTTCCTTGTAGCCGTCATGGAATATGCTGAGGTCCAGGTCCACCGTCAGCTTATCCACAATCTTCGTCATCAGGGCCAGCTCCTCCTCGCCAGCCTCCGGCAGATCCCTTATCTCCGCATAGTGCACTGGGTCCGTCACTTCATCCGGGTAGCGCAGGGTGGTTGCGACGATGGCATTCTGATAGTAATGGATAAGGACGACTCTCTCCTTGGTGCTCATGGTCACCTTACCTATGGCTGTCAGGCCGGTCTTCTCTAGGACTTTCCTGAGGAGGGCATAGGGCTTCTCCGAATTGTCCGGGATGAGTAGGAACGTCCTCTCGAAGTAGTGCGGGTCCACCTGGAAGAATTCAATGAACTTATCAAGTTCGATCAACTTGCTGGACACGGGTTTTGCAGAAGCTATCTCCTTTTTGTCGAAGATCAGGTAGTCGTGCCCTTTCAGCTTGTAACCGTAAGCTATCTCGCTCTTGGAAACCTCGTCTCCCTCTTCGCAGAAAAGCCGGTAAGAAATGGGAGTTTTGCATTTCTGGTGCAGCATTCGAAAGCTGACTTTCCTCTCTAATGTGAGGGGGATAGCCCTCACAGGAATGTTGACCAGTCCCATGCTGATGCTGCCGGACCAGGTTGGATGGCCTGGTATGGGTTCTTGGCTCTCATCTTCTTCGCTCCTTTCAACTTCTTCAGGAGGCTTTAGCTTGGGCATATCTGA
>JBGQAL010000040.1:0-17636 GCA_041494285.1 Methanotrichaceae archaeon
ATGTTATGAGGACCCTCATAGACTTTTCTATCCTACTGGAATATAACGATGAAGTTGAGCCTCGCGGTGATAAACTATCCGCGTTAGCAGCACTGGTTGACTGGAAGGCATTTTTACCAATGGCAGCTGGCATATTCAAGAATACAAGCGAAAGAGGCGGCAGACCTAATATTAGCATTATTATAATGATTAAGCTTCTCATACTTCAGCAGTTGAATGGATTATCAGACCCGCAGCTTGAGCTTCAGGTTGCCGATAGAATCTCTTTTCGAGTTTTCTTAGGGACAACGGAGGTTATCCCTGATTACACTACAGTGTGGCTTTTTCGCGAAAGATTGATAAAAAACGGTAAGCTGGAAGCCATCTGGGAAGAGTTCCTAAATCAGCTCAATGCCAAAGGATATGAGGTTAAGAAGGGAGTCATCCAAGATGCAACTTTTATAACATCTGATCCAGGTCATGCCAAGAGCGATGTCCCTCGTGGAGATAAGGCCAAGACTCGAAGAAGCAAAGATGGCGCTTGGTCAAAGAAGGGAAACAAATCCTATTTTGGCTACAAGGGACACGTTAAAGTCGATACTGAGAATAATTTCATCTGGAAGGTTGAGGCGACCATTGCTAATGTCCATGACAGCCAGGTGGATTTGGCAAATGAAGGAGAGGTCCGATATGGCGACAAGGGGTATCATGGTGCAAAAACCAAGGGATATGATGCATCTATGAAAAGAGCAGCGAGAGGGCATCAGCTTAGCGTTTTTGATGAATTGCGAAACAAGAGAATCAGCAGGAAGCGATCTCCTGTAGAAAGATGCTTTAGCGTTATAAAAATAGTTTTCAGGGCAGGACATGTTATGGTCACAACGGTTGAAAGAGCTGCGATCAAAATAACGTTCAACGCTATCGGATATAACTTGTACAATCTTCTTGGCCTGATCAACAAGAAATCTGCCTAGCGGTAGCTTTCAAGAAAAATAGAGAAAATAAGAAATTATAAAAAGAAAATGGCAAGAAATTGCCGAACAAAGGAGGATTGAACGAATTGAGAAGCGTCTAAATCGAAAATGTTAACGAAGTGCCCTTCAAAGATTGCAGATCAAACGATATTCGAAATCCTCTAATTTCTTAAAGATGCGCACTGGATCAAGATTTCTCCATGAGGTTTAATTCCTCTCGGTTTGAATACTTTAACTTGAAATGATAGAACCTGGCATCTCCCAGATTGACAAGGATCTTTGTAAAGCCAGGCAGATCTGCTATCTCATCCTCAAGAGGCCTGATAAGGACATCCGCCCCGATCTCTGCGGCCAATCTGCCCATAGCAATCTGAACCTCGATGGGCGGCCTTATTGAGTATAGAATGCTAGCGCCTTCGTAAATCTCCTTATGCGGCGAAAATATGTCATCATCTTCTACTGACAACCCGTCCAGATTTCGCTTCTCTTTATCTGTAGCTACTACTTTCAGGTGCCGGCTTATTATTAAAGCTACTTCCGGGACAAATCCTGCCCCTACCTCTACAGCCTTTCCTGAATAGTTTCGCAGTATAAAATTGGCAATTTCTGAGGCTCCGCGAAGCTTAATCAACCTCCAAACACCCCGCACAAACTCTCATGTCGTCTCCCTCATAAAAGATCCGTTATCGTTGTGGATGCGCTCAGCCCGCACGACCTCGATCCATACGACCAGCTGCCTAGGCCCCGATCGGTGATAAAGTTATCTTTTAATAATAGGAAATCTTATCTAGTATAATATAGAACTAATCATCACATTTCACAGTTTAAGTTGGGTAGCAACGAAAGGCCGGATCTTCTGAGGAGATCTTGTGCGGTCTTGATAATCAGGATTAAGCTCTGCTTTGAGTCCTGGCCGTGTGAAAAAAAATTGAGGAAAAAAGATGTGAAAAGATGAACGAGCTGATGCTCCAGATCATCGCCTTGATACTAACCATTGTGTTGGGGGTGGCCACAGTCTACAGCATCCGTTTGTACCTAGAGATCTAAGACTGGTTTGACAGCCCCGTATACCCAAGCCAGAGGCGACGATGGCTGGCATTTGGCATGAAAATACTTTGAAGTGAGTTGTCTAGATCACTTTACCATACACTCGACTTCAAATTTGCGACAAATGTGGCAACCAAAATCAAGCACTTGCTAAGTACATATCCTAAAACCGTGGGCCTAGTCTGTGAAAAAAGGTAGGTTTGATCGACCAAGGTGCATGCGCTCTCATGAACGATCAACACTCGCAAATTGCTATCCTTTATTTATAACCCTCTCGAATTTCCAAAGCTTATCCAGCCTAGCCGTGGCGTCGAGCCCGACCTTGGTGGTTATGCCGTTCACAGACCTCGGGTCTAGGGTGCTTCCGTGGACCCCTGGATGCATGACGACGTCCTCGTCGCCGCGAAAGCGTGTGGCTATGGCATATTCAAGATCATTCGGATCATGGATGTCTATGTCTGTGTCCACGACCAGAACATGTTTCAGGGACCTGTGGGCATCCAGTGCTGCCTCTATGGCACGCCTGGCGTCTGACTCCGTCTGTTTTTCAATCTGCACAACTGCATGGAAGTAGCAGCATCCACCGTCGGTCAGGAGGACATCTCTAACCTTCGCCACCTTGGATACTGCCTTGAAGATCAAGGGCTCGTAGGGGACTCCCATGAGCATCTTGTGCTCTCCTCCGCCAGGCAGTAGTCCATGGTAGATGGGGTCTTCGCGAGTCATCATTTTAGTTAGCTTTATGACCGGCTCCTGCCGGACAAGGTCCCTCGTACCGGTTATATCTACAAAAGGACCCTCGCTGGCGCACTCGCCTGTTATGTAGCCCTCGAGGACGATCTCAGCATGAGGAACTGGCACACCGTTATCCAGGTTCACAAGCTCCACTGGCTCGCCTCGAAGGACACTGGCATGCTGGAATTCCATGTCGGGGGGAACCCTGGTACTTGCTGCAATGAGCACCAGAGGATCGACGCCTATAGCGACGGCAACCGGCACATCTTCCTCGTTCTCCTGCGCTAGCTGGCACAGCGTATGAGTGTGCCTGCCAGGGACCAGCCTCGCCGCCAGACGGTCTTTTCCCAGGACCATAAGACGGTGAACACAGGCATTGATGTGGTCCCCGTAACGGGACACAACAACGGCGGACGTAATGTACGGGCCGCCGTCGCCCTTGAAATAGGTCAATATCGGCAGCCTGGACAGGTCGGGCTCGGATACAACCTCTTGGAAAGGAGATGAATTCACGTATCGAATCTGGCCTTTGGACTCGTATTCAATGCCGCTCAGGTACCTGATCATCTCCTCAGTCCGAATACCCAGAGCCCTGGCAAGCAAGTCTCGACTGCCTAGAATGTTCAGGCAGCACTTGTGACCGTCCACGTTTTGGAACATCACCGGCCCTGCGCCCAAGGATCTATTGGCCACTTCCAGGACAGGTGACACCGGCTCATGTACATCTTTGAGCAGCCCCGCTCCCTTTAGCTCATCCAGGAAATCCCTGAAGCTCATAGCTCTGCCTTCCATCGATGATCATAAGATTCTTTCCAGTCGAACTTCATAAGATCCTCTCCAGTCAAACCAGAAGCACTGCGATTATTCCGCTGAGGAATACTCCGTCAAAGGTACCGGCTCCGCCAATGCTCGCTACCGGTGCTCCCATGTCCCTGATCTTGTTGAGGTTGAGCAGATCAGCACCGATCAGAGTTCCAAGAGTTCCTCCCACGTAGGCGATGAGGAAAACGAAATCGTGAGGAGCATTGAACAGATAAACTAGAGAAAGAGCGCCCAGGGCTGCCGCCAAGGGGGGAAGCAGAGCAGGAGTGACGATGCCCAACCCTTTGACAGGACGGGCTATTCGGTTGGTCACCATGGCTACAAAGACAACACCAGCGAGGGCATAGATCAAAGCACCGGGAAATTGATGGAGCAGTAGGATGGATATGAGGGTTGGTATGATCGCGCCGCCCACATTAACGGCCAGAATCGTGTTGCAGGCTATGTCCTCCATCACCGGGATCCTGTAGGTGACGCCGAAAACCCTGACGTATCTCTCTGTCACCATGGGCGTGTTGCACTTCATGTTCGTCACGGGGATGTTGATGTTGCTGCCCAGGAGAGAAGCCAACAGGATTATGAGGGCGTGCTGCCAGGTGAAACCGATCTTAGTAAAAGCCGTGCCTATGACATTTAGAAAGAGAAAACCAACTACCAAGAACAGCAAAAACGCCAGGAGCAGCATGAACAGCATTCCGAAGGGGTTGTAGACCAACCGGTTTTCCATGAGTTATGGTTGGCTTCTTTGGTTATAGCTTTTTTGAGCTTTATCAATAATTTAAAAATAAATTATTTAGTAAAAAATTCTGGTTTGTATAAATGTCCCGAACTTCCCTTAGCGATTCAGCTATTTTCAATATTACTGTTAGAAAAATATATACGTAGCTTTACACAATTCTGACCTAACCCAGGCAATGAATTGACCTATGCCGAGGAGGGGAATTATGAAAAGCAGAATATTCGCAGGAACGATGACTTTGGTTTTACTATTGATAGCATACGTCATGGTCTTTTGTCCGATATCACCGGCAAAGGACATCAATGGCAATAACTCGTCAAGTCTAGACGTCAATAACTCGTCAAGTCTAGACGTCAATAACTCGTCAAGTCTAGACGTCAATAACTCGTCAAGTCTAGACGTCAATAACTCGTCAAGTCTAGACGTCAATAACTCGTCAAGTCTGGATATCAATAAAATTACTACATCCTGGAACTTGTCCCTCTTGTATCCAAACAAGGATGCCGCCACGGTTGAACTTGCGAGGATGAGAAATGAGACTCAAGAGTTGAACAAGACATACCGCCCCTTATTCTTAAACTTAACCGGGGCGACGTTGCTCGATTACATCCAAAGCGAGAAGAACTTCTATAAATCGCTTGATGTTCTTAGTGCTTATGCTACTGCAGGGAACAGTCTGGATGTCAACGATAAGTTCTTCGAGGGTCTGCTGTCCGATGCTCAAAACCTGTCGACCGAACACGACAAGAATACTTCATTCGCGGAGGTGAAGCTGAAATCGTTGCCCAAAGCGGAGTGGGAAAGGCTTTTCGTCCAGGAGCCAGAGTTGGGCAAATATTACGCCTATTTTGAGGCGAACTACATTCGCTATGCAGATCATCGTCCCAAGAACGAGAGCCAGGTAGCGCTTCTTGCCGACATAAACAACAAACTCATGAAGCTTGATACCAACGCTGGGAAGCTGATCACCAATAACGTCACTCAAGCCGGAAACATAACTCTGGGCAACGGGACAGAGTACGCCGTCGACTCCCAGTCATACTACGATCTTCTCTTCACCGATCTGGACCGCGGTAACAGAAAGAAAGTCTACGACAAGAGATACTATCATCTTATCAACGAAACCGAAGAGATGGGAAAGCTCTACATCAATAAATCGATGCTCGATGACAAGTACGCCAGGGAGCTGAACTTCTCCGATGCCTATGAAGCCAAGATGTTCGATTATTACCTGAATGCGTCTCAGATAGACGAGATGAACGAGGTGTTCAAGGAACGTAAAGGAGATTTCGACGGCTACTATGAGTTCCGCAAGGCTAAGATGGGCCTGAAACAGCTATGGCCCTACGACCTATTCTTGCAACTCATGAAGGACCCCAATAAGAAGGACAACTATACCAATGCCCTGAGACAGACTGGGGCGTCATTTTCAAAGATGGACCCGCAATTCAACCAGATATTCATAAAGACGGCCACCAGCAACTCGGTGGACGTCTATCCGAACCCCGGTCACGGTAAGCAGTCCATCGAATTCGCAGAGGATCTGTACGCCCTGAAGAGACCAGCGCTCATATTCCTGAATTACAAGGGACTCATCGACGACAAACGCACTATAGCACACGAGATGGGCCACGCCATTAACATGTACTTGATGGAGCAGTCCGTGGACTTTCTCTACTGCGGGGGTCCCATGTACGAGGCTGAGGTTCCCTCTACTTTCGACGAGGAGCTCTTCGTGGACTACGCTGTCAAGAACTACGATAAAGATACGGCAGTGGCGGTTCTGGCCGATCAGATCAACAACTACGCCAACTATTTCACCTTCCAGACAATGATCACCGAGTTTGAGCATAAGGCTCACCAGCTCATCAGCCAGAAGAAGGGAAATGTGAGCGGAACGGATCTGGATACACTATGGACCAGCATAGACAAGGAATACCAGAACAGCAAGGTCAGTTACTACAATGAGAGCGAGCAAAAATGGACTTATGTGGATCACATCTACTTCGCTATGGACAACTACTACACCTTCAACTACGCTCTTTCAAAGGCTATAACCCTGTCACTATTCAAGAGATATCAGGAAGACCCCAAGGAGTTCAACAAAAACTACGTAGCTTACCTGTCGGTGGGCACCACCATGACTCCGCCCGAGAAGCTGAAGAAATATTTTGGCCTGGAGATCAACCGGAAGCTCTTCGAGGATGCCATGGACATGGTGGACTTGAGGGTGCAGCAATTGGTGGATCGGGAGAAAGGAGGCGCCGCTTAGGTGCCTCTTGATTCTTCATTTTGCACCTTTGAATATAATTTTTTTATTTTATTTGGCGTCTGGCCGATTAGCGATTTGAGGTCAAAACGCGGGCGCTGTGTATTGCTCTACTACGAGGTATGATCAGGTACAAAAAGGGACTGCTAAGCTTTAGTGATCATTTCCAAAAAGCTCTTATCCCTCGGCTAAACTACTACCTGCACCTTTATGTCATTCTTCCCTTTACGATGCCAGATCCTCACAGCTCATGATCTGGCCGTCCACAGCATGTACATCTTCTGCGCCTGCTATGCCTGGTCCAGGCAGATAATAATAAATAGGTAGAAACGGTCATTTAGGGAGAAAATAGCAGAATGCAGCGCGTTTTCATTCAAGATCACGGGCCTGCAAGAGAACCCCGAGTATCTGAATCCCTTTGCTACAAAAGGCATCACCTATCGCAAAGAACAATTCTGAATCGCAAGAGGATCATGAAGAAAGAGAAACCAGAATCGAACCACAGCGATGACTTGCGCAGCCAGGCAGAAGAACGTTTGAAGGACGGCAAAAGCGGTCCGTTCGATTCCAAGTCAACGGATGGCGGAGATGCAATGGCTCTGGTTCACGAGCTGCAGGTCCACCAGATCGAGCTGGAGATGCAGAACGAAGAGCTGAAGCGCGCTAAGCTGGAGACTGAAGATGCTCTGGCGAAGTACTCCGATCTCTACGACTTTGCGCCAATTGGGCTTTTCGCCATCGATCTGCAGGGACTGATCCAGGAGGTCAACCTGGCGGGAGCTGCGCTTCTGGTCACGGAGAGGCGCAACCTGATGAATAGACATTTTCGGTTGTTTGTTGCGCCCAAAGACCGTCCTTCTTTTGATGAATTCTGCAAATCGGCATTTGAGACCTCCATCAAGCAAACGTGCGAATTGAACCTCCTAAGAAATGGAGAGCCCACAATCTATGCCCGCATCGAGGGCATAGTAGCCGAGGATGATTCGCTGAACGGTAGACAGTGCAGGATCGCAGCTATCGATATAACTGAGCGCAAGAAGGCAGAGAGCATACTGGAGCGTTATCAGCTTATCTCGAAATATGCCCGGGATATCATTCTGCTCATGGGCAGAGACGGCCATATAATCGAGGCCAATGAGGCTGCAATAAACGCCTATGGATATACACGTGATGAGCTGCTCTCCAAGAACATTTCCGATCTGAGAGACCCCGAAACCCTAGAGAAAATGTATAATCAGATGCAACTGGCTGATTCCGAGGGTCTCCTTTTCGAAACCAAACACAAGGGTAAAGATGGCAGCACCTTCCCGGTAGAGGTCAGCTCACGGGGAACGATGATCGATGGTCGGCGTGTCCTTTTGAGCATCATCCGCGATATAACCGAGCGAACGCAGGCTGAAAAGGTGCTGCAGCAGAGCGAGCAGCGCTACCGCAATCTCTTTGAGTCTATGGACGAGGGCTTTGCCCTCTGTGAGATGATCTACGATGAAGCGGGCAATCCGGTTGACTTCCGCTATCTGAGCGTAAACCCTGCCTTCGCCAGGCAGACAGGCCTGCCGATGGAGAGAGTCTCTGGACGAACAGTCCGGGAGTTAATCCCAGGCATCGAGCCCTTCTGGATCGAGACTTACGGCCGAGTTGTGCAAAGCGGCATTAGCGAGCGGATTGACAGTCCCGTGGCAGCACTGGGGAGGCACTACGAAGTGTACGTCTGGCGCTCGGGAATCGGACGATTCGCGGTCGTCTTCAACGATATAACGGAACGAAAGCGAATGGAGAAGGATCTGCGTGAGACACGAGACTATTTGGAGAATCTGATAAATTATGCCAACGCGCCAATCATCGTTTGGGATGCCTCCTTCAGGATCACTAGGTTCAATCATGCCTTTGAGCGTTTAACTGGACTTAGAGCACCCGAAGCTCTCGGAGAGCCCCTGAAAAATCTCTTCCCCGAGAGCAGCCGGGAAGAATCTATGGACCTCATAGGTCGTACTTTATCAGGAGAACGCTGGGAAGCTGTGGAAATCCCTATTCAGCGGGTCGATGGATCGGTTCGAACAGTTCTTTGGAACTCAGCCAACATCTACGACAAAGATGGGACTACGGTTGTTTCTACTATGGCCCAAGGCCAAGATATCACAGAGCGCAAGCAGATGGAGGATGCGCTGCGCGCTGCGCACGATGAGCTGGAGCTAAGGGTTCAGGAAAGGACTGCCGAACTCCAGAATGCCTTGGAGACAGCAAAAGAGTCAGTCAGGGCCAAAGCAGCGTTCCTGGCTAACATGTCCCATGAGTTGAGGACACCCCTAAATGCGGTAATTGGCTTCTCTAGCCTCCTCATGGATGATAACCTCACGCAGGATCAGAAGGAGGACATAGAGAGGATAAGGAATGGCGGTGAAGCCCTCCTGGCCATCATCGACGATATCCTGGAATTTTCCAGGGCTGAAAAGGAGAAGGTGGAGCTGGCGCATCAGCCGCTCAGCCTCAAGCACTGCATCGAGGAGTCGCTGGATATGGTGGCAGTCCAAGCCAGCAAAAAGGAGCTGAACCTATCATACACCATCAACTACGGCACACCGGATACGATCATAGGAGACCACGGCAGGCTCAGGCAAATCCTGGTCAACCTGCTCGGCAATGCTGTCAAATTCACCGACAAAGGGGATGTATCCGTGTCTGTCTCATCAAAAGCCGTCGAAGGCAATGTGCGCCAGATATTCTTCGTGGTCAAAGACACCGGCATTGGCATACCCCAGAACAGGATGAACGAAATCTTTGAGCCTTTCGCTCAGGTTGAACGTGCCATAAGCCGCAAACGTGATGGTGTCGGTCTTGGACTCGCAATAACCAAAAATCTCGTGGAATTGATGGGAGGAACGATCTGGGCTGAGAGCATACCAGGCCAGGGCTCGACCTTTCGTTTCATGATTCCGGTCGAGACCATTTCTGGCAAGCAGCTGGATTTTGGAAAAAAGGATATAGGAGTCGCTTCCGAAAGCTTCCCAGAGCTGAAGCCTATGCGCATACTCGTGGCTGAAGATAACCCTTCGAACCAGAGGGTTCTTGTCGAGATGCTGAAAAGATTTGGCTACAGGCCTGACGCTGTGGCAGACGGCCGAGAAGTCATCCAGGCTCTCGAACGTCAGGATTACGATCTGTTGCTAATGGATATCAAAATGCCCGAAATGGATGGGATCACAGCAACTCGTGTGATACGTAAGCTTCGGCCCGAGAACGGGCCTAAGATCGTTGCCATCACAGCTTTTGCTCTTGAGGGCGACCGTGAGAAGTGTCTTGAAGCCGGAATGGATGATCACATTGCAAAGCCTGTGAAGATGGAAGAGCTGAGAGCTGTTCTGGTGCGTTGCCAGTGATTTGCAGCTACAAGGACCAGGTCTATTCGATAATGTTCTAGCTTGTGGCGATTTTTCTCCTGGGTGCTCGCTCCTGCTGTTATCTTTGGTTCCTTTATGGAAGTGATAAATATGGTGCAACATCATCCAAAAGGACTTGATAGAATTTAGAAGCAATAATAATTATATAAAGAATATTGCTGATAATAACGCGAAAATAATTATGTCAAAGCGAAGATAATTATACTATGTAAACAGAATATAGTTAGTCTGGGTGAAGAGGCAGTACAGAAGAGCGCTTTGGTTTACCAGTTGGCAAGAGAGAACCTCACATGAAACAAAACGATAAAGATTCGAAAAAGAATAAAGTCATCAAAGCATCACTAACTTCTCAGCAAAAGGATGTTTCAACTATCGAGAACGACCGAAAGAAAGCGTTCTACATCGTGGGAATAGGCGGTTCAGCCGGGTCTCTGGAAGCTTTTGAGGAATTCTTTCGCAATATGCCAGATGATACCGGCCTGGCCTATGTTCTCGTGTCCCATCTTGACCCAACTCACAAAGGCATAATGCCGGAGCTGATCCAGCGCACCACGAAGATGGAAGTCCAACAGGTTAAGGATGGGATGAAGGTCCAACCGGACCATGTCTACGTGATTCCGCCGAACAAGGATATGTCCATACTGCACGAAACCCTTCAACTGCTGGAGCCGTCCAAGCCCAGGGGACTGCGGATGCCCATCGATTTCTTTTTCAGGCATCTGGCCGAAGACCAGAAAGAGAA
Organism: Methanotrichaceae archaeon; assembly: GCA_041494285.1. Taxonomy (GTDB): domain Archaea; phylum Halobacteriota; class Methanosarcinia; order Methanotrichales; family Methanotrichaceae; genus Fen-7. The sequence goes on from JBGQAL010000040.1 coordinate 10,706, forward strand.
GAGCATAGGCATCATCTTCTCCGGAATGGGAACGGACGGCACGTTAGGGTTGAAAGCCATCAAAGAGAAGATAGGTATAGCGATGGTGCAGGACGTAAGTTCGGCCAAGTACGACGGAATGCCCCAGAGCGCCATCAATACCGGGTTGGTCGATTTTACAGCTTCTGCAAATGAGCTGCCTGCAAAGCTGCTTGGATATGCGAATCACTTTTACAAGATGGCCAGAGAGCTACCTCCCGCTGAGATGAAAACCGCCAGCGCAATGCAAAAGATATTCGCCCTTGTCCGGGCTCAAACTGGAAATGACTTCAGCCTCTACAAAAAGAGCACCGTTCGCCGCCGTATTGAGCGGCGGATGAACGTTCATCAAATTAATAATATTAATCAGTACGTCCGCTACCTTCAGGAGAATTCACACGAGATCGATCTGCTTTTCAAAGAGCTTCTGATCGGCGTAACAAGCTTTTTCAGGGAACAGGATGCGTTTGTTGTCCTGAAAGAAAAGGTCATTCCGCAGTTGCTGAATACCAAGAAAGGGGGAGTCCCGATCCGCGTCTGGGTGGTCGGCTGCTCCACCGGCGAGGAGGCGTATTCCATCGCTATCGTTCTCAGAGAGTGCCTGGATGATCTGTTGCCCAGGGTTAATTTCAAGATCCAGATCTATGCAACAGACATAGACAAAGATGCCATCGACTTAGCTCGCCAGGGTACTTACCCTGCCAACATCACCGCAGATGTGTCAGTGGAGCGTTTGCAGCGGTTTTTTACAAAAGAGGACGATCATTACCGCATCAGTAAAGAGATCAGGGATTTGATCATCTTTGCGCCGCAGAACATTCTCACCGACCCGCCGTTCACGAAGCTGGATCTGCTCAGCTGCCGAAACCTTCTCATCTATCTGGATGCAGAGGCGCAAAAGAAGCTCCTGCCACTCTTCCATTACTCCCTGAATCCTGGAGGATTTCTCTTTCTCGGCTCTTCCGAGTCCATAGGAGGCTCCACCGATCTCTTCTCTCCGCTGGACAACAAATGGAAGGTCTTCAAGAGCAGGGAGGCACCAATCGTCCGAAATAAACGGATCGAATTCCCCACATCGCGGCTGCCCCTTGAAGTTCGGACGGAAGGTATCGTAAGCTCACAAAAAGAATCCGATGCCAGCGTCACCGAGATAGCCAGACGCTCATCCTCCAGACCATCGCGCCTCCTGTGGTGCTCATCAATGACAAGGGAGACATCCTCTACCTTACCCGAAGAACGGGGAAATACCTGGAACCACCTGTCGGAAAAGCGAATTTGAACATATATGCCATGGCGCGCGAGGGTCTCCGGTTGGAGCTGGGATTGCTCATCCGTAAAGCGATGACCGAGAAGACGAAGGCAACCACAAATGGCCTGCGGGTCAAGACGAACGGGTTCGAGCAGGTGGTCAACCTCACTGTCAGTCCTTTCGAGGAGCCGAAGGTGATGCGCGGTCTCATGATGGTCCAGTTTGAAGACGTGGAGACGCCCGCTCTTGAGGCTCAATCCTCCAAGAAAAAATCGAAATCTGCTTCCAGGCTGGAGGCCATCAACAGTGAGCTTGAGAATGAGCTGCACTCCACGAAAGAAAGCCTTCAGACCGTCGTCGAAGAGATGGAGACCTCCCAGGAAGAGCTGAAATCCGCGAACGAGGAGTTGCAATCGATCAACGAGGAGCTGCAGAGCACCAACGAGGAGATGATAACATCCAAAGAGGAGCTGCAATCCCTCAACGAGGAGCTGATAACCCTCAATGCTGAGCTGCAGTCCAAGAATGAAGAGCTGTCTGAGCCAGCAACGACATGAAAAACCTCCTCGACAGCATGCAAATTCCGACCATATTTCTGGACAACAACCAGAAAATCAGACGGTTCACACCCTATGCGACGAAGATCGCCAACCTCATCCAGAGCGACGTAGGGCGTCCGATCACAGATATCGTATCCAACCTTGGGTACGAAGATCTGGTCAGCGATGTAAAGGATGTGCTGCAGACGCTGGTGTTCAAGGAAATAGAGGTGCAGACCAGAGATGGAGCCTGGTATCTGATGCGCATCATCCCCTATCGAACGGCTAATAACATCATCGATGGAGTTGCGATCACCTTCGCCGACATTACGGATTTAAAAAAGGTGCAGGCGCAAATGGCAGATCGGACCGAGTATGCAGAGGGCATTATCCGCACAGTTAGGGAACCGCTGGTTGTGCTTAACAGCGACCTGAGAGTTGTTTCGGCCAATCCCTCTTTCTACAGGACATTCCAGGTGACGCCCCAGGAGATCGAAGGGCAGATCCTTTACGATCTGGGAAACCGGCAGTGGGACATTCCCGCTTTGAAGCAGCTTATAGAGGAGATACTTACTAAAAACACCCAGGTTGAGGATTTTCTGATGGAGCATGAATTCCCAAGGATCGGTCGCAAGAGGATGCTCCTCAATGCCCGGCGGATAGAGCAGGAGGGCCGCCACATGCAGCTAATTCTGCTCGCAATAGAAGACATCGCGAATCGCAAAGAGCAGTCCTGAATCGCAAGAGGAAAAATGAAGAATGAGAAGGCCGAATCGAACCTGAACGGTGACCTGCGCCACCAGGCAGAAGAACGTTTGAAGGACTGCAGAAGCGACCTGGTCGGTTCCACGAAAGATGATAGCAAAGATGCTCTGGCTCTGGTTCACGAGCTGCAGGTCCACCAGATTGAGCTGGAGATGCAGAATGAAGAGCTGAAGCGCTCCAGGCTGGAGGCGGAAAACGCTCTGATGAAGTACTCTGACCTCTACGACTTTGCCCCTTTGGGGTTGTTCACCTTGAACGAGCAAGGGCAGATCCTGGAGGTCAACCTGGAGGGGGGCCGCGCTCTTGGGAAAGGAAAGACGCTCACTGTCGAATAGACGTTTTGAGGTATTTGTTGCGCATGAGGATCGTCATTCCTTGATGAATTCTGTAAAAAAGCATTTGAGACCATTACTAAACAAAAGTGCGAATTGAAACTCATCAAGGATAAAGGGTCTAGGGTTTATGTCTATATTGAGGGCACAGCAACAGAAGAGGACCCGCTTAACGGAAGAGAGTGCCGGATCGCCGTCATCGACATAACCGAGCGCAAAATAGCTCAAGAAGAGCTTGAGATACGAGTTTTGGAGCGGACCGCTGAACTCACGAAGGCCAACGAAGCTGCCCTGGATGCGGTTCGTATCAAGTCCGAGTTCCTGGCCAACATGTCCCATGAGATACGAACTCCCATGAACGCAGTAATAGGCATGACGTCCCTCCTTTTGGAAGAAGATCTGACACCGGAGCAGAAGGACTTCGCCGCGACCATTCGAAGCTGCGGCGATGCTCTTTTGACCGTCATAAACGACATCCTCGACTTCTCTAAGATGGAAAGCGAAGTGCTCGAGGAACAGCAGTTCGACATAGGAGCCTGCATTGAGGAAGCCCTGGATCTTGTCGCTCAAGTTGCTGCCAAGAAAATGCTGAACCTGGCTTATACGATTGACGAAGAAGTCCCAGACACCATAATCGGAGATCCCGCTAGGCTGCGACAGATCCTCGTTAACCTGCTCAGCAACGCTGTCAAGTTCACCCAGAAAGGAGAGATCGAGCTGGCCGTATCCTTGAATAAGGAGGATGGTCGTGAGATTCACTTTGCCGTACGGGACACAGGCATAGGCATCCCCAAGGACAAAGATTAACAAGCTTTTCCAGGCTTTCAGCCAGGTGGACGGATCGACCTCCCGCCTGTACGGCGGAACCGGCCTTGGATTGGCCATCAGCAAAAGGCTGGTCGAGCTTATGGGCGGCAGAATCTGGGCCGAGTCAGAACCTGGAATCGGTTCGACCTTCCACTTTACCATCCAGACAGAGGTAGTTCCGGGAGTTCCAAAGATGCCTCCGGTACCTCAGCTAATGGGCAAACGAGTTCTGATAGTCGATGACAATAGGACCAACCGTCTTATTCTGGGACGACAGGCATATTCCTGGGGCATGATGCCAATGGCTGCTTCGTCTGGCCAGGAAGCTCTCGGCTGGATCCGGAGAGGGGATGAGTTCGACGTCGCCATCCTGGATATGTCGGAAATGGATGACCAGGAGCTGGCAAATGAGATACGCAAGTACGACAAATCTCTGCCGCTGGTGATGTTCACTTCCATCGGCAAACATGTGACCTCAGACATGTTTGCAGCATCTCTTCCCAAGCCGATTCGAACTACCCAGCTCCACGAAGTCCTTGTCAACGTCTTCGCCGCCAAGCCAGTTAGGGAGCTATATTCGGCTGAGACCGTCAGCAATGAAGCTCAGATGAGCCCTCTGAGAATCCTGCTCGCCGAGGACAACGCATCAAGCCAGAAGGTTGCAACCGCGATGCTCAAACGCCTAGGTTACAGAGCGGACACTGTAGCCAATGGGATAGAAGCCCTGGAAGCTCTTGAGCGTCAGCACTACGATGTTGTCCTAATGGATATCAGAATGCCTGAGATGGATGGCCTGGAGGCCACCAGGGCTATACGCCAACGCTTCCCTGACAACGGACCGAAGGTGATAGCAATTACAGCCTATGCCCTTGAAGGCGACAGAGAGTTGTGCATCGAAGCAGGGATGGACGATTACATCCCAAAGCCCGTGAAGATGGAGGATCTCAAGGCGGTCCTTGAACGAAGCCTGTGATATGCAGCTTCAATGCGAGCTATTCGACAATGCTCCCAAGCTTTCTGTTGAGGCTGCTATTGCACAGATCATCTTGAGTGAAGGAAAGTAGAGCACTAGAATTGATAATATATATTATAATCCGAATAAATTCTCAGTGATTCTGTGACCTTGCGATGTCGGTCAATTACAGGATTCAACAAACTATTGCCGCTACCGGCAAATATTAGTCTACCTTTTCTATAAGAAGTACATAGAGTGCCGGGGTGACTGACCGGTTAAGTGCGCGGCTGCAGACCGCGAGAATTGGGTTCGACTCCCAACCCCGGCCTATGATGATCTACAGCACCATGAGCGACAAGAAAGAGCCGTTCTTGCCCATTCACAATAACCGCGTCAACATCTTCGTTTGCGGACCCACTGTTTACGACAACTCTCACATCGGACACGCCAGGACCTACATAGCCTTCGATGTCGTCGCTCGCTACCTCAAGTACAAGGGCTTTTCCGTATTTTATCTTCAGAATATCACCGATGTGGACGATAAGATCATCCAGAGGGCTTCGGAGCTAGAGATCGAGCCGGCCGTATTGGCTCGCAAGTTTGAGCGAAGGTACTTGGAGGATATGCAGGCATTGGGCGTGACAAATGTCAACCTTTACGCCAGGGCAACAGAGCACATTCCCGAGATCATCAGCCAGATTGAGCGGCTCGTGGAGTTGGGTTTTGCTTACGAGACGGAGACTGGCGTTTACTTCGACGAATCTAGGTTCGAGGACTTCGGGAAGCTGTCGCATCTGACTTTGGAGGAGGTGGCGCGCCACAGGATCGAGCCTGATCCAACCAAGAAGAACCCCGGTGACTTCTCCTTATGGAAGAAGCGGGAGGACGGAGCAGATGTAACCTGGGATTCGCCTTGGGGAAGAGGACGGCCGGGATGGCATATCGAGGACACGGCCATCACGGAGACCTATTTTGGACCTCAGTACGACATCCACGGCGGAGCAATGGATCTCATATTTCCACACCACGAGGCAGAGATCGCCCAGATGGAGGCGACGTCAGGAAAAAAGCCACTGGTTAGGTGCTGGATGCACACCGGCTTTCTCAATGTCAAGGGCGAGAAGATGTCAAAGTCCCTGGGAAACTTCATGACCATCAGGGAAATGCTGGAGAGATGCGATGCCGACACCTTCAGATTGTTCGTCCTCCTTGCCCACTACCGATCACCAATCGATTTTTCCGAAGAAGTACTGGAGCAGTCCCGAAAGAGCCTTGAAAGAATTCGCCATCTTATTAAGATCATTGAAGAACAGCTAGAAACGCAGGGCGAGATCTTGGAAACCAAAGGTTTCGACGCAATCCTGATCAAGGCAAAAGCTGAGTTCTTGGAGGCGATGGACGATGATTTCAATACACCCTACGCGCTTAGGGCCGTATTCGACCTGGTGAGGGACATAAACCGCAGAATAAACGAAAAAACCGCATCGAAGAAGACTTTGAAGGATACGAAACAGCTTCTTGAGGAGTTCGGCGGGATCTTCGGAATCAGCTTTTCTTCCGGGTCGGAAATGTCCATAGGAGAAGACATGACTCGTGACCTGATCGAGCTGCTTATGGAAATAAGGCAGACGCTCCGCGAAAAAAAGGACAGGGAGCTGGCTGATCAGATACGTACAGGATGAAAGAATTGAACGTCGTGTTGGAGGATGCCCAGGCAGGAGGCAAATATACTCTTAGGGGAGAGGATTGCCTCAATCACAAAACCTATAACCTTCAATAACGAGTGTTAATTCGGTGAGCTTAAATGAGGGATCTACTTTGCCAACCCCGGATATGAACAGCCGAGTTCGAAGATAGAGCGCCTGCCGCCTTCAGCAAAGCTTGTTCTTAAGGTTCTGGAGTCAGGCAGCCTTTTGACCCAGAAGGATATAATAAGCAAGACGTATCTTCCGGCAAGAACCGTAAGGTACGCTTTGAGCAGACTTAAAGACGAGGATCTTCTTCAGGAACGCTTCTATTTCCAGGATGCGCGCCAGAGCCTCTATGGGCTGAATGCCCAAGACCTGGAGGTGACGACGACTGCATAATTTATTTCTATTTATTATTTATAAAGCCATCAGATGATGGGGATAGCCCTCACAGGAATGTTGACCAGTCCCATGCTGATGCTGCCGGACCAGGTTGGATGGCCTGGTATGGGTTCTTGGCTCTCATCTTCTTCGCTCCTTTCAACTTCTTCAGGAGGCTTTAGCTTGGGCATATCTGA
>JBGQAL010000153.1:0-6481 GCA_041494285.1 Methanotrichaceae archaeon
CATCAACGAGAATGAGTTCGTCTGCTTTATCGGCCCCTCTGGCTGCGGCAAGACAACCCTCCTCAGAGTAATCGCCGGCCTCGAAGAGCCATCCAGCGGGGAGATCCGACTGGAAGGCCACCCAATAAAAGGGCCTGGTCCTGAGAGAGGGATGGTGTTCCAGGAGTACTCGCTATTTCCTTGGAGGACAGTCCTGGACAATGTCGCCTTCGGCCTGGAGCTGAAAGGATTCAGCAAGGACGAAAGGTACAGAAAAGCTAGAGCGTACATCAAGATGGTAGGCCTCGAACGCTTTGAAGAAAGATACCCCCATGAGCTGTCAGGGGGAATGAAACAACGAGTCGCCATTGCCCGCGCCCTGGTGAACCAGCCAAAGGCGCTGCTCATGGACGAGCCTTTTGGCGCTTTGGACGCCCAGACCAGGAACATAATGCAGTCCGAGCTCCTGAAGATATGGGACGAAGAGAAGAAGACGGTGGTCTTTGTCACTCACAGCGTCGACGAGGCCATCTACCTGGCGGACAGAATCGTCATAATGTCGGCCCGTCCGGGGAAGATCAAGGACGTCATAAAGATCGACTTGCCTAGGCCCAGGAACAGAACTAGCCCGCAGGTCAATATAATCAGGGATCGAATACTTTGTGACCTTAGATCTGAGATTCTGGCCTGCTAGGGAGACCGCTTAGGAATAACTTTTATACTCTGCAGTGGACCCTAGTAATTGGAGTTTTACTTAGCGAGATGGTGAGGCCTTGAGATCCCGGTGGATGGAGCTCCCGTGCAGGGTCGTGGTCGGGAGCGACGCCGTATCAGATATATCGGAGATTTGTGATGATCTCAAGCTCAAGGGCAGGCCTCTGATTATAACCGGCCCCAACACTCTGGACGTTATGGGAAAGAAGATCTCTCGGCTCTTGGAAAGGTTCGAGCCAGAGATCATGGTCTCGAAGGCCTCAAGGATGGAGGAGGTAGACCGTGCAGAGGGCTTGGCAGGCGAAGTTGGAGCTGGCTTTGTCATCGGCGTAGGCGGTGGCAGGTCGATAGACATTGCCAAGCTAGCATCGCTGCGGAAAGATGTACCTTTTTTGAGCGTGCCCACCGCCGCATCTCACGACGGAATATGCTCTGCCCAAGCTAGCATCACAGTTAACGGCGAAACCACGTCCATCTCTGCCCATTCTCCTATGGCTATCATAGCCGACACCAGGATCATCTCCAATGCCCCAGCAAGGCTCCTTTCTGCCGGCTGCGGCGATATAATTTCCAACTATACTGCCCTGCTGGACTGGCAGCTAGCTCACAGGCTGCGTAACGAGGAGTACAGCGAGTATGCGGCAGCACTATCCGACATGACGGCCAAGATGGTGGTAGCCCAGGCGCCGACCATAAGACCTGGACTGGAAGAGTCCGCCAGAGTGGTTGTCAAAGCTCTCATATCCAGTGGAGTAGCCATGAGCATAGCAGGCTCGTCTCGACCGGCCAGCGGCTCAGAGCACAAGTTTGCTCATGCCATAAACAGAATAGCTCCCGGCAGGGCGTTGCACGGAGAGCTGTGCGGGATAGGGACCATTGTAATGATGTATCTGCACGGCGGAGATTGGCGGATGATAAGAGATGCACTGCGTTATACCGGCGCTCCCACCTCAGCCAGTGAGCTGGGTTTAGACCGAGATACTGTAATCGAGGCTCTCACCAGCGCCCACAAGATCCGCCCCGACCGCTACACCATCCTGGATGCAGGTCTCGCCGAGAAAGCAGCAATTAAGGCTGCAGAGACAACGGAAATAGTTTGAAATATAATGATTTATCTATAACGATGGAGGAAAGAAAGATGTCTGAAGCTTCTACCCAGATCACACTGATAGGAATAAAGCTTGCAACCATAGGAATGGAGTTCACCTTCAACGGCCCCACGCCGGATTGCGATCCCTGCAAGCTTCGAAACACCTGCATGAACCTGGAAACCGACAGAAGATACCGAATTTTAGGAACGCGAGGAGAGCTGATCCATGAATGCCCCATCCATGAGGCCGGTGTGCGTGCAGTCGAGGTTACCGAGAGCCCAATAATTGCAGCCCTTGATGCCAGAAAAGCCTTTCCGGGATCAAAGATAGTCTTTGAGCCGGTGAGATGCGACCAGTCTGACTGCAGAATGTTCGAGATCTGTCACCCCGTAGGCATGAAAGACGGAGAGAGGCTTACAATTGTGGACGTAGTGGGCGAATCTCCCGAGGACTGCGCGCACGGCTACACCCTTAAGCTTGTGGAGCTCAAGCGCTAATGAGGGTTCTGACCTATTCGCGAAATGTGTTCATTCCAGTCACTGATCTTTGCAGCAACAGATGCGGTTATTGCTCCTTCCGGCGTGATCCTGAAAAAGCAAAGATAATCCGAAGATCGGAGGCATCTCGCCTGATTTCTCTGGGCGCTGAAGCGGGATGTTCGGAAGCTCTGCTCTCCATGGGCGACAGTCCTTGGAAGGTCCTCGGGTTCGATAGGATCATGGCAGGTTCAGGTTTTGCTGGGATGACAAGGTCCGATTTTATAGATTACCTCATAGAACTCTGTGAATTGTCCCTGGAGGCCGGCCTCTTGCCTCACACCAACGCTGGTCTGCTCTGCGAGGACGAAATGTTGAGGCTAGCTCCCTACAACGCCAGCATGGGCCTTATGCTGGAGACTACGGCAGATGTGCCCGCACACGCGCAGTCTCCAGAGAAGAGTCCTATGCGAAGAATATCTCACATAGCCCAGGCCGGAAAGCTGAAGATCTCGTTCACCACTGGCATCCTCATCGGTATAGGAGAAAGCCGAGCAGATAGGGTGACCTCCCTGAAGGCTATATCAAAACTGCAGGGGGATTACGGCCACATCCAGGAAGTGATCATCCAGCCTCTGGACCCCAAACCAGGAACCTCCATGTCAACTTTTACCCCCCCCATGGCCTCAGAGGTTGAGGACACAGTCAGGTTGGCAAAGAAGATTCTCCCCGAGGGAGTGGCCATACAGATTCCACCCAACCTGATAGACCCCAGATCGCTGGTCGAGGCTGGTGCTGATGATCTTGGAGGAATAAGTCCTGTGACTTCCGACTGGATAAATCCTGAGCGGCCCTGGCCAAAGCTGGAAGAACTCCACCTGGAAGGCTACTCTCTAAGAGAGCGGCTGCCTGTTTATCCCCGATACGTTCTCCAAGGCTGGTACGGGAACAAAACCAAAAGACTCGTGAACGCCTTAGCAGGCCACAACGGTTTAAGGCACAGAAGACACGGATTAAAGGAGATCAACGATGGAAAAGAAGCATCTTGAGATAGGCATAAGCGCGGGGCTGATCGCCACGATGATCGCCCTCATGCTGATTGTCCAGATTGCGGCACCGCAGGGAGTAAGATCGGCAGGTTTTGTAGTCGTAATGCTGTTGTTCATGATGGTGATGGGTTTGGCCGGAGTCAGGCTATTGGACATGTAGAACGTCAGATATAAATATAATAATACATGTTATCATCTGAGGGGTTTAATAATGGCTAGCTTTTTGGATAAACTAAAGATTCTTGGCAGGCCGGGCGAGGATGATTACACCGAAGTTGACCTGGGCCAGTTCGAAGAGGTTGGCGGGTCTCCAGAGAAGATGCTCAAGGTGGCAGAACTCTCCAAGGCAGACGTCCTACCGGAGATCAAACGGGAGATATACGCAGGAAACATTGTTCTTATCGACATCGGCGGATTGAAACAGGACAAAGCTGCTCTGGATAGAGCAATAGGCGAGCTGAAGAAAGCGGTCGATGACGTCTCAGGGGACATAGCCGGCATAGGAGACGACCTAGTTGCAGTAGTGCCCCATGGCATAAGGATAGACCGCGAGAAGGTAGTGGGAGGCAAGGATTGAAACTCACTACTACTAACGTTTGCCCAGTCTGCTCCGCTCAGATGGACTTCAACTGGGAGACTAAAGAGATTCCTCACTTCGGCGAGGCCATGATCATAGCAGGCGTTTGCTGCTGCGGGTACAGGCACAGCGACACAATCCTTCTCAGCCAGAAGGAGCCAATGCGCCACACCTTGACAGTCTCAAGTTTGGACGATCTCAATGCAAGGGTCATCAGATCTTCCAGCGGCACCATCAGAGTGCCTGAGCTGGGCATAGACGTGGAACCAGGGCCGGCATCTGAAGGGTATGTTTCTAACGTCGAGGGCGTCTTAAACCGAATCCGGGGGATAGTAGAATTTGCCACCAGATCAGCATGCGAGGCAGGCGATCTAGAGGGAACAGAACGCGGCAACCAGATCCTGGAGAATATGAACATGGCTTTGAGAGGCCAGTTCAACCTGACGATTATCATAGAGGACCCCTTGGGAAACAGCGCAATCGACTCGCAGAATGCCATACGCTCCGCACTGACCGAAGAGGAGTTTGCTGGCCTCAAGACAGGGATGATCTTGCTGGATATTTGACATGATAGTGTTGAGCGGCGGCACGGGAACTCCCAAGCTGCTAACCGGCCTCAAGGATTTGGTCGATCCCGGGGAGCTATCCGTGGTCGTAAACACCGCCGAGGATCTGTGGATCTCTGGCAACCTGGTCTCTCCAGACGTGGACACTGTTCTTTACACTCTTGCTGATATCGTTGACGAGGTCAGATGGTGGGGCATCAGGAGAGACAGCTTCCATACGACTGGTTTCCTGCGTACTCTGGGTAATCCTGAGCTCTTGTCCTTGGGAGACAACGATCGTGCTGTTCACATCTTCCGCTCCGAGCTTATCAGGCAGGGCGTTAGCCTCAGCATGGCTACCGAGGCTCTGGCCAAGGCAATGAGGATCAAGGCAAAGGTTGTTCCTATGACCGACGACCCTGTGTCGACCATGATCACCACACCTGATGGGGAGATGCACTTCCAGGATTTTTGGGTAGGCCTTGGAGGAGCGCCGGAGGTTGTCTCTCTGCGCTTCCAGGGCATAGATCAGGCAACGCCATGCCCCGGGTTCCTGGAGCTGCTGGAGAAAGAGGATCTGGTTCTCATCGGCCCCTCTAATCCTGTCACCAGCATTGGCCCAATCCTGGCACTTAGGGGGGTACGCGAGCGGCTCAAAGGGAAAAAAATTGTGGCCGTAAGCCCCCTAGTTGGGAACAAACCGGTGAGCGGACCTGCTGCCAAGTTCATGAATGCGGTTGGCGTTTCCGCAGACGACGAGGGCGTGGCTGCGTTGATGGGATACCCGGACGTCTTTGTCGTGGACAAGGAAAGCAGCTACAGAGGAGAGTGTGTAAGGCTGGACACTCTTATGAAGGATAAGGCAGGCAGCAAAAGACTAGCAAGAAGCATAATCGGGCTGATGTGATGTTCGCTGGAGTGGATCACGGCACTACGGCCATTAGGTTTGCCACAACAGCAGGCAGATGCTGGGAGCTACCAAGGATCGAGGCGTGCGAGCATTCGCCGGAACAGATAATCGAGCAAATCAAACAGAACCTGGGCTCGGAGATCGAGCTTATAGCCATGAGTTATTCCATGGGAGATGGTCTAACCGAGATCACGAGGTTGGAGGATTCCTCCAACCGGGGCCTGATCCAGCAGGACGGTGCGGGTCTGCATGTCGGCGGCGGCACCAGAGTTTACGAGGCCGTTTTGGGCTCGGGCTGGCCGGCGATCCTTCTGCCAGGAATTCATCGTGGCAGCGACATCGACCACAGACTTAAGGTCTTTTCTCACGGCATGAGCGGAGAGAAGGTGGGACTTGCTTATTTTGTCTATAAAAGGGAAGTTCCTAACTTCATTGTCTGCGATGCCAGCTCCAACACTGTGACCTTCGGGGTCCTTGGAGGCAGGATCGTCGGGGCCATCGACGCCCCAATCTTTGCTCCGGGCCTGACCCAGGGGCCTTTGGACGTGGAAGCAATAAGAGCTGTGGACTCCGGAAAGATGACAGCCAATCAGGCTTTCAGCCGTGGGGGCATCCTGGCCAAGCTGGGCTATTCAACCCTTGAGGAGTGCGATCCGGAGGTGAGAGCGCAGGCCCTGGATTCCCTGGCCCTGTTTGCGGCCATGGAGACCAAGGCAATGGAAGTGCTGCTAAAAGACCTGGGCGAGGAGTCTCCTGCGCTGTACCTCGCGGGCAGTCCGGCGCATGAGATTGAACCGCGAGTTTCAGCTCTATTGGGCCGAGAAGTGAGACCCTTGGGAAGATGCGCTGCAGCCCAAGGTTGTGCATTGATTGCGGCGGATGTCTTTAACGACGTCCCGAATATCCTGGGCTTGAAGGTGAATGAGCGAGCCCGTTCGTGGACCAACACCAATCCTGCGCTCCAGTAGATCGGAAGACACTTAAAATCAGTATTCTTTGCTTATAGTGTTGGGGTGCGGGGGGTAGAGAAAACTCCGATCTTCAGGCCGGAGATGAATCGTACCCCGCTGTTGTTTCAGTTAACTATTAATAGTCATCATGCGTATAATCGTGCATTGACATGCGATCTACGAGGCATAG
>JBGQAL010000191.1:0-4473 GCA_041494285.1 Methanotrichaceae archaeon
CTTTATGAGGCTAGGTGCATCAATTCTGATAGATATCAATGAAGAGTGGATGACAACTAAAAAGTATTTATCTATGGATACGGATTGAATATGTGTGGGATAACAGGGCTGTCCAATTTACAGAAAATTCGGCACACTACCATTCTCCCGACCATTATGATTGAAGAGATAGCTTTATTGAAGAAAGAGCGCAATGCTGTCATCTTAGCCCATAACTACCAGATAGGGTCAGTCCAGGATGTGGCCGATCTCGTAGGAGACTCTCTTGAGCTGAGCCGGGCTGCCGCGCGGCTGGATGCCGATGTCATAATCTTCTGCGGTGTGGACTTCATGGCTGAGACCGCGTCAATCCTTTCTCCAGATAAAAAGGTGGTACTGCCAGCGCCAGGAGCCTGGTGCCCCATGGCCCACATGATAACTCCTGAGCAGATTAAGGAGCTCAAAACCGTTTACCCTGAGGCGGCTGTTGTGTGTTACGTCAACTCCACTGCAGAGGTCAAGGCGGTAAGCGATATTTGCTGCACCTCGGCCAATGGCGTAGAGGTTGTAAATTCGTTGGACCAAAACCAGGTAATATTTGTCCCGGACCGGAACCTGGCAAGTTACGTGGCCAGGCACACCAAGAAAGAGATCATTCCTTGGAACGGCTACTGCTACGTCCACGATCGCTACACGTCCGGAGAGGTTCGCGAGGCGCGTGCCCTGCACCCAGGGGCGGAGGTTCTAGTCCATCCCGAATGTCGGCCGGAGGTCATAGACCTGGCCGATTACGTCTACAGCACTTCAGGGATGGGAAAACACGCCCAGAGAAGCGATGCCAGTGAGTTCATCATTGGGACAGAAGTGGGCATGCTCTACCGGCTCAAGAAGGAGAACCCCAAGAAGGAGTTCTATCCCCTCAGCAGGAAGGCCGTCTGCGAGAACATGAAGAAGACCGATCTTGAGAAAGTTCTAAAGGCTCTGCAGACCCTGGAGCCGCAAGTAAAGGTTCCAAAAGATATAGCCGATAGGGCCAGAAGGTCGATAGAGAGAATGCTGGCTGTTAAATAACGCGCTCATAACTATTTATGAAGCGATACAGCACTCGGTTGAAGCTCAGGCACTCTCCAGCAGTTAGTGTAGATATTCATCCTCTTCGCGCGAACGAAACCGATGACTGTCAGGCCGGTCCTCTCCGCGATCTCGAGGGCCAGGCTGGTGGTCGCACCCCGAGAGGCGATGAGGGGAATGTCGGCCACCGAGCACTTCAAAGCCATCTCTGAGGAGATCCTGCCCGTGGAGGCGACGAAGGTTTTGCTGAAATCCAATCCCCTGACCAATCCGAATCCTATGGCCTTGTCCAGGGCATTGTGTCTCCCTATGTCCTCGCAGATGCAAACTGCTCCGTTCTCGTCGAACAATCCTACAGAATGAACTCCGCCCGTCGATGCATGCAGCTCTGATTCGAAAATGGCCTTCATGGCTTCATAGATCGCGTTCTTATCGACCATCAGGTCCGAGTTGATTTGTGGGAGCTTGGACTCGTCCAGGAAGGTGGCTATTCCACCGCAACCACTCACAATGGGCTTTCTTGGAATTATTGCTTTGATTGGATTGCTGATTATCAGCCTGGCCACGCGGCCTTCGATCTCCAGTGATTCAACGTCGGAGAGACCGTTTATGATCCGTTCCGAGAACAGATAGCCCAGGATGAACTCCTTGGCCATGTGGGGACTGGTCATGGCGGTCACGAAGTGTCTTCCGTTGATGAAGATGGACAGGGGCGACTCTTCCACAACGCAATCCATCGATTCCTGGATCTCTTCGCCATCCAGCTTCAGGCAGACGCGCTCTTTCTTCAATCCTGCCACCTCTATGATTTAGACTATAACGCTTCCTCGTACCTCGTCCTGACTTGGCCCGAATGCAAATGTTGTTTCTGAGACCTTTTTGGCTAACCGACCATCTTTGCTATGTCTTCAACCGTTCCAAGAAGCCGATCAATCTCTTCTTTCGTATTGTACAGGTAAAGAGAGGCTCTGACCGTTCCTTCCTTCAGGCCCAGGTGTTTCATCAGAGGGATACAGCAGTGATGCCCGGAACGCACCATGATATTCGATGCGTGATCCAGCATCAGTGCAACGTCGTGAGGCGCTAGGCCTCTGACAGTAAAGGAGACTATGCCGCACCTACCTTTGGTGTTCTGAGGTCCGTAGACATCAACGCCTCCGATCTCATTCAGCCCATCCAGCAATCTGTTAGCTAGCTTGCTCTCGTGGGACTCTACTTCATCCATGCCCGCCTCGACGAGATAATCTGCGGCTCTTCCTAAACCAATACCCCCCGAGATGTGAGGCGTGCCGGCTTCAAAACCCTCGTAGCCTTTTTTGGTCACGAAGCCTTCTGCAGAAACATCCTCCACCATCCCACCGCCTACCAGAAGGGGCTCGATCTCTTGCCTTGTCCACAGTACCCCCGTGCCTTTGGGCCCCAGCATCTTATGGCCGGAGAAGCAAAGAAAGTCGCACCCCAGGTCTTTCACGCTGGTGGGCATATGCGGGACCGACTGCGCTCCGTCCACCAACAGCATGGCACCTCTGTCCTGGCAGATTTCTGATATCTCCTTTACCGGGAGAACTGTTCCCAGGACGTTGGTTATATAAGCCAAGGCCACCAGCCTGGTCCTGGCATCTATGGCTCTTTCGAAGTCTGGCACATCAAATAAGCCGTTCTTGTCGGGCTTGATTAATTCTAAATCAACCCCGTCTTTCCGAAGCCTAAGCCAGGGAAGGAGGTTGGAGTGGTGCTCGGCAAGGGTGGTCACCACCTTATCTCCGCGCCTCCATCTCAGGCCTCGAGCTACCATGTTTATGGACTCGGTGGTGTTCCTTGTGAAGATCAGATCTCCCTCTTTGGCACCTATGAAGCTCGCGACCTTTTTGTGGGCATCGTTGTACCTCTGCTGCGCCATCTGGGATAGCCTATGCACACCACGGCCCACATTTGCGTTGTACTCCCTGTAGTACTTCAGCATGGTTTCCAGAACAGGCTCAGGCGTCAGGCTTGTGGAAGCGCTGTCCATGTAGATTACGTCTTTCAATATAGGAAAATCCGATCTGATCTTATCAAAATTCACTTCGCCCTCTATGATAATATTCTACAAGACCTCGTTCATGCTCCCACTCCTGAAACCCTGGAGGTCGAGAGTTACGTACTTGAACCCGGCCTTTTTCAGCTCTTTTGCAATCCGTTCTCTTGAAAGCAGAACCATTTCCATTTCTTCCTCCGGGACTTCGATCCTGGCAACACTGCCGTGAACTCTCACTCTGACCTGTTTGAGGCCCAGGCTTTTCAAGTGATCTTCGGCCATCTCCACCATGGCCAGATTGGCACCGGTGATCTGGTCGCCGTAGGGTATCCGTGAAGCGAGACATGCGGATGACGGCTTATCCCAAAAGGAGAGGCCCATTTGTTTGGCCAGCTTGCGGATATCTTCTTTGGATATACCGGCTTCCACAAAAGGGTGCCAGATTCCTACTTCGTCGCTGGCCTTTATTCCAGGACGGTAGTCGCCGCAGTCCGAGAGATTGACCCCATCCGCAATGCAGCGTATGCCTTTTTTGGCAGCAACAATCTTTAGTGTCCTGGCTGATGCTTTTTTGCACAGATAACATCGATGGGGGGGGTTCTTGATGAAATCTGTGTCGTTTATTATTGAATACTTCTCTACCAGGCAATTTATGCCAAAAGACTCAGCCAATGCTTCGGCCTTCTCTAGCTCGCTCCTGGGCATTGTCTCAGAGTCAAGGATGACGCACACGGCGTTTTCGCCCAGTACATCACCAGCCACCTTTGCCAGGAGGCTGCTGTCCACTCCCCCTGAGAAGGAGATCAGGATTTTTTCCTTCTCTGCGAGCTTCTTCCTCAGCACCCGGAGCTTCTCCGAACAATCCATCTCATCCTCTTTTATAAATATGGTCATTTGTTTGATACGAGTTCCTTGAGGACCCTACTTCTTGGATCATAATTAGCTGGGACTGTAAAAAATCTAATCTATCTTAGAACAGCAACAGAACACGATCGTCCAAGGGCACAAGGTATTATTACATTATTGCCCAAAGACGTTGTTTATCGGCAGCTCCCCGGTCCGCAGTAGGAGTCATCGCCCCTCATGTCCTTGCAGATCTGGCAGATCCTTTCCGTTAGATTGACCACCTTTTTCTGGATAAGATCGTCTGCCAGTTTGCCTATAGCGGTCTTAACTTCCTCCCCGAACTCCATGCTGTAACCTCTCTTCTTAGACACGTACTGAGATACAGCAGGCGGAGTAATCCCAAGAAGCTTGGAAACCTCCTTCTGGGACAGCCCCTTTTTTACAAGTTCCTCTGCAATGGCTGCCCTGATGGCAGGCAGCACATCCCAGACTATCTCTTCGCACGGCGATTTCATGTCGTCATTACCTGTGATTGATCGTTGATGTTATCTAATTTACAA
>JBGQAL010000205.1:0-3926 GCA_041494285.1 Methanotrichaceae archaeon
CCTGTGCAGTTGGATTTTTCGATTTCAAAGTCTCTCCAAACTTGCGCTTTATAGCTGCATTGGTAGCCTCTATATTGCTGCGTTTATGGTAATGCTCCATGAACCAAGACCATCCAAGCAGATTCGGTGGGGAGGCAGCGACTATATAAGGCGAGTCTATTAGCATTGCAGTGCATCGAATGTCCATGTAACTCGTGGCAAAGACCGCTAATTGGGGAAGCTGTGGGAAGCTCAATTAGAGACAATGCCTTGGGAAAAACAAAGAGACTGAAAGCTGATGATAAAAATTCTACACACAGATTATTCTGAAGCTTCGCCAACGAAAGGTTCATAAAACATCACGTTATCCCAAAGAATAAATTCCTGTTTCCCCCCGGAGATCGGGTTGTAATATAATAGCTACAATTATAATCTGTTTGATATGTCGGCAAAATATATGTTTGGGGCAAATAACTGATAATAACCAAACCTATTTTTCTCGGTGGGACAAAAAAACTGTACAGGCATGATTGACATGGCATCTTCCTTCACATGGCTAGATTACTCGGAGAAAGACCGACAGAAAATGCTGGGCATCCTGCATGCCCTAAAGGAGCATGAAACGAGAGACGAGCTTGGGATAGGCGTCATCAGGGATGCCTTCGCAGACATGTTCTTTCCTGGGACCAGTACTATCCAGACCAGAGCCAGATACTTTCTTTTTGTGCCATGGATGTACAGGGGCCTGGAGGAGAAAAAAGTCCTCTCGTCAAAAATAGAAAAGCGGGCAAGGGATGAGGAGGTGCGGCTGATAGATCGACTCTTGGAGTCGAATGATCCAGAGGGTACGATAGGCAGGTATGCCAAAAAGAACCTCAAGAGGCTTCCGAGCAGTATCTACTGGAATGGGCTTGAAGCCTGGGGTATCCGGCTCTGCCCATACTCCGTTTCCGACTACCACCGCTCCTTAGAAGCATTCTACAAATTTAGCAAGGATGACTCACACAGCTATGAAGAAGAGATTGATAGCCGTGAACGGCGGCGCAACTGGCACCCTGCCCTCCCTCCGGTGCCTGATGACTTTCCAGAAAAAGCCTCATTCAGCCTAACATCTGAGGAGGCCTGCTATCTGAAGGAGAGAGTGATGACCAGATGGCCAAATACAATGCTTGCATACCTTCTGGACTCCGATATTCCATCAGAATCTGTACGCTTTCCCTGGGACCATCCCATCTGCCCTGATCTCCCGGAGACGATCCGCGAGAGAATTTTGCATGCGAGAAACTTCTCAGAAGTCATCAATGGCGCGTCCCTTCTCTACAACTTCATGCTTGCGGAGAATGCCAGCAAATTAGGTCTCCAGCAATATGACGGCAAGGTGGTGGGGGTCTACGAAGATGAGTTGGCGGAATGGGCAGACGACCTGCAATCCCGCAGCGCTGATCTGGATAAATGGTGGAAATGCAATGAACGATTCTGGGATATCGTATCAGAACAAGGGGCAAGGGCAACGTGGCAGACAAGGTCGTTCATTACCTCATGGGTCCAGATGGCTCTATCGTCTGACACGGCCCAAAGGATTGCAACGGATGAATCTGCAAAGAAACTGATCCACGTTAGGGAAACCCACCTTAAAGGCAAACTTGCTAGGCTTGACAATCCCGAACTGCTTGCCAAGTGGAGTGGCGATGCCGGAACTGGAAGGCTTAGGTACAGGTGGCGTCCTGCAGAGAAAATTATTTCAGATATACTTTTAGGGCTCAGGAGGTCATGATGCTCGATCCTTATGATAGACGGCATCTTATGGAGATCCTCAGACCACCTGATGGATATTCCCTCGACTTTGCCATAGGGACTACATTCTCACTTGATCTACTGGCGCTAATGACAGCACCCCTTGCCTTCACTATCTTTGAGACTGAGTGCGAATCGAGAACGCCCGACCCGCTGGTGTTGCTTGAGTCCCTCAGGAGAATATGCGGGAAAAATCTGCATCTTCTGCCATGCCGGTAGGATTCATATCCCTAAAGAGTACGGCCAACCTCTCTACTCGTTCCTCGAAGGATCAGTTTTCCAGGCGCTGCCGCAGAGCGAAGATGGTTCATTCCACCCAAAGGTCTGGGCTTTGCGGTATACCTCACGAGATGAAGAGCCTGTAAGATACCGTTTCCTCTGTTTGAGCAGAAATCTCACTTATGATAGATCATGGGACACGGCCCTGGTCTTCGATGGCGTTCTGGCTGAAAGGGAAAATGCCTTTTCCTTGACCCATCCTGTAGGAAATTTCATTGCATCTCTTCCCGGAATGGTGGTGGAGGGTCTGTCGGATGATTTCAAGAAAAAGATAGATAAGATGCAAGATGAGATTCGCAGGGTCGACTTCAAGCCGCCCCAGGGGTTTAAGATCGTGGCATTCCACCCCATGGGAATTGATAATGAAAAAGCCAATCCTCTCTCGGGGCGAATAGATAGAATGCTCGTAGTATCTCCATTTCTCACAGAAGGCTATCTTAATCGCCTCGCATATCTTGGAAAGGATAGTGTCGTGGTATCAAGACTTGATAGCCTGAAAAAGGTTTCGGCCGATTGCTTGCGGAGGTTCTCGGAGATATTTTACCTCAAAGAAGATGCGATTCCAGAGCAGGATGGATCAGATATCGTTAGTCCTGGATCTGCGCCGACACATATTGAAGAGGAGAAAGGCTCAGAAGAATATGCTATTCCAAAGAAGAATGGATCCGATTTTGTTATTCATGAGTCTGCACCGAAACGTATTGAAGAGGAGAAAGGCTCAAACGAGGAAAATCTCGATGGGCTTCATGTGAAGCTCTATGTCGCAGACGCCGGAAGCGAGGGTAGGATATGGACGGGCTCCGCCAACGCTACAGAAGCCGCATTCAGCAAGAACGTGGAGTTCCTTGTGGAGTTGATAGGAGAAAAGAAGTATTGCGGCATAGATGCGGTGTTGAATGGAGGCAAGGAAACTCAGGACGGAAAAGAGACGGGTCTTAGAACTATTCTCGATCCCTTCAGCATTACTGATGGTCCCAATACTATTGACGAATTATATGAGTCTCTGAAGCAACTGGCAGATAAGTCCAGGAGTGCGCTGGCGAAAGCCAATCTCTCTGCCCGCGTATCTCAGGATGCTGATGAGCACTTCAGCCTCTCCATAGAGGGAAGTGTCCCAGACCTCCCTGAAGAGGCCTCTATAATGTGCAGGCCGATTACTCTAAAGAAGGCGCGGGCCGTCAACCTCTCATCCAGCCCAGGGGCGCATACGGAATTCAGATTCCTCTTGAACGGGGAGATCTCGGCCTTCTTTGCCTTCGACGTAACCATAAAATTAGATGGCAAGAGCTTAGTAGAAGGATTTGTCCTCAAACTTCCTCTAAAGGGAGCACCGGTAGATAGAAACGAGCGCATACTCCGGGATTTGCTGAAGGACCCGAGCCAAGTGATCAGGCTGATGTTACTACTTCTATCGCTTGATGAAAGGTCTAATCCAGGGAGCATAATCAAATGGGGACAAGGCCCAGGAGAAGGTGGGTCGTGGATGTATCGAATGGTACCTCTCTTCGAGTGTATGGTCAGAGCCTTAGCCTCGGACCCACGAAGGATCGATGACCTCAACAACTTTATTCAGGACCTCAAAGGCCACTCTGAAACCATGAACCTGCTGCCTAAGGACCTTGATGAGATCTGGGGGCCTATTTGGGAGGCCAGGAAGATGGTAGGAGGAAAAGGCTATGAAAAAGTCTGATTGTGATGAGAAGCATAAGAGCCAAAAGATCCACCAAATCCAAAAACCTAATTGTAATGAGATTCTCGAAAGCTTGAAGGACTTCCAAAAAGAGACTGTGGATTATGTTTTTCGTCGGCTCTATACTGATGACGACTACACAAGACGATTCCTGGTTGCCGATGAGGTAGGGCTTGGTAAGACC
>JBGQAL010000059.1:0-14324 GCA_041494285.1 Methanotrichaceae archaeon
AGCAAGATCGGAATGCAATCGGGGCAACAGTAAGATGGAAATTCAATAAAAATGATGCCAGGGCAAAACTCCAGAGGCATTACCTTAACTTGCAAAATTAATGTTCCTGAGCACTAGGAATGATTAATTCAATAATTATAGAGCTTGATGAGGAAACGACAGGAAAACAGGTTATCCAAGTACCGCAAATAGATAGGAATTTTTCTTATCAAGCAAATAATCTTTCTTCTAAGAGTAAGAACAAGGTCTTCGTCGTTCATGGGCGGGATGATTCAACAAAGGAAATAATTGCTCGGTTTCTAAGGGATGTGGGACTTGAACCGATTATCTTACATGAACAACCGAATAAAGGCCGAACGATAATTGAGAAATTTGAGGATCACTCCTCTGATGTGGCGTATGCAGTTGTTTTGCTTACTCCCGACGATGTGGGGGGATTGACGTCTGAGTCGAATAAGCTATCTCCACGTGCTCGCCAGAATGTTGTTTTTGAAATGGGGCACTTTTTTGGAAGGCTTGGAAGAAAGAACGTATGTGCATTGTTGTATCCTGGCGTAGAACGACCTTCCGACATTGATGGGATAGTGTACATACCCCTGGATCGAAAAGATGAATGGAAGGGGCTCTTAATAAAAGAACTAAAAGCTGCAAAATTGAATATTATTGAGAAACCAGCTAACATATCTTATTAACAATTAATTTTTATCTGTTGGACAACAATTTAAACTCAACAACGTTAGTCAACGTTACGTCGGGCGATATGCGTTACAAGTCGTTTATCGTTACCGGAAAGATGAGATCTCAAAGGATGATGCCATCAGGACGATCAGGCGGGCGGTAGAGTAGTCGGATGACTGCTTAGTATTTCGATTCGACCATCTCCTTATAAGTGGTGTTCCCATTTTCCCAGGCAGAGGAATCCGAGCCACCTTCTCTTAAACACCTGGTCATATGCTGCCTGGATTGCGATGTGACCCACGTTTGAACACCAGCACTGGCTGAGGCGCGTACATCCTGGGAGCCGCACAGACACTTCTTTTCTCCTCTCATCTCATTCCTTTTAGCCTAAATCATTTGCCAGTATATGAGCGGAGCCAGAGCTAATAGCGTGATTCCCGTTATCAACCGGATGGCAACTCTGTGTTTGTTCCGGAAATGATCCACTTGTTCTGGGCTCATACCTAATGCGATAATTCCTCCCAAGAGCAGCACTGGAAGTGCTATGCCCAGATTATAAATCATCAGATAAACTAGCCCTGACGAGGCAAATCCCTGGCGGGAGATTATGCCGATGATAGCGATGTAGACCCCTCCCACACAGGGAGCCCGCACAAGGGAGAAGAGCGCTCCTAAGAGGAAATAGGAGCTGACACTCCTGCTGGAAATGACAGCACGGACATATTTCTTGGTCCAATCCGTGCGGAAGAGAGACGTGCCATCACTATGCAATCTCCTGGCGTCCTCCAGTTGCATTATCCCCAAAACCAATAGGACGGCTGCCAGAACAAAGCGAAACATAGCAGCAGTGGACTTTTCCTGTAGAACGCTAAATAGGCCCACTCCAAAAATAATGTAAACCACGAATGTGCCCAGGGAAAAGAAGGCCACCATAGTCAAGATATCTCTTCTGCGGCCCGTACTTGCCAGCATTGAGCTTGCCAGAAAGGCCAGCATAGCCAGGAGACAGGGGTTGAAGCCCGCTAAAAGGCCGGCTGCAAAGACGGTAGCTGCGGACAATATGGTAAGATCTTTGAGAGCGTTTTCAGAAGCGCATGCCGGAGAGGTAATTACGGTGATCTGTGAGTTATCACTGGCTAAGGCAGGGGAGAAAATCATGACCAATGCTACTGTCAGTAGAATTGCTGTAATGCAATATCGCACGGCTTCTATTCTGATCTTCATGGATGGATGTATCATAGTAACTAAAGATGATTCTAAAGATGATTTCTAAAAGGAGGTCGGGCCTTGGATTATTTATCGGTATTGATGCAGATCAGCGAATTTCGCCTTAAGTATCAGATCTTATCCTCCAGGGCGAATAAGGAACTGACCTGATGGATCATAAGGAGAAGGCGGCCAGGGTAAAGCCCGAGTTCTCAGTCCATACCACGCCGCTTGAGGTATTCATCTACGCTGATGAAATCATTCTTTCTCGCGTTCAATGAGTGCTGAAGTTCCTCAACGCTCGATTCATCCTCTTCTTCGAGAGCGGCAAAGTCCTTGTCTTCAATGGGCTCTACTTTGGCTGCACCCACTTTGCTTCTTGCTGCCATTGGGTAATATTCCTCTCTATTGGTACATCGCTTTATCTGTAATCTGATTTTCGTTTCTTCTGGAATATTTTGCTGTTTTACAACATCTCCCTTCAGCCTCATATTCTACTCTGAGCTACCAACTTGCCTTGATAAGGATACACAATATTTATATTTTTAGACATTAGTTATAGAAGGCTAAGGAGATGAAAGTTGTGGAAAAAGGAACAGGTAAAATTCGCAAGCTAGGACTCGTCATCACCGAGGAGCTAAAACGTACCGCCGCAGAGGACGCCAGGGACATAGCTCTTAAGGTCCACACCATCTGGGGCACACCGGCCTCATGGAACTGGCGCAATGTCAACGGCAAGAACTATACAACACCCATTCAGGACCAGAGTGATTGTGGAAGCTGTGTGGCCTTTGGCTCGACTGCTGCCTTGGAAGTCACCAAAAAAGTAGCCGACCAAAATCCGACTGAGGATGACAAGCTTTCCGAGGCCGATCTGTTCAGCAACGGCGGCAACTGCTCACGCGGTTGGACACTTGAAGCTGCAAATGCTGCTCTTCAGTCCAGGGGCGTATGTCCTGAGAAGTGCTGGCCATACAACGGAAGTAAGCAAAGCTGCTGTGACGGCAACAAGCTCAAGATTCTCTCCGCTACCAGAATCACCTCTGATGCAGTCGCTAAGCAGTGGCTCAGCTCCAATGGAGCTATTCAGGCCGCGATGGAGGTAGATTCTGACTTCTTCGACTATTCTGGCGGCGTCTATTCTCCTGGGTACGGTGATTATGTGGGAGGCCACTGCATCTGTATAATAGGCTACGACGATGTACAAGGCTGCTGGATATGTAAGAACTCCTGGAGCACAGAATGGGGCGATCCGAGCGATCCAGGCTGGTTCAAGATTGCATACGGCGTATGCGGCATCTTCCGAGCTTATGCAGGCTATGGCTACAGTTTGTCGATTACACCGCCTCCTGGCCAAACCGGAATCCAGATCAACACCGCTGGATCGCTCAAGGCCGACATCGTGGTTAAAGGCGCTGTCATAGGCCAAACAGACAAATTCATCGCCCTAGCCGCAGGCTACTACTCAGCGACAGTCAGGAAGATGGGCTACCAGGATTATCCCCTGGCCTTCACAGTAACCGATAAGCAGACATACCAGACGACCATAACCTTGACTCCCATAGCCCCGGCTGGTGATATTGTCCTTCCAACAGGAGGCGTTCTGATGGTCATGCCCATAACTGGGGTCAAGACCACGGACCTTATTGTCCAGAGGAAGGGATATCCAGATCTGGATGTGCCTATCAAGGCCATGGCGTTCTACCAGTATAGGAGCCTGGGCAACTTCGCAGTTGGCGGCCTAACCTTCCAGCTCAAGGATGCGAATAGGCGGTATCACAACATCAGGGTCCAACCAGCAGGTACTAACCTCTGGCTGGTATGGATGAAGCTTGACGGATCTGGAACCTACAACTATGCCTTCCAGTTCAAGTTCATTCCAGCAACGCAGGGGATCGAAGACCTGATGCAATCCCAGATGATGCGGGCCTTTCTCGGCATCGAAGCAGGAGGAGAATGAAATGGCTGATCCTGTACCTCCTGATCCCAACTCCGGGACATTGAAGCGCGGGTCATTCTCGCGCTCTATGTTTTGACGATCGTCGGGTTTGTCTCTTTCGATATGAAGCGATTGACTATACGGAACGCAGATCTGTTGGCGATCAAGCCAGCAGTCCGCTTGAAACTTTTTTCCCAGGAGTTTCCGAGAGTTTAACTCGATTTGAATCCTTCGGGGTACGTCCTTGGCCTTCTTCACGGGCCCGGATAGGAGATTTCCAGGTTCTCCATTCCAAGTATTAATCTACGCAATTCCTCGCAGTTTATGGGACGCTTGAACTCGCTGCACATCTTCACCTTCTCAGCCAGTTCGCAGACTTCGCGTTCCTTCAGGTGGTACCCCATTCGTTCTGTGATGTACTTCAGGGCCTTGGCTCCGGTGTGCTTGCCTATAATAATATGTCTGGCAGCACCAACCATCTCCGGAGAGTAAAGCTCGTATGTCCTTGGCTCCTCCAGAACCGCAGCCACATGGATCCCCGACTCGTGGGCAAAGGCATTGACGCCTACAACGGCCTTGTTCCTGGCAACGGACGCTCCAGAATAGGACTCCACCAACTTTGAGAGATCCTTGAGCCTGGTAAGATCGTAAGCGTCAACTCCGTAGTGCAGCTTAAGGGTTACCAACATCTCCTCTAGGGGAGTGTTACCGCTGCGCTCGCCGATGCCGTTAACTGTCGTGTGGAGCTGTTTGGCACCTGCTTCCGCCCCAGCCAGGGTATTGGCCAGGGCCATGCCCAGGTCGTCATGGCAGTGCATACAGATGGGGATCTTCACCACTTTTTTGATTTCGCTGATCATGTAGTAAGTTGTTCGAGGATTCATGACCCCCACTGTGTCTGCAACGCTGATGTAATCCGCATGGTGCTCCTCTGCCTTTTTGTACAGCTTCTTCAGGGTCTCGAAGTCAGTTCTGGTGGCGTCCTCGGCCGAGAATCTTACAATGAGGCCGTGGTCCTTGGCATACTCCACAGTATCTAAGGCGCACCTGATGGCCTCAGGACAGGACATATGAAGCTTGTATTTGAGGTGCAGCTCGGAGGTGGCGATGAATACGCTGATCATGTCCACGCCGCAATCAAGGGCAGCATCCACATCAGCCTTGACAGACCTGGACAGGGCGGAGATCTTGGCATCCAGATCCAGGTTGCAGATCTCCCGTACGGCGCTCTTCTCAGCCTTGGACACGACCGGGAAGCCTGCCTCAATGACCTCCACTCCGATCTCATCCAGCCGCATAGCTATGTCCAGTTTTTCATCCGGCCGGAAGACTACTCCTGGCATCTGCTCTCCATCGCGAAGGGTTACATCGCAGATCTCGATGTCCAGAGGAGGGGTTCCGGCGAGGGCCAGAAACTGATTTTCGGAGTAGTCCTGCATAACAGGGGATAGTGAGGATTCATTACATAAATCGGTTTCGAGTGGATGGATTCGAGGTAGGAGTTGTCCAAGATGACCGAGATGCGCGGAATCAAGACCGTTCATAGTGTGGTTATAGGCATAGCACTATTCTCACCATTCTTGAGAATAAACCTTGCTTGCTACCTTATCGAAACTTGATGTAAGATAATGTTATATTCACATACTGATGGACTAACACCTCCATGCCAGCCAAAGTCTCCCGCAACTATGCGTTCCGGGGTTCCGAGAAACCACTTATTGGAAAGACCATCGGCGATATGTTCGATGAAATTGCGGAAACCCTACCCCGAAAACGATGCAATTGTCTCGCTTCACCAGGGCGTCCGATACACGTACCAGCAGCTTCAACGTGAGGTCGACAGGGCGGCTAAGGGATTCGTCGGCTTGGGGCTCAAAAAAGGAGATCGTCTGGCAATATGGGCCACCAATATAGCGGAATGGGTCATCACCCAGTTCGCCACGGCGAAAGCGGGAATAATTCTCGTGAATATCAACCCTGCCTACAGGACCCACGAGCTAGAGTATGCCCTCAGGCAATCGGAGGCCCAAGGACTTCTGCTGATGGATCGGTTCAAGACATCGGACTATGTCAAGATGTTCTACGAGGTCTGCCCCGAAGCAAAGGACAGTGAGCCAGGGCAAATTCGCTCTGAGAAGCTGCCCTTTTTGAGGACTGCCATTCTGATCCGAGGCGAAAAACAGCCGGGGATGTACTCCTGGATATCCAGGAGAACCTGGACTTCGACGACCCTGTAAACATACAGTACACCTCGGGGACAACCGGATTTCCAAAAGGAGTCGTGCTCACCTATCATAACCTGGTGAACAACGGCTACTTCATCGGAGAGTGCATGAAGTTCACAGAGAAGGACCGACTCTGCATACCTGTTCCCTTTTACCACTGCTTCGGCATGGTTCTGTCCAACATGGCCTGTGTGACCCACGGCGCGACCATGGTCTTGCCAGCAGAGTATTTTGATCCAAAATCGACAATGGCAGCCATCGAAAAAGAGCGTTGCACAGCCGTGCATGGTGTGCCAACCATGTTTGTAGCCCATCTTGAACACCCAGATTTCAGCAAATTCGACTTCAGCACGCTACGAACAGGCATCATGGCCGGATCGCCGTGTCCCATCGAGTTCATGAAAAAAGCGGCCACTCTCATGAACATGAAGGAGGTAGTGATAACCTACGGACAGACCGAGGCCTCTCCTGGAATCACCAACTCTTCCACGGATGATTCGATCGAGAGAAGGGTTTCCACTATCGTCAGGCCACTGCCCCACACAGTGGTCAAGATAATAGATCCCAAGACCGGCAAAATGGTACCCCGTGGCGAGACCGGCGAGATATGCGCCCGTGGCTACATGATCATGCGCTGTTACTACAACAATCCGGTGGCAACCGACTTGGCCGTCGACAAAGAGGGCTGGCTGCACACAGGAGACCTCGGAACCCTGGACGATGAGGATTATTGCAAAATCACAGGCCGCTTGAAGGACATGGTAATCAGGGGCGGCGAGAATGTCTATCCGAGAGAGGTCGAGGAGTTTCTCTACACCCATCCTGCTATCAGCGATGTTCAGGTCATAGGCGTGCCAGACTTGAAGTACGGCGAAGAGCTGATGGCCTGGATCAAGCTTAAGCAGGGGGCAAGTGTCACCCCGGATGCGATAAAAGAGTTCTGTAAGGGCAAAATTGCCCACTTCAAAGTTCCAAAATACATCAAGTTCGTGGCTGATTTTCCCATGACAGTCACAGGCAAGATTCAGAAGTACAAGATGAGAGATGAATCCATCAAAGAGCTGGGCCTGGAGGAAGTAGCGAAGATGAAGACGGCATGATTACGCTAATTACTTTCTTTTTTTCGATGCTAAGTTGTCGTCGACTAGCTGCCCTTCGATCCTTAGTACTCCTTCTTCATCCTTTACTTCCAACTTCGTGTTCAAGAATTGCCTCGCCGTCCAGATGTTGGTGCTTGCGTGCTTGGATATCTGCCTGACTGTGTAGCTCCCTCCGGCCAATGCCAGGTAAGGTATTAGCTGGTCAGCCAGGCGCACGTCCACAGCAGCAGGCGATGAAAGTTCGGCTATTATCTCCAGAGCAGCGGCCTTTCCCACGTCCTCCGCCCTGATGCCTCTTTCACCTAAAGCACTCCCGCCTTTGTGCCTACTCCACAGGGTTATGCCGCTTCCCGTGGATGTCTCCTTGAGTACCTCCGTAGCTATCAAGACCATGTGGCCTGCATCCTTCAGAGCCGCAGTAGCAGAATCCGCCTGCCGTCTTGCCACGTGTTCCGGAAGGTTAGAACAATGAGAGATTCCTTCCACAATGCCTGCCTTTTGGGGTTTCAGATGGGCAGGCTTCAGGCTACTCGGGTTGACCATCAGGATGACCGAGCCTCCGCCTCTGGGGTAGTAACCGCGTCGCATGCTATCGACCTTGACCTGGGCTCCGAACTCGCTCAGAGCGGGAAGAAAAACTCTCTTAAAATAATCTATTGTGGGCGACCACCGGACATCCGTTCCCCCTGTGACCTTCAGTGTAATTGGTCCATCTGCCCTTATCATGGCCGGCAGCAAACACTGCACCAGAAGAGTAATGCTGCCAGCTGTGCCGATGTCGACGCGATAGCTTCCGCCCTTGATCATCCCTGGCTCAAAGGCGATCTCTGAAGATCCTGGCTCAATTCCCGCGGTCTTTGCGCTGCAGATCTCGGCCAGGGCCAAAATGGCCTGGGCGTGCTGGGGAGCGAGGCCAGGCTTTGGCCTGCCTTGCCGGATCTTGGAGACCCTGATGGATGTTCCAGTTACTGCGGCCAGAGCCACGGCGGTCCTGACTATCTGGCCGCCTCCCTCGCCATAAGATCCGTCAATCTCCATCATTTAGCTGCTAGGTCGCAATCATTTCACCGCATCATTTAGCGGCAGTCGCGAACTCACTGCTAAAAAGATCACATTGGCCAATGATCTTTGCCGCGGCCTCCCGCAGAACGACCACTGGGTCAGCTCCTAAGGTCTTGAGGCGGAACACTGGATTGTCCATGACCGGAAATTTGGTATCGTAGGTTGCAAGCATGACACGCTCGTCGAGCAGAAGCTCTGTGCGGAGGAGGTTTAGAATCGTGTGTCCCTCTCCGATGAACTCTATGGAGATCTCATTTGCAGTCTTATTGATTATTTTGAGATCCATTAAACCACACCCAGTCCGTAGGATGAGCTCATCTTCCTGGTCTCTGTGTTGGCGCAGCTCGGACAGACCAGCTTGCCGTCCTTTTTGACCAGGCCAGTTAAACATCTGTTGCAGTAGGCCTTAATAACACCGAGGTCCTCGTCACCTGTTGACAACCGAAGTTGTCTCTCATCGACTATTTTGGCCGTGAGAATGTCTCGTACAGAAAACATCTGCCTCAGGTCCTTGACGTAGGAGTTCCTAACGTTGGAGATATGAATCGTGGCCTCTTCATCTGAGATTGGTCGGTCCTCATAACCTTTCTTGAAGGCCAGCGACACTATGACCAGACTCTCCTTCATGTCTATTACTTCGCCAACAACGATATCTCCCTGACAAAGCTTGGCAGGGGCGTTGGTCTTCGGAATTACGCTAGCCTGCTTGTTCTTCTCGTCTATATTCAACAGTCCGGCAGTTGTTGCGTATATTACCCCTCCCTTGACGTAGGTGCAATCGCCTGGAACGAACTCCTCCGCCGACCCTACCACGTCTCCTGGGAGCACAAAACTGTTTTCCATCTCGAATTCCTCTAATAAGCTAGAATACTGCTTGTTCGATACATACTGGTTATTCCTGTCTTGTTGCGCCGTTTCGGCGGCACGCTATTCTGTACAACTCAACCTCTATGATCTTTACGTCTCTGCTGTGGAATGCAAAGCATCTTCTAAGGGGAAACTTTATCCTGTAGATCTCTTCAATAGTGCAAGGTTCTACAATCCTTCTAATGAACCCTTCGCTTCCCAGGTTGTGGATGGAGTAGACCACATTGGCGATCTCCACAGCTTTTCTGAGAAACGCTCTGTCTCCAGCGCTGGCTTTCTGCGCCCCGAAGGGGGGATTCATGACCACAGTTTTGATTCCCTTGAGGCTCACAGAGTTAGCGTCGCCCCTTATGAATTCCACTTCGACGCCAAGCCGGGTGGCGTTTTCTCTGGCAGTCATCAAGGACTTAGGATCTATCTCCACTCCCACTACTTTTGCACCCAAGAGCGCGGATCCTATGGCTAGAACACCGGTCCCACACCCCAGATCACAGACACACTCCAGATCACCATGCAGATATGCCAGATAAAGCAAATCCGCTGCCACAGACGCAGGAGTTGCATATTGCTCTTTTTCGGCTGACGGGTTGGAGAAGCCCATAAGTCGCTCCAGTTGTATTTCGAGCTGTTTCTTCTTCATCCTGCAACAATAAGGTAGGCGGGAAACTATATCAAATATAGTATTACATCTATAGCCAGGAGCGCAAGCACAACAACAGCTAAAGCCTTTACCAAGTTGATGACATTGGACCTGGTGAAGAGTCCATTGCCGAAGGCGTATCGTCTTTCTGCATTTCTCATCGCTGGAGAAGCTGAAAAGTTCGGGCTCTCCCACGTTGCTCGGACCCTGACGGGTTCTTCGAACTCGCTTAAGTGGCCTCGAGTGGCATTAGACGAACGATCGCTCACTTCGGCTGACGACCTAGAGTTTCTTCCTTCGAGGCTTGTTGCATCAGATCCAGGCTCGAAGTGGTAGGCTCCACTGACCCTCTCTGGCTCCTTGTTGCGCTGTACCAAGACACAGGCGTCGCGTGGAGTGTACACAAGATTTGACGTTGTCGGAACCAGACTACCACCTTCCGGAATTAACTCAACAACTGGCCCATCCGCAAATAGAGCCCTTTCGGCATCCATCTCTAAAATTGTGTTCCGCTCGTTCATCCCATCCGTTTCCGATGTACATTCGATTATGGGCTCACCCCCCACTTCGTCGAAGGCATCACCTTCCAGAAGGGCGTCTGAGTCTGGGATTGGCTTCTCCTGCATTTGTTGGGCCTTTGATGCAGCCCCTTGTTGAAGTTGTCCTGCGGGTCTATTCTCCACTAGGTTCATCGATTCATCCCAGGAGTAGACGTAACCAGTCTTGTCTATGGCTGGCAGAGCATTCATCACCAACACCCAGCCGATTTGCAGGATCGCTTTTCTGTGTGTCCGGTAGTTGAGCAGCTCGTTGACGTTGGAAGAGGTGGTGGTCTTGAATTGATCAGCCTCAGCGCTGATCAGACGCTCTATCAGCGTCGCTGCACTCCCCAACCCAGTTGCGCTCTTGAATCCTAGGTCGATGCCGTCTGACCTGAATCTCGTTTCTGCCTGTCTCAGCAGGGATGCTGTGGCCTTGAGCAGCTCGGTTGGATTTTTCCTCTGTTGCTCTTCCTCGATGGCACACTTGAAGCTCCTTAGTGCGTCGCAGATGCAAACGCCTGCCTCTCCTTGGAGAGACAATCCTCCCATAAAGTATTCTATAGAATCGGTAATCGACCTGGCTAGCTTCCAGGGCTCCTTATTGGGCAGTCCTTGGGACCACACCTCTCTCATTCCGGTCAGAGTCCTCTTGATTGCCTCAATCTGTTCGGGCTCCTTACCATCATTTCTTGCCATCTCTTCCAGATTCGAGATGGCTCTATCGGCAATTTTGACAGCCTCCTCATCTGTGTGCTCGGCCTGAAGCTCTGCAAGGATTGACAACAGGACTGCAACGCCTCCGGCCATGCCAATGTCGGTAAGCTCGATTCCAGATGTAGATATAAGATCTCGGTAGCGATCTGCTGCCCTCGAATAGTACTGGGAGGCCAGCCTGAGAAGCTCATCTTTCTTCTGGTCTCCTTCGATTACTACTATTGATGAAGTGGTGTTTGCTTTTACCTGGTTTTCCTTTGCCAAAAAGCTATAGGTCGCAGCCAGCCATGCCGATGCATTGTAGTAAGCAGGCTTTGTCTTCTTTCGTAAGATCTTCAATGATCGCTCGAGGCAGTCCCTGGCTAAAGAAGCCTCGCCCTTGTCGAGATAAGCCCGGCCAAGATTTGATAGAACTATTCCAGAGCCTTGACTCTGGCCTAGGTCTTCGAAGATGGACAGGCTCTGGTTATAGTATTTTATTGAGGCATCTAAGCTCTGATCGGCGCTGCTCCTACCGAGCCGGTTAAGAACCCAGGCCTCACTTCTCCTATCCCCGAGCTTCTGGAAGGCTTTCAAGCTCTTCTCGAAATACCTGGCGGCGAGCTCTGACTCGCCCATCTCTGCGTAGACCCTGCCAAGGCTACCCGTCATCTGGGCAGCTCCAAGCTCATCTTCTAGATCCTCGAAGGCTCTCAGGCTCTTGTAGCAGTACTCAATGGCCTTATCCCATTCGTGGGCCCTTCTATAGGCGGAACCCAAATTCCCCTGAACGTGGGCCATGCCGCTTCGGTCTCCTATGCATTCGAAACGCTTGACCGCTTTCCTGTAGTATGCAACAGCCCTTCCCAGATCACCGTATTGGGCATAGACCTGGCCGAGGTTGTTCAGAAGCACCGCCTTAACGCCCTTATCTCCAGTCGTTGATAGCGCTCGGTCGTAGCATCTTATAGCCAGTTCTAAAAGTCCCGCCTTTTTGCAGATATCTCCCAATCTCTTCACTTCGTAAACATCCTGGAGACAGTCGGCAAGAGTTGAGCAGAGGTCGGCATCTATCTTCCCCTGCTTAGAGCCTTCCAAGAGTTGGGCAACCTGGACGGAGCAGTTCCCCTCGATCGACTTCGGATCGATGGAGGTAAGCCCCTCCCCACCCTTTGAGAACGACTCGTATATCTCTTGAAGAACAACCAGTTGATTCATGGAATATGAATTAACTTATATCTTTATAAAGTTTTTGAATAGTTTGATTCTAAGATAATTATCGATAGGTTAACTACCATTTAAATTCTTCACGAGAAAAAAGAGAATCTAGATCGTAAAGCAATACATCCTGGTTATTTGGAATCTAGATAACTTGGCTTCGATAACAGGGGTCTTGATAACGGAGTCTAGACAACTGGAATCCGGATAAATTGGAACCAGAGACTAGCGCTATCTGAGCTCCACTTGATCGATTGATGGGACAGCAGTATCGGGCATCAAACAGGCGGCATCAGCGGCGGCCTAAATACTCCCTTTTCAGTAATCAGCGCTGTCACAAGATTAAGCGGCGTAGCGTCAAAGGCAGGGTTGTATGTGGCTACGCCCGTCGGAGCAAGCTGGACTCCTCCGACACAGCACAGCTCCTCAGATCCTCTTTCTTCAATGGTGATATCAGCCTCACAGTGCCCCAGGTCGAAGGTGGACAGAGGGGCCGCGACATAGAAGGGCAGCTTATGGGCTTTGGCCAGTACAGCGTGATTGTAAGTTCCAATTTTGTTGAAGACAACATCTTTGGTTATCCTATCAGCGCCTACGATTGCTTTATCGATCCTTCCCTTCCTCATCAGGCTTCCCGAGGCGCTTTCGCAGATCAGGGTCACGTCTATGCCCTCATGGACCAGTTCCCAGGCAGTCAGCCTTGATCCCTGGTTCAGGGGCCTGGTCTCACAAGCGTACACGTGAATCTCCTTGCCAGCCTCGACCGCAGACCGGATGACTCCTAGAGCCGTTCCCCAACCCACACAGGCCAGCCTGCCTGCGTTGCAGTGTGTCAGGACACTGTCTCCATCGTCCAGGAGAAGTGCTCCTTTTCTGCCCAGGAACTTGTTGATTGCAATGTCCTCATCGGCGATGAGCTCCGCCTCGCGCAGGGCAGCCTCCCTAATTCCCTCGGCTGTATCCTGAACCACCACTGACCTCAGAGCTCTGTCCACCCCCCAGGAGAGGTTTACCGCTGTTGGCCGGGACTTCTTGATGATCTCCCCAGCCATCTCCAGCTCTTGTAGAAGCTGGAACGGGTTATCCGTGGACGAGAGCCGGGCCGCTAGGGCGATCCCGTAAGCCCCGGCAGCGCCCAAAGCAGGGGCACCCCTGACCCGAAGGCTTGTTATGGCTTCGATCAGACCCTTCACGCTTTCAATCTTGATCGGCCGAAGCTCAACGGGAAGCCTGGTCTGATCGATCAGCCACAAGCCGTCGTCCCACCAGATGGTCCTGGACTCGCACATGCTCAAGGTCAAATCACCCTTGCCTGATTTCGCATGCTGCTATTATTATTTTTGCTTCCCTCAACTCAATATCTTCGCCCGCTGAAAGAGAGCCCCGATGCCGCTAATCGACGTTGTATAAGATTCCATGCATGAAGAGGCGTGATTGTTCATGTTCCACTTACCACACGAACGGAATTAATGCCTTTGTCCGTTTCTTGTACTGAGGGTAT
The DNA here is from genome assembly GCA_041494285.1 of Methanotrichaceae archaeon. GTDB lineage: Archaea > Halobacteriota > Methanosarcinia > Methanotrichales > Methanotrichaceae > Fen-7. The sequence continues at coordinate 13,672 of JBGQAL010000059.1, forward strand.
TCGTTTGGAAATTGTTGTGCCATGAGTCTATCTTCCGCGCCAACGCGCCAGAGAAAAATGGGACCGAGAATGACGAGAAGAATAATCCAAGGGCCGCCGCCGACAATCGCCGAACCGATACACGCGATAAAGCCTCCAGTATACATCGGATGCCGTACGTAGCGGTACGGACCTGATGTTACCAGTTCATGTCCTTTCTTGATGGAGACAGTCTGGCTCCAATTTCCGCCAAGATTCTGCCGCGCCCAGACGAGGAAGGCCATGCCTGCGGCGCACAGAATGACGCCGAGCCTGTCGATAGCGGGGTTTGTGGAAGCAACGTTGAGGGAGCTGAACATCGGAAGACGCGGAAGCAAGAACGCGGCCAAGAAAGCGGCCATAATGGCAAGCATGAGGCCAACACTCTGCAGCAGGTGCCCTTGGGTCTCCTGTTTTACGCCTATCGCTGAAACGGTCAAATATGCAATGACGATGAGCCAGATCGCATATATGAGCCAGATGAAGATTGAAGTATGGTATGTGTTTAGCTCCCTCGTGAATTAATTCAAATTTGCCTAAAACCGTTTTGACCAGAAAAATTAAATAATCTAATGATAATATTCCTCAAATGGGAGTATGGACGAAGGAGAGACCAACAAGCAACTTCAGGAACA
>JBGQAL010000243.1:0-2454 GCA_041494285.1 Methanotrichaceae archaeon
CTTTATGAGGCTAGGTGCATCAATTCTGATAGATATCAATGAAGAGTGGATGACAACTAAAAAGTATTTATCTATGGATACGGATTGAATATGTGTGGGATAACAGGGCTGTCCAATTTACAGAAAATTCGGCACACTACCTAATACTGCATAGGTGGATTGTTGCCCGAGAAACGCGCAACGAAAAGGGATCAAAGGCGCTATTCATCAACAACCAGGGAGGGCGTTTGAACCGGAACGGCGTCTACTTGGCAGTAGCCAAACCTGCCGAGAAGATTGGTTTGCACAATCCCAAATCGGACCGTATGGAAGACCACTTCTCACCGCACTGCTGCAGGCACTGGTTCACCACTCATCTCAGGCGCGCAGGCATGTCTCGTGAGTTCATTCAGGAGCTTCGAGGAGATGTGAGGAAGGAAGCTATCGACATCTACGATCACATCGACAAAAAGGAGCTGAGGGAAAGCTACCTGGCGCATATACCGCAGCTGGGTGTTTAAGAGTGGATTTAAGAAAAACCTACTCCAAAATGAAATTGGCAGCTCACCTATTTACGAAGTATCTAAATGTCAGATGCAATCGATAAGCTATTTGGATCCATCGTATTATCAGTCCAAAATTATATTTTATAAATATGTTCCTAACTGATCATTAATTATTTATCATAGGGCAGAAATTCCACATTATTGATGATGATTCAGCCCAAGCTATACACTTCGAGCGGGTCGTCAAAGGCGGTACCCTATGCCTAAATATATGCATATCTACCTATTATTATCATCCCTAGTCTTTTTCTTTTCTTTATCTGGAGCTATCTGCAAACCAGTTCCAGGTTCTTCAGACCTGACGACGGAGATCCAGGGTAAGCTCGATCTGGGCAATCATAATGTCGAACAGACTGCTCTCATCTTAGCTCGCGATTATCCTGGAGAATATAACATCAACCAGATGGCTGCGATCTATGATGCTATGAGGGTAGGATGGTACTACTACTCCGATCCCAGCGACAGGGATGTCCAAAAGAACGCTAACAGAACCCTCCAGGATGGAAGATCGCTGGAACTGTGGGAGCGGGCAACTGTCACGACTTTGCAATTCTGATTTCGTCTCTGGTTGGAGCGCTGGGAGGCTCTATGCAGATCGTCTTCGCCCAGGATGAAGAGACAGGACAGGGCCATGCTTATTCCGAGCTCTACCTTGGGAAGAAAGATAGCCCGATGATCGAGGATCTGAAGGGCTGGATAAAAGAGAAGTACGGAGTGCCTACGATCCCTGGGCTCCGCTTGGCTGGGGACGAGATATGGCTAAACTTGGATTACAATAGCACCTATCCTGGGGGACATTTCTTCGATGCGGACGGCACCAGGGTTACGCGGCAAACGGTTTGGGAAGCCGGGAACAAGACTTCGCCCAAGATTGTGCCCATAATCGACACCATGAATAACCTGAGCCGATGGAAGGTTCTCAGGGACGGATTTGGATCGAAGGGTGAGATAAGCCTGGTGCCGGCAAGGCGGGGAAAGGCCATCAACCTCTCCTACGATCTCAAGGATAATGGATTTGTCGGCATCTCCGATGAAGTGGACCCCAAATTGCTGTCGGAAGTAAAGGGTTTGAACCTATCCTATCTTCTTTCAGACGAGCAGAGTACTCTGGAAATCAGGCTGGAGCAGGATGATGGTGCCGTCTTCAAATCCTCCCAGGCAATAAGTGGAGGAAAAGGTAGCTGGTCGGCCATCCAGACACTTTTTGAGGATTTCCAAGCCAACGACGCTAGCCTCTCCCTCCATAAACTAGATCCGAGCCGGGCCAGGAGGCTGGAGATCCGCATCATAAACGACCAACGAGCTGGAGACCGGACCGGCCCAGGTTTCGTCATCTTAGACGATATACGAGGAGTTATGAACGTACCCAAGGGTTCTCCTTGGGCCAGAGCCGAAGAGGATAAAAATGAGAGAATTGCCCTGGATCTGGCCTCCAAATCCCAGATGGTTCTGGAGAGCAAATCAACAGATTTCTTGATTAAGAGCGTTCTTCTGGCGGTGGAGTCCCTCAAGCGTAAAGAGACTCTGCAGGGGGACATAGCCATCCATCGTGGGCTAGCATCGTTGCCTGGCCCTATTGCAAGGCTCAAACATAATGATTCTGTGAAGGCTTTGGCCTTCCTTGGTCTCAGGTTCACGCCTGGGCGTTGCGTTGCTAGCCCGATCAGGCAATGTCTTGTCCCCTATCAACTCTGATCCGGTAAGTGCCATCGATTCTGATGATGCCTATACGCAATCCCTCTAGATCATTGAGCTTTGAACCCAATTCCGGGTCGTGTATGTCATTTATTGAATTGGCACTCTGAAATTCAACAATTCCTTCAGGCTCCATACGTGATCAGTTAGACCTTCAGCCATTGCCGGAGTTCGCTGCGTCCATCTTTTTCTTCCCTCATTGATCTCTATTCTC
>JBGQAL010000105.1:0-9831 GCA_041494285.1 Methanotrichaceae archaeon
AGATCCTGTTCGTAGGCGTGAACGGCACAGGCAAGACCACCAGCATAGCCAAGTTGGCCAGGTACCTCATGAACCAGGGCTACTCCGTTGTTCTTGCGGCAGGCGACACCTTCAGGGCGGGGGCCATTGAGCAGTTAGAGGTTCATGGCGAGCGCTTGGGGCTGAAGGTCATCAAGCACAAGACCGGAGGAGACCCTGCAGCAGTAATCTACGATGCAGTGGAGTACGCCAAGGCCCACAACAAAGATGTTGTTTTGGCAGATACGGCCGGAAGGCTGCACACCAATATCAACCTCATGGACCAGATGAGGAAGATCGTGAGGGTAACCAATCCTGACCTGTTGATCTTCGTTGATGAGGCTATAGCCGGGAACGATGCTGTGGAGCGCGCGCGGCTGTTCAACGAGTCTGTGCCCATCGGCGGTTCCATTCTGACGAAGACGGATGCCGACGCCAAGGGCGGGTCGGCCATTTCCATAGCCTACATCACAGGAAAGCCGGTTTTGTTTTTGGGTATAGGGCAGGATTATCCGGACCTGGTCAAGTTCGAGCCGCAGTGGCTAGTGGACAGGCTGCTGGGCGAGGCCGAAGCGTGAATTTTTATTAAATCTCAAAATAATTCTAAATACCAATTTTATTATCCCATAAGCTCTTTGAACTCTTCCAGAGTTAAATCTGCATCTTTCAGAACGCTTTTTAAAATCATGGGATGGAGGTCTATCCCTGAATGATAAGGAACAGTAACCCTCTGCCCGTCTTTATTCCTGAAAATCTTATGGCTTCCGCTTTGTCGTACCAAGACAAATCCAGCTTTTTCTAAAGCCTTTATCGCTTCAGATGCTGTTATTCTCGGAAGCCGCTCGCTCATATGGCTACGTCCAGAGAAGTCATGCTGACGTATTCGGGCTGGGGAATCTCTTCGCCGCTTTCCAGCCTGTCCTCAACATGAAGGCGTATGACGTCACGGATGTTGCTCAAGACTTCTTCATAAGCATATCCCTGAGTGTAACATCCTTGAAGTTCCGGGCAGAAGGCAAAGTAACCATCTTGATCCTTCTCGATTATCACGGAAAAATGGTACGACTTTGTGCCATCCCGTATCAGTTCATTGGAAATCTTCGGTTGCTCTGTCAGGCTCATATCCTCGTATTTGCCCTAAGAGTATCTATGTTTTGCCTTCGGTGAAGTCGAACATGTGCGGCGGTTCAACGAGTCGATGCCTATTGGCGGATCCATTCTGACGAAGACGGATGCCGACGCCAAGGGCGGGTCGGCCATATCCATCGCCTACATCACGGCAAGCCGGTTCTGTTTTTGGGCATAAGGCAGGATTATTCGGACCTGGTCAAGTTCGAGCCGCAGTGGCTGGTGGACAAGCTGCTTGGCGAGGCTGAGGCTTAGAATTTCAGCTAAAACAAACGATAATTCCTGCAAGCCTTCGCTTGTACTCTGAGAAGAATCCTCGTGAGATTGGTCTCATGAAAAGTTAGTTATGATCAGCTCGCGTAAAAATCTATTTTATCAAGAATAAATTGACGGACCCGCCGGGATTCGAACCCGGGTCCGAGGCTCCGGAGGCCTCTATTCTATCCAGACTATACTACGAGTCCAATCGAGTTTTCTCTCATGATCAAAAGTAGTACGCGCGTTAATCAAGAGAGAACATCACAGTTAACCAATTAATTGTAGAATATATAGGCAGCGGGCGGTTTCCCCGAAGGGATTAGCCCTAATACCTAAAAACCAGATCTCAGCTTTCCAGAACGATCTCGATGTTCACATTCTTTGGCACCTGGATTCTCATGAGCTGCCTCAGAGCGCGCTCATCGGCATCCAGATCTATTAGCCTTTTATGAACCCTCATCTCCCAGTGATCCCAGGTAGACGTTCCCTCACCATCAGGGCTCTTCCTGCAGGGAACGACCATCTTCTTGGTAGGGAGCGGTATCGGTCCAGCCATGTGTACCCCAGTTCTCTGGGCTATCCCTTTGACCTGGGCGCATATGTCGTCCAGCATCATTGGATTGGTGCCAGAGAGACGTATTCTTGCCTTTTGCATGTGTCACACCAAAAATTTTAGTTATCGCGGGGTCACGTCCATACATAGACCAGCCGCGATCGTCTGTCCCATGTCCCGGATGGCGAAGCGTCCGAGCTGCGGGATCTCCTTTACCTTCTCGATGACCATGGGCTTGCTGGGAGTGACCATGACGATAGCCGCATCTCCCGCCTTGATAAAGGCCGGATTCTCTTCCTTCACGCCACCAGTCCTTGGGTCAAGCTTTGCTAGGATGGCTGTGATAGTGCAGGCGATCTGAGCCGTATGGCAGTGGAACACAGGAGTGTATCCTGCCGATATGGCGCTGGGATGCTGCAACACAACTATCTGGGCCTTGAACTCCTTGGCAACCATCGGCGGCTTGTCGGGATGTCCGCAGACATCGCCGCGGCGGATATCCTTCTTGCCTACGCCGCGCACGTTCCATCCGATGTTGTCTCCAGGGAGAGCCTCATTTACTTCCTCATGATGCATCTCTATGGACTTGACCTCACCAGCGACGTCGGCGGGCTCGAAGATGATCTTGTCGTCCTTCTTCATGATCCCGGTCTCAACACGGCCCACAGGCACAGTGCCTACTCCGGAGATGGTGTAGACGTCCTGAACGGGCACGCGCAGCGGAAGCTTGGTCGGCTTCTCGGGCACCTTGAGGTTATTGAGAGCTTGCAGGAGAGTCGGTCCTTTCCACCACTTCATGTTTTCGCTGGGCTTGGCAAGGTTGTCTCCCATCAGTCCCGACATGGGTATGAAGGGAATCTCATCCACCTTGTACCCGACCATCTTCAGAAGCTTGCTTATCTCCTCTTTGACCTCGAGATATTTCTTCTCGTCGTAGGGTGGGGTAGTAGCATCAATCTTGTTCATGCCGATGATGAGCTGGTTGACCCCCAATGTCCTGGACAGGAATACGTGCTCCCTGGTCTGAGCCTGAACTCCGTCAATGGTAGAAACTACCAGGACGGCAGCGTCAGCCTGGCTGGCTCCCGTGATCATGTTCTTGACGAAGTCTCTGTGGCCGGGGCAGTCCACTACAGTAAAGTAGTACTTGTCGGTGTTGAAGCGTCGGTGGGCAATATCGATGGTGACGCCCCTCTCGCGCTCCTCCTTCAGGCTGTCCATAACCCAGGCGTACTCGAAGGTGGCTTTTCCCTGAGCAGCTGCTTCCTTTCTGTACCCTTCTATGACGTGCGGATCTACAGCGCCCGTCTCGAACATCAGTCTTCCTACCGTAGTTGACTTGCCGTGGTCAACGTGACCGATGAATGCTAAGTTAAGGTGTGGCAATTGTACTGCCATAGTTCATCTCCTCTGATAGGTATACTCCATGTTTTCTATATTTCTGCCTTGGTGTTTAAATCTTTTCGAAGGCCCAACTTTACACTACCTTCAAGTAATCACTTGGCTTGGGCATCTCCGGCTTCAAACCTTTCCTGGTCCTAATCTGCTTTACCGTCTCGAGCAGGAGGTTCGCGGGCAAGGGCTGGAAGCCTGCGAATTCTGTGGACCAGAGGGCACGGCCCTCGGTGGCCGACCGGATAGCTCCAGCAAACCCGAACATCTGAGCCACAGGCATCTTTGACTTTAGGATGATCATGTCGCCCTGGCTGTCCATGTTAAGTATAACACCCCTGCGACCCTGAATCTCCGCCATGGCTCCGCCCATTTGATCCTGAGGCACTTGTATAAAGACATTCTGGAAGGGCTCCAGCAGCACCGGATCTGCCATTAGTATTCCGGCCTGCATGGCCTGTCTGACTGCAGGTATGACCTGGGCGGGACCGCGGTGCACTGCGTCCTCGTGCAGCTTTACGTCGACAAGCTTGGCCTTTATTCCTTGGGCAGGCTCCCTGGATATGGGGCCGTTCTTCAGGGCTTCCTCAAAGCCTTCCAGGATGAGCTCCATGGTCTCCCTGAGGTACTGGATACCCTTGGTCATATTGAGCAGGATATTGGTACGGTAGAAGCCGGCGATGCTCCTGGCCTCCTCCTTGCCCATGCCATTATCCATGAGGATCTTCCTGCGCTCAATCTCCTCCATCTTCATATTGATCTTGCCGTCTCTCAGAGCATCGGCCACGCCGGGCTCAAGGGGCTCGAACTCGATGTAGAACCTGTTGTGGTGGTTGGGCGACTTTCCTTCTACCGGTCCTGCCCTGCCTGCGATGGACTCGCGGTATACTACAATCGGAGGAGAAGTCTTCAGCTCAACGCCGCGGTCGCGCTGGAGCCGTGTGACTGTAACGTCTAAGTGGAGTTCGCCCATGCCAGCCAAGAGGTGCTCGCCGGTCTCCTCGTTAATGGTGACCTGAAGAGTTGGATCTTCTTTGGCAACCTGCCTTAGGACCTCCACCACTTTGGGCAGATCGCGCATGTTTTTGGCCTCGACTGCAACTGTCATGACCGGCTCTGAGACGTGCTTGATTAGCTCGAACGGGGTCATGTTCTCTGCCGAAGAAACTGTTGAGCCCACAATGGCATCGTGCAGCCCGGTTACTGCAGCGATGTTTCCTGCAGGGATGGCTTCCACCTCGACTCTTCTGGGCCCCATGAATATTCCAGTCTGCATGATGCGGTTTGTATCAGCCACGCCGGAAACGTAGAGTTCTAAGCCGCGCCGGAGTGTTCCAGAGAAGAGCCTGCCGGTTGCAATCTCCCCCGCATGAGGATCGACCTTGATCCTGGTGATCATCAAGGCCACCGGCCCGTTGGGATCGCAGGCTGCCATGGCCTTGCCTACTTCGCTGTTCCAGTCGCCGTGCCAGATGGTCTTGACCCTGTCTTTCTGGGCCTCGATCGGGCTGGGCAGGAAGTGAACTACCATGTCGTTGACGGTCCTGAATAGTGGAACTTTTTCGGCCAGCTCCTCTGATTTGCCTGCCCTGCAGTAGTCGTAGACCTGGTCGAAGCCGATGCCTGTTTGCTTCATTACAGGCATGCTTATGGCCCAGTTGTAACGAGCAGAGCCTATGGCTACGGTTCCCGCGGCAGCGTCTACCCGCCACCCGGCTTTAAACTTCTCCTCGTCCATTCCACGAATGAGCTTGTTGACGTTGTCTATGATCTTGCCTAGGCGCATGGCAAAATCTTTCTTCTCTACTTTTAGCTCATTTATCAAGCGGTCGGTTTTATTGATGAACAGAACGGGGCGCACGCCCTCGCGTATGGCCTGCCGGAGCACCGTCTCAGTCTGGGGCATGGCACCCTCGACGGCGTCCACAACTACAACTGCTCCGTCGACGGCACGCATGGCCCTGGTGACGTCTCCTCCGAAGTCTACGTGGCCTGGCGTATCTATCATGTTGATGAGGTACTCCTTGCCATCCACTTCGTGTACCATGGATACGTTGGCCGCGTCTATAGTGATGCCCCTGGCCTGCTCCAGAGGATCGAAGTCCATGAAGAGGTTATGATCGTCATGGCCGGCAAGGTCCATGGAGATCATGCCCGCGCCTGCAACCATGTTGTCAGAAAGAGTTGTCTTGCCGTGATCGATGTGTGCTACGATTCCGATGTTCCTGATCATCTCAGGTTTATTCATCAGATCCTTACCACGCTCAACTATTTTATCCGCCCTAGCCATTTAATACTCCTCGTGAATTTTAAGGTAATGTGTAATCCAGATTGAGACTCAGAATCCTTTGTCTACTCATATATAAGACTTCGTTCGTCCATGAATCGATCGCAGGCTTTTCATTGCTTTTTATATCACGTAAAGATCTCGACAAGAATATGTAGCCGAAAAGGATCGATCAAGGCACCTCAAATTTACCTCAATAATCCAATTCATCCTTGAACAACCGTATCCACGCTTCTCGTCTCCTAGAGTGGTCCGTTAAAGCCAAAGCAAAACCTGGAGAAAAATTATAATATTGTAGGTAAAGCTTAAATCAAAGAGATAATAGGTGTTCAGGGTTTTCAAGATGGCGCGCTTGGTAATGAAGTTTGGTGGAGTTTCGGTTGCTGATGGCCAAAGGCTCAGACACGTAGGAGAGCTGGTCAAGCACTTCAACCGCGATAATGAGATTGTACTGGTTACTTCTGCCCTCCAGGGAGTCACCGACTCCTTGCTGGAGTGTGCAAGAAAGTCAGCCAGTGAGGGCAAAGTCGCTGACGTCCTCGATTTCATCGAAAGACTGACCGAGAGGCACAATCAAGCCATAGTCGAAGCGATAAAGGATCCCAAAATAGCTCAAGAGGTCAGCGAGATCGTTGCACAGAAGCTCAACGAGCTTGAGAAGGCCTACATAGGCATATGCTACCTTGGAGAGCTGACGCCGCGCTCTCTGGACCTCATCTCCAGCTATGGCGAGCAGATGGCTGCACCGATCCTATCGGGAGTCCTAAGAGACATGGGAATAGAGTCCCGGCACTTTACAGGGGCCGAGGCAGGTATAGTTACGGACAGCGAATACGGCGACTCCAGGCCTCTGGAGAAGACCTATGATTTGATACCTAAGAGGCTGCTGCCTTTGAAGAGTGTGCCTGTTGTTACCGGATTCATAGCCAAGGACGAGAAGGGGATCATAACGACTCTAGGCCGTGGCGGCTCTGACCTGTCTGCCTCGCTCATCGGAGCGGCCATAGGCGCAGACGAGATATGGTTCTGGAAGGAGACCCCAGGAGTCATGACGACCGACCCGAAGATTGTTCCCGGTGCAAGGACAATACCCCTGATCTCCTATCGAGAGGCCATGGAGATGTCCTACTTCGGCGCTAAGGTCCTTCACCCGAGAGCCATCGAACCTGCCATCAAGAAGGGAGTGCCAGTACGAGTGAAGTGCACCTTTGATCCAGAGAGCCCGGGAACGCTGATAGTCCACGACGATGTCCCGAAGGAGGATGTCATCAAGGCCATAACCCTGAACAAGAATGTAGCCCTGCTGAACATCGCTGGTGCAGGGATGATCGGCACTCCGGGCATAGCGGCTCGCGCATTTTCTGCCCTTGCAGGCACTGGGATCAACATTGTGATGATCAGCCAGGCATCTTCCGAGGCTAACATATCCATGGTGGTCGAGGAGCGCCAGCTTGAGAAGGCCGAGGATGCCCTGCGGTCCGAGTTCCCAAAGGATATAGTCAAGGAGATCTCCCACAACCACGACGTCTGCGCAGTAGCAGTCGTTGGGGCAGGAATGGCAGGAACGCCCGGCGTTGCCGCCAGGGTCTTCAAGGCCATGGGTGAATCGAGAATAAATGTGCTTATGATCAGCCAGGGATCCAGCGAGCACAACATCTCCTTTGTGGTTGCAAGCAAGGATGCTGAGCTAGCTGTTCAGTCGCTTCACAGCGAGTTTGGCCTGGGCGGTGAGACGGCATGAAGAAGCTAACGTATGCCGAATCGGGTGTTGACATCCACGCCGAGAACAGGTCCATAGATGCCATGAAGCGCGTATTGACCACAAAGCGCAAGGGCTTTGGCTCGCCACTGACTGAGATAGGACACTACGCTGGCCTGCTGGACATGGGAAGCTATGCCCTGGCCATGACAACCGACGGGGTAGGCTCCAAGGTGTTGATCGCCAACGCCATTAAAAAATGGGACACAGTGGGGATAGACTGCATCGCCATGAACGTGAACGATCTTTACGCCATCGGTGCTGAGCCTATCGCTTTCGTGGATTACCTGGCCGTGGAGCATGTTGACCCGGAGAGGGCAGGCCAGATTGCCATCGGCTTACAGCGTGGTGCCGAGCTCTCCAATATGACCATCGTCGGGGGCGAGACGGCCTCCTTGCCCGAGGTCATAAAGGGGTTCGACCTGGCGGGCACGGCCATTGGCATCGTTGACAAGGACAAGATAGTCACGGGCGAGAAGATTCGGGTCGGCGACGTCCTTGTGGGCGTGCCAAGCGTCGGACTGCACAGCAACGGCTACACCCTGGCGCGCCGCATCGTGGCCGAGTCGAAGCACACCTACAACGACCCTATGCCTGGCTCGGACAAGACTATAGGGGAAGAGCTGCTTACGCCCACCAGGATCTACTTTGAGATCCTGGAACTCGTGAAGAAGTGCGATGTTCACGGCTTAGCGCACATAACCGGTTCGGGACTGCTCAAGCTTCACAGGATAACAAGCTTCGGGTTTGAGATAACCGATCCTCTCGAGCCCCAGCCCATATTCAAATTATTGCAGAAGCTTGGAGGCGTCGAGGACGCCGAGATGTATAGGACGTTTAACATGGGCATGGGTTTCGTGGTCGTGGTCCCAGAGGCCGATGCCAAGCTGGCCTGCCGGATCATGGGCCCAGGCTCAAAGGTGATAGGCTCGATAGTAAAAGAAGGTTTGAAAGCGGGGAGCTTGAAGCTGGATTAGGGCCGAAAACTACGGCCCTTTTTGCAGAGCGGTTTTCTCTTCTTCCTTCTTTTGTGCAGCGTCTTTTTCAAACATCTGCTGCAGCTTTTCTTTTATCTTTTTAATAGACTCGACTGCGGGCCCGCCGATGTCTATTGGCGCCTTTCCCGCCAGGTCGGCCTCGATCAGCTTAGGGTCGTAGGGTATTGTGCCGATGACCTCGATTCCAAGATCTTTGAGCTTCTCCTCGACCACGCCAGGCTCGGTGGCTTTGTTAATCACCGCCAGGTACCTGGTGATGCCTATCTCCTTGCCTAGCTGCATTATTCGCTCAACCGTGTCTATAGACCTCATTCCTGGCTCGACCACTGCGATCATGGCGTCCACTCCGCGGGCCGTGGCCCGGCCCAGATGCTCTATACCTGCCTCCATGTCCAGGATCACCAGGTCCTTCTCCCGAACGATGACGTGCCTGATCAGGGCCTTGACGAAGGCGTTGGCCGGGCACATACAGCCGGAACCGCCGGTATCGACGGTTCCCATGACGACCAGCTTGACGTTGTCCGGGCCGGTGCAGCCGCACATCTGGACGATGTCGTCCACCTTGGGGTTCATCTTGTACATGCCCATGGGCATTCCGGCACGCTCCTGGACCAGGTCTTTGTGCTCGGTTACGGGTTTGGGGAGCTGCTTTATGCCCAGAGCCGAGCCCAGGTTCATGCTTGGGTCTGCGTCAATGGCCAGAACGTTGTAGCCTTCGCGCGCAAATAACCTGGCAAGCGTTCCGGCAAGCGTTGTCTTGCCTACGCCGCCTTTTCCTGATATTGCTATCTTCATCTGTGAAACCTCGTGAGAATCATTTTTCCCTATCTCACCATTATTTTGACATGTGTGTTTATATCGATTCTGATGCATATAGTTAGTCAGGGTGTTCGGGTTGATACGAAGCATAAAAAAACGCGATGGGAGGCTAGAGGATTTCCGGCCAGCCAAGATCGCAGCCGCAATCGGTAAGGCGTTCAATGCTTCTGGAATAGACGATCCGAGAGCGCCCCCTGATTTAACCGACAGAGTGGTCAAGTTAGCAGAGGAGAGATTTCCGTCCGCAACGCCCGGTGTGGAGGACATCCAGGACATCGTCGAGAGGGTTCTGATAGACTCAGGTCACGCGGACGTCGCCAAGGCCTACATCCTCTACAGACAAAGGCGCAGCGAGATCAGAGAGGCAAAGATGTATCTGGGCGTGGCCGACGACCTGAAGCTCAGCCTGAACGCCATCGAGGTTCTGAAAAAGAGATACTTGAGAAGGGATGAGAGAGGAAATGTGGTGGAGACGCCTGGGGAGTTGTTCAATCGCGTGGCGACTCATGTTTCCAAGGCAGAGGCAAAATTCGGCGGAGATGCCGCAGGATACCGCAAGAAGTTTCTGGAGATGATGAGGAACCTTCTGTTCCTGCCGAACTCGCCCACAATGATGAAC
>JBGQAL010000178.1:0-5051 GCA_041494285.1 Methanotrichaceae archaeon
GTAATAGGTCATGGTTAAGAGTAGTAACCATGCCGATTTATAAGCTTGATTTTCTTATCGATGTCTGAAGACATTATAGTTTCGTATAGTTATTAATTGCCCCGGAGTTTAGGTTATAAGCAAAATTGACTCAGAAGTTATATAATTATAGTGCATATAATTGATGTATACCTGGAAGGTTAAAGATGACCGGCCCGCCAGCAAATTGGCCCGATTAAGTAGTTCTGACAGCAGGTTCCTATAGCAGATTGGCACTCGGCGAGAGCCCAATATAGATAGATATAGTTGAACGTATAAGATAATATAAATCGAGCGAGTCTGATAAAATCCTGTTCCGTGTTCTTGGAACAATGGTGGCGATAAGATGAAAATCACATGGGTGTTGATCCTGATTTTTATGATTTTCGGGGTTGAACAATTAGCTTCAAGCGAAAGGTTCGAGGAAAAACTTGGACCATTTGCATTAAGTTTTGAATCAAGCGATGTAATGGGTGTAGATATCTCGCCTGTAGAACACATGGAAAATATTGTTGGTGTTGACATTGCTTCATACACCATACATCTCTACAACACTTCGACCTTCAATACACTTGATTATGCAACCAAAACTAACCAGGCTTTCTTAGGTCTTATCACCATTGCTCAGTATAGCCAGGGGATGGGTCCAGATGACCGAAACAATTCATGTAGAGATGGGAAGTGTGTGAGAGTAGATCCTTCTACACTATGTGCAGACGATTTTAGCTGCCCCCCACAATTGATAGACGGCCATCGCGGGGATGTGGTGTATTCACACCCTAGAAACGAACGGGACGGTTATGCTTTCTATTATTGGCTTAACCAATATGTGTATGTGATTGGACATTCCCTTCTGCCTTGGAACGGTACAAGAGAGATCTTAGACACAATCCACGTTGAGCAGATCGGGTCATCCAATCAAGTCTAGACATTTTCTTATCTTTTTCTTACCAGAAGAACTCTGAGAAATAGTCCGTAAAATGCTTTTTGAGGTCGGATCTCAGCTCGCTTGATGATCCAGTTTATGTAGATTTGGTCCTTTACTAGTAAGGCCATCTATGAAGATTTACTGCTACCGATGTTTACGTGCGGGGGATGAGACCCCCGCACATCTGCCAATAGGAGTTAGCAAACCAAAGGTTTTTCGTTAGATCGCTCATTTAAGAGTAAGATAAAGGAGGAACGACTTGGCAAAAGAACCTTATTTAGCAATATTGATATTTTTAATAACAGCTTGCATGGGATCAACTGCTCCCGTGCTTGCACAAGGGGAAGACGCAAAATGCCTAGCAACCACTCTTATGTCTGAAGCATCAACAAATGTAGCTACTAATGAGGAACGTGTAGCTGTGGCATGGACTATATTTAACAGGGTGAGTTCCCCTAAATTCCCTAACACCATATGTGAAGTTACAAACCAACCTTCTCAATATGCAAATAACCAGGCACCAACACAGGAAATTCTAGATCTTGCCGAGTCTTTGATCGCTAATCCAGGAACAGACCCAACCGGGGGTGCGATTTATTTCTTCTCTCCTAGAAGCATGCCAAATAAGGGAGAAAGTACTCGTGGATATGATGTGGGCGGCGTCTTCACAATGTAGTTGGAATCGATAAAGAAGTCTACTTTCCCAGTTTTACTTTGACAAAGGAATACACAGGAGATATCCCAGGCGTTCGGCCAGCATATTATATGTTCTACCGGGAACCAACTAATGCAGCGGCCGCGCCGGCAGCGGTTACTGGAACCTCGAATACAGGAACTTCAGGTGTAACAGTTCCGGGATCTCCAACAACGAGTGTACAATCAACAAACCAGCCCAGGATAACATGGAGAAAAAGCTTCGGCAATGGGTTTTGTGAGGGGTTAGACTCAGTCCAGCAAACGAGCGATGGTGGATATATACTCGCTGGAGATACCACTTCCGATAGTAGATGCAGCAATGATGATGCCTGGTTGATCAAGACCGATGCCGATGGAAATGTGCTTTGGGATAAGAAATTTGGAGGACCAGAGGAATCTGAAACACAAATAACATCTGACAGTGCATCCAATGCACAACAAACGAGCGATGGTGGATACATAGCCATTGGAAACACCCGGACTATTAACGCGAATAAGGTTGCCTGGCTAATCAAAACAGACTCTAACGGCAACAAACTTTGGGACAAAGTTGTTGAAGGGCCTGTTTCAGAAGACTTATCTTATAGATCTTCTGGTGGTCAGCAAACGAGCGATGGTGGATACATAATTGTTGGCGAAACATCTAAGGATCATCTATGGCTAGCGAAGACTGATGCTAATGGTAACAAACTCTGGGACAAGACTTTTCCATGGGTGCCAGATGCGAATGTGGATGCTGTAAAGCCATCCGTACAGCAAACTAATGACGGTGGATATATAATATGTGGCACCAACTCTTCAGCCGCTTGGCTTGTTAGGACAGATTCGCAAGGAAATGAATTATGGAGCAGACCATTGGGCAGTAAGTATGGAAACTTTGCCCAACAAACGAACGACGGAGGATATATTATCGCTGGCACAAAAGAAAATTGGATCGACCATTCAATATACAGTAATGCCTCGTTGGTCAAGACCGATTCTGCTGGAAAAATAGAATGGAGCAAGAAATTTGACGCCAAGAGTGCTATTGGAGTTCGACAGACTAGCGATGGCGGATATGTGCTAGTCGGATTGAGTTCCGACGACTATACCACCACGCCAGTCTGGGTGATCAAGACGGATTCTGCTGGAAACAAAGAATGGGATAAAACATTTGGCGCATCAGACAAGGATGAACCACGTTCAATCCAGCAGACAAGCGATGGAGGATATATAATTGTGGGCCAAGCCGGTTATCCTTGGTTAGCCAAGATCGATGTTAATAAGGACACCGTTAGTACGACGGAAAAATCGATGCCTAAGACTTATCCACAACAGCAAAATGCAAAAGCTGAGGAAAAATCAAAATCCACAAGCAATCCCCAAAACTTACAAACAAAGACAGCCACGAGTGATGCAAAGTCACCCGGCTTTGAGGTAACCTTCTCTATTGCAGCATTACTTGGCATTTTCATCTTATGGAGAAGAGATTGATAGAGGAAGCCGATGCTACCAAGCACTGGATTGGGGGGTATAGATAAATGCCCATTCTATCTTTTTTATCGCTTAATAAGTGTATATAACCTGCATGCATCCGTTATTTCTTCCTGGATATCAGGGACCATTTAAAATTTTATAAATACCATCCTAGCATAAATAACCGTGCCTTTGCGCTCCAAGTCCTATATAATCAAAAACACTATGCCACGCCAACAATCGATCAATAGCAGGCGAGCTAACGGATTTGTGCTTATAGTCCTTGAAACTATAAGTAAGCTAAAAAGCATTTTGGCTGGATCTTAATGGTTGTATAATAGCCTTTGAGTAACAAACAGTGTTGGTGCGTGTAATATTTCTGTGACATATTCGGGCGAATTCCTTAAAAAATGCCACATAACAAGAGCATAATCAGAAGCCAACATTCCATTCCACCACCAACGCCCTCACCCCCACCCCAACCCCCACCGCCTCCTCTACCGCCGCCGGGTCTTTCATCAGGAACATCCTCTCGCCAGGAGACTACTTGGAAGCCACGGAGTTCCTCAAAATCTGCGCATAATTCGCGAACTTGGGAGGTTGCCCACATTTATTCATATGCCCAGCTGCGGTATGTGAGCCAGATAGCTCTCCCTCAACTCTTTCTTGTCTATGTGGTTGTAGATATCAATGGCCTCCCCTCTTGTATCTCCCCTTAGTTCTTTTACGAAATCTCTGGACATACCTGCCCTAAGAAGATGGGTCACAAACCAGTAACGACAGCAATGCGGTGTGAACCTGTCCTCCAGCTTCTTCGATTGCGGATCGTGCAAGCCTACCCGTTTGGCGTGCTTCTCAACCATGCGTTCTATCGACGCCTTTTTCATCCTGCTTCCAGTTTTGGAAATGAAAAGTGCCGGGTATTCAGATCCGCGTCGATTCTTCCTGGAGATCAGCCATTTGCTCAGAGTTGCAATTGTTTCGTCATCAATGTAAAGGAGCCGATTTGATCGCTTACGGGTCTGTTTTAGGTGTATTTCGCCTTTATCCAGATCGACATCGTTCACATCCAGGCTCATAAGCTCTCCAAGGCGCATGCCAGTCTTGAATAACAAAACGAGGATGCATCGATCTTTTGTGTCAATGACCGAGTTCACGAGCTGCGAAGCATCTTCGATGCTGATCAACTTCCTAATCTCAGAATCGTTATCGCTCTTGTATTTCCTCAGATACCTTTTCCGGAATGGAAGGATCGGGTTATGTTCAACTAACTCTTCTTCGATCAGGAAACCATAGAATGAGCTAATACTAGTAAAGATACGATCGATCGTTTTAAATTTGATCCCCCTCTCCTTGAGATGGACCAAGAATGATTTGATATCATCCTTGTCCGCGCTAATAGGAGTCTTTTCCCTTGTCTCCAGGAAACCGCAGAACTCCCTTACCTGATAGACGTAATCCATTGCAGATCCAAAGCCGCGCAGTTTACAATCCTCATGGAATCTGGAAATGAGGTCAATCGAACTAGGACTGAGGTTTAAGGACTGTATCATCATTTGATCCACCTCCAACCGGTCCCTGTTTCTTCGACGAGACCGAATCGCCTCAGGGACTCAAGCTGATTGTTCACAAGCTTCCCGGCTTCGGTATCTCGCGGATCGACACCAAGTTCTTGAAGGATCGCATCACCTTCCACGGACTTCCTGCCCCTCAGGACTTTGATCAGATCTTCATCATGGCGTCTGGTCCCTTCACCCATTTCAACTTCCTTGAAGCTGTCGTAACGGGCCTTGTAGACTTCACCTTCCAGCTTCTCAAGCAGAAGGTTCTTCAACTTCAATTCACTGCGAAGCTTTTGTAGCTCTTCCTTGGCCTCAGCCAGTTCCTTAATGAAATCCGATCTGGGAGTCTCTGTCTTGCTAGCGCGGAATGCCTCCACAGCTTCGAAAACGAA
>JBGQAL010000179.1:0-5046 GCA_041494285.1 Methanotrichaceae archaeon
AGAGGCTGGCTCTGTGCAGGAAGGCCAGGGATTGGGAGGGCCAGTTCAGATTTGCCATTGATGGCGAGAGAGCTAGGAAGATTCACAACAAGGATGAGACCGGGTCTTGCACCATGTGCGGAAAGTACTGCGCTATAGCCATTATGGAACGCTATCTGGAATAGTCTTTGGGTAGCAATTTTGAAAGATGTGGAAAGTTTCTATAATCATAAGTACTTCTCATGCTTCGACCTTTTCGACTTATCTGAAACGATGACCATAGCTGAAGTCATTCCATCGCGAATCGCGATCCTACGAATCTGATAGACAATTTTATGAAAACAGGTCACCGAACTCCTGGTTATTTTAGCAATAAAATTCATTTAGCTGGATCGCCAAAAAAATAGCTTTAAGCGGCAAAGACCAATATAAACAGGCTGCGGAAATGGCAGGAGCCCTTGGAGCCATGGATAAAAGAAAGGGCCTACTCAGTCTTCATTGAACTCGCAGAGTTCGCAGCCACGGTGCCATTCCGGCTCGGCCTTGACTTTCAGGGCGAGTCCGTGCTCCAGTGACCCTGCTTCATCTCCTGGACGAACTGCCGCGCCTTTCGGGCATCCTCTTCAGAGCTGCATACTCAGGAGCATCCTCGCGATCCCCGTCGTTCAGATAGTAGGCCCTCGTGGTCGAAGGCCCGGCAGAGGCTCCACTTGTGGTTAGTCATAACCTCGATCAAGTTGTCCTCCGCATCAACGATCTTTATGCAGAATGTGCGATCAGGATGAATCACGGTCTCACCAGGTGAACGCTCCCCGCCCTAAAGGGCGGGGCTTCTATCGCTTTTGCGAAGAGATTGCATCCCCAATCTCAGAATATTGATAGCTGCATTGAGATCTCTATCCATAGATAAGCCACATTCCGAGCAGCTATGGACTCTTTCAGAGAGATCCTTTTTGACTATAAGGCCACACCTAGAACACATCTGAGATGTGTTTCTTGGATCTACTAGCACAACTTTAGAGCCAGCGTATGCTGCTTTGCTCTCGGTTGCTTTCACTAGCATATTCCAAGCTACATCCGAGATTGATTTAGCTAAGCGGTGGTTTCTGAGCATGTTTCGGATATCAAGATCTTCAAAAACAACAATACCAAAGCGATCTACCAGAACACGACTAACTTGGTTGGCAAAATCGGTTCGTCTGTTAGCAATTCTCTCATGGACTCGCTCGACCACCAATTTGGCTTTCTTCCGTTCAGACGATCCCCTTGGAGCTTTTGAGTGCTTCCTTTGGGCTTTGGCTAATGCTTTTTCTTCGACTCTGAAGAATCGAGGGTTAGCGATCTTTCCTCCATTAGAAAGAGTTGCAAAGCTTTCTAATCCTACATCGATTCCAACGACTGAACCGTCTTTCCATGGAGGCAAAGGAACATCTTCCATCTCGACCGAGAAACAAACAAACCATTTGCCCGTTGTCGATCTCCGAAGAGTGCAGGTCTTGATATCTCCCTCAATAGGTCGATGGAGTTTGAGCTTGATATCGCCAATCTTTGCTAGATGGAGCTTACCACCTCTGATTTCAACACCGAATTGTTTGTAGGTGATGCTATCATAGCGACCTTTGCCCTTGAATCTAGGATATCCAGGTTCTTCTCCGGATTTGATTCTTCGGAAAAAGGCTTTCAAGGCCAGGTCTACCCTAACCTGGACATTCTGAAGAACCTGAGAATAGACCAACTTAAGTTCTGGTCTTTTGGCTTTCCAGGTTACAAGGACGCTGTTGGTTTCGTACAGGGAAATAGATTTGTCATCATTCTCCCAGGCACCTTTTCGCAAACCAAGTGTATCGTTATAGACCTGCCTACAAAGCTCAAGGGTCTGATTCAAAACAGACCGTTGAGACTTAGTGGGATAGAGCCTATAGCGATACGATTTACGCATGAAATACCATAAGTTGTTTTAGCGTATATAGGTATCTATAGGAATAGGGAGGACTCCGCTTTCATCCCCACCCGAAGGATGGGGCCTTCTCGCTCCGTCCTCTCCGCTCCTGCGAGGTAAATGGCTGCTACGGTTTGTTATGGTTATATAATCTTACTTAAAAATTAATAGTTTGCCGGTATGTAATCCCGCGCAACTAAACCACCAAATGCCTGAGCTCCCATAGCAGCTTAGGGTTGAGCTTGAAAAGCACCCGCAACATCCCTCGCAGGTCCATTTTGGAGATGTCCTCGTTCTTCAATGAGCAGATGAGCTGGTTTAGGTCGTTGTCTGTGAGTTTCACGAAGAACTCCTTGTACTCATAGCTTCTGGCAATGTGCTTGCCTATGTCCGCCCGCCAGCGGTCTTCATATTCCTTCAGCCCGGCCTTGCTCAAATTCCCTTTGGATACTGCTTTGGCGGCTACCTCTCCGGCGATGATGCCGGCCTTCATGGCATTTAGAATGCCGCCTCCGGTTATTGGATCGGTCTGGTGGGCTGCGTCCCCTACCAGCATGACACCGTCTGCAGTAGCGGATTCTATCACTCCAGAGGACGGATCTCCGCCTGCCACTATCTCCACAACCCTACCGTTAGGGAAATGAGATTTCATGAACTCCTTTAGCAGCCTGACAGGTACGCCCGAGCCGGACTTAGAGCCCTGAACGCCTATGCCCACATTGGCCAGCTTATCGCCCTTGGGAAAAGCCCAGACATACCCGCCCGGTGCCATTTTGTTTCCGAAGAAGAACTCGCAGTACTCGTCGTCTATTGTGGAGTCCTGGACAAGGAACTGGGCGCAGCAATGGATATCCTTGGGCTTCAGAGCAGTGTCGATCCCTGCCCAGCGACCCACCTTGGACTCCACTCCGTCCGCGCCAATGATAAGTGGCGCCTCGATCTGCAATGGCTCACCCATGCGCATGGCAGAGACTCCGCAGGGCACGCCGTTCTTCCGGAGAAGCCCTAACGCTCTGGTCTTTACCATTACTTTGGCTCCTTCGCGAGCAGCATTCATTGCCAGGGCCCGATCGAAGATCTTTCTCTCCAGGACGTAACCCACCTCAGATCCGGCCCTGTCCTCAGACATGACTATGCAGGTGCCGTCCGGTGCGTAGATCCTGGCTCCTTTAACTTCGGAGGCTATCCACTGGGGGTCAGGCTTCACCATCTCGCACAAGACCCTCTTGCCAACTCCTTCGGCGCACCTGACGGGGTCCCCAATCTCCTGGCGTTTCTCCAGCATGACCACATCCAGGCCGGCAGACGCGGCCGTTTTGGCAGCCATCGAACCGCCAGGCCCTGCTCCCACGACGACCACATCGCACTTCATGCCTTAACCTCCAGAGCGCCGACGGGACAAATCTTGGTGCAGATGCCGCACTCTTTACACTCTGGTGAGATCTCCAGCCAGGTCTCCACCAGCTCAAGGGACATTGTCGGGCAGACTCCTACGCAAGCACCGCAGTAGCAGCACTTGTACCTGTTAACAGTAAGCAAGAGATCACATCTCCACATCAATAAATAATCTTGAAGTCCTCATAGCCTTTGCATTTGAGCTCCGAGAGTTCAAACCCTGAGACCATTGAGCCCTCAGGGCCTGTCTTCATGAGTCCCACCAACTCGCCCACCTTCTGTCGCTCGCCCTCGAGGATGGCCTCCACGCCACCACCGGGAACGTTGCGAACCCAGCCCTTAACTCCCAGCTCCTGGGCTTGAGCCTTGGTGTAGGCCCGGTAGAAGATGCCTTGGACTCTACCAGAAACTCTCACGTGAACGCTTATCATTTTCAGGCTCCAGTCACCAGGTCCTCTAAAGCCTTGCGTTGGTCTTTAGCCTTGACAATTCCGGAGGCCAGAAGAACACCTTCAGAGCCGAGGCCCAGCGCAGCTTTCAGATCCTCGCCATGGGTTATGCCAGCTCCGCAAAGGACTCCAACTCCAGGCTCGATCTTCTTGACGGCGTCTACAGAGCCTCTCACAACTTCCGGATCTGCTTTTGACACAGGTATGCCGCTGCCTATTAGCTCAGGTGGCTCCACGGCGACATAGTCCGGCTTCATTGCGGCTGCTGCTCTGGTCGTAGCTATGTTGTTGGTGCAGACGATAGTGGCCAGGCCGAAAGACTTGCATGCAGAGATGGAGGCTTCGATATCAGCCAGCTTGAGCCTTCGCTCAGAATGATTTATGAGCGAGCCACTGGCCCCCGCGGCCTTGAGCGATGCAGCTGTGACATGTCCTGTGAATCCGCCATAGCCCACGCCGTCGATGTGCTGGGCATAAACGGGAATCTTTACAGCTTCGGAGATGGCGTGGATATCTGCAACCTGAGGAGCCGCTATTATCTTAACAGAGTACTCTTTTGAGACATCCTCGCAGATCTCTGCCAGTCTGAGGGCGTTGTTGCCCGTTGCTTCGCGGTACGTTTTGAAATTGAGCACAATTACAGTCACTTTCTCCCTCGCGCTCACCTATGTTTTCAGAGGGCATATATATTTTGGCCGCACTCTGATTTAGACTAAGGTAATAATCTTCATTATGACGTCGGGCTAAACGCATTCTCCTATGCAAAACCATCCTTGTGATCCTCTAAAGATCAAGGTTATCTTAGGAAAGCAGCCAGTTTTCTCAAGGCAGGATCATGTGGTAGAGAAGGCCCGGTGGTTTCGGGTAATCAATCTTAAAGAGCTCTAAGTCGTAGTGTTCGCACCAGAAACTTCTCAAGCTCTGGCACGGCACCTCTGACACATTGAGCAGTTCTTGGGCCGACGAAGGGAAGCGAGGGCAGTTTGGTTCGGAATATCATTTCTTGCAACCTCTCTGCGAACCATTGGTGTTCAAGGAATCCGATACTACTTCTTCGATCTCGACCCGAGGAACTTCGTACTTACCTGCCAGCTTTCCAGGGAACATCTCAAGCCTCTGGCCAGGAACTCTTGCACGAAGTAAGTGACTTCCTCTCCGCCCTAAAGAGCGGAGCTTCCTACTTCATTGATCGGCTGATTCTTTGCCGTATCTCTGTAGGCTCTTCCCCTCAGTCCGAGGGTGCGTATGTTCAGGCTGGCGTTAAGATCCCTATCTAGTTCTAAC
>JBGQAL010000209.1:0-3673 GCA_041494285.1 Methanotrichaceae archaeon
GCCAAGAACCATTCTGTGGTGGACTTCTGCATAAATGGAGGTCCGGGAAAGATCAAAGAGCTGGTCAAGCTGGGCGCGGCAGCCATCGGCGAGATCTTCACCTACGAGCACACCGATACTCAGCTGGAGAAGCTGCTGAAGGAGGTGGAGGAAGCCAGGGCCCTTCCAACCGTCCATGCTGAGGATGGCCAGATCATCAAAGAAGAGACCGAAAAGCTTCAGGCAGAAGTCGATCCCGAGGTCTACTCCACAGCCAGGCCCAAGATGGCCGAGGCCACCGCGGTGGAAAAAGTACTGTCCTTGGTCCAGCGGGCCCACATCTGCCACCTTAGCACCTTCCAAGGCCTGGATTTACTAAAGGACGCCAGGAAGGCTGGGAAGAAAGTTAGCTGCGAGGTCTGCCCTCACCACCTGCTCTTCAACAGGAACGACTACCGCAAACAAGGGTCTTTTCTTAAGATGAACCCACCACTGCGCGACCCATCCGACAACGAGGCGCTCTGGGCCGGCCTGAGGGACGGCTCGATAGACATAATTGCCTCCGACCATGCACCGCACCTGCCGGAGGAGAAGAAGCAGGGGATCTGGGAGGCTCCCGCAGGGGTTCCGGGCGTAGAGACCATGCTGCCACTGATGCTCATGGCCGTTCGTTCCAATCTAATTACTCTTGACCGACTGGTTTCCGCCATGGCTGCAAAGCCTGCCGAGATCTTCGGATTAAAGTACAAAGGCCAGATCGCGCCAGGAAAAGACGCAGACCTGGTGCTGGTGGACACTAAGGCCATAACCAGGATAAACGCAGATCGACTTCACAGCAGGGCTGACTGGACTCCCTATGAGGGCAGACGGGCCATCTTCCCCAGAGCAACTATAGTTCGAGGGACTGTGGTCTTTGATGGAGACCTAGAGGTTCGGCCGGGCTATGGCCGCTACCAGGCGAGGGCGTGACTAGGTTTAGTCGTCCACCCTCACTATTTAAGTATCTTTTTGAATATCTTAGCCAGGTTCACCATTTGGCCGACCTTTTTCTGTGCAGCGGTAGCGTTAGTCCATTTAGATTTCTATATGGCTGCATTGATCTTCTTCGCTGGCATGGTCTTTCCTTCGGAACACCCAAGGCCTTATGAAGCCCGCCCTTCTTGATGTTGGCTTTCCGAATCCAGTTACCGCTTTTCTTAGCCATTTCCATTCGCCTCCCTATTCCTTTTGATGTTCACGATCTTTTTGTGATGGTTCGCTCGCTCGGCTGCTATCTTGCTTTTGAACTCCTTAATCCCAAACCCACTTTTACAAGTGTTTTATAAAGCCAATTTTGCCTACCTCCTTTTCGCTATCTTTCGCCTATTCCAAGCTCCTAAATCATCAAACTGTTTAGTATCTGTGGCGGTCCTATGATGATCGATAGGTTCCGCACCCGCATTTGAACCAGATCCTAGCCGATCTGTAGATATCAGCTGCCTCTTTGCCTAGATTCATTATAGGAACCAGGCAAGTTGGGCAGATATCCAGTCGCAGTCGTTCAGGTTCCTCAACAGTACCCGCGTCGCTGTCGTCAGGGTCGTCAGAATGGTTATCTGGTTCTTCATAATTGTAGATCATTATCAGCTATCGCAGAACCGAAAGAAGATCTTGTACTGAGGGTGTTTCTTGACAAATCTTAGCGCAAGTCCTTTCTGAAATTGTTGCACAAATTGAACAGCGGGAATCTTTCGAGGCATCTAGCTCAGTTCCATGCGTATATAATCGCGAATAGCATAAGCAGAGTAATGATTTCGGCCTTGGGCGATTAGCTGCAAAGCGACCTTTCAAGCCTCAGATAGAACTCTGGATGTTTCTCACCGAAATCTAGGAACTTTTCGGCATCCATGTTATTCAGACCTTTTTGTTATTAGCACGTACAAAATTATTCAACTGTCAAAACTTCCCAAAATTGGCTGAATTTTCTGTTCTGCCTAACTGCTTATTATGATACTTTATGCAACGATCTTACGTTTGTCGGATACTGGTTTCTCGATGGCAGCTAAATTTGAAGCAGAAATCATAATCAAGAGCACAACCACTTGGGATTGTAAGCCGAAAGGGTGTTTATAAATATAATCCTTTGACTTGACAGACTCCAAAAAGGATAGTAAGGGCTATACGTTGTACATACTCTTGGAACTAGGATTAGCCTGTGGGCCAGGCCTATTGGTTTAAGGTCGCGCCTATTTTGCTGAATCGGGAGATTAAGCCATCGAAGTGATGGGTTGGCCAAGCTTCTTCAGAGCTTTTTTAGCATTGAATTGAACAAAACTATCTCCCTCTCTGTTCGCTTCAATCAACGGCTTTACAGCTCTGGCATCCCCGATCTCTCCAAGAGCCCATGCAGACCAGCCTCGGACCCAATCACTGCTTTCCCAGCTCCTATTGAGATCTTTGATCAAGGGTTCAACTGCTCTAGTATCTTTGAGCTTACCAAGAGTCCATGCGGCAACAATTTTATTTTCTTCATTCCGCTGATACAGAAGGATCTTACTCAATGGCTCTACTGCTCTAGGATCATTGAATCGTCCAAGCGCTTTAACGGCATAGGGTGCAATAGTGTTATTAAGTGCCTGAATCAGCGGCTCAACTGCTCTAGCGTCTCCGATTCGTCCAAGTGCCTCCACGGTCCGTGTTGGGGAGAATACGTATGTGTTATATTTAAGTGCCTGAATCAATGGCTCAACAGCACTGGCGTCTCCGATTAGAGTCATTTGTCCTGATTCTAGGATCATCACTCTTGTCGTCAAGGCATTGGATTAATGGCTCTACGTCTCCACTACCATTAATCTTGTCGAGGGCCCATTGTACTGTGGCTGTGATATCCGGATACTTTTGATGGAGATTTACATTATTTCTTAGTGGGATTAGCGAGTCTATAGCTCTAGTGTCTCCGATTTCTCCAAGAGCCCATATGGCAGCTTCCACCTTATTTCGTTCTCCCAAATTTTCAGATAGATATTTGTTATACTGAATTAATAGTTCTACTAATGGTTCTACCGCGCGAGAGTCTTTAATGTTTCCGAGAGCCCATATTGAATTAATGTCGGCGTGTGGTTCGTCATAATCGCCATTTTGTTGATATACCATCCCCATATAGATAAGTGGTTCTACTGCTCTGGAATCGTTTAGTTTTCCAAGTGCCTCTGCAACACTGGTTGCGGCATTATCACAGGGCCCCTTCTTGAAAAGGAGGATCAACGGTTCTACAGCCCGGGGATCTTTGGCCTCCCCAAGGGATTTTGCCGCAAACATTTGTAAATCACAATCAGACTGATTGGTTAATTCCCAGATAAGATTATCCACTTCGTCTGCACTAGTTTGCTCGAACTTGATATTCTTCCGTATGCCTGGCTGAGCTCCTGTATTTGGGACACCCGAGACCACTGCATTTGAGGTAGTTGATTTGCGATTTTTGCTAAACGTATACAATTCGTTCATTAAACCAGCTATCGAATCGGGATTTGAATTAGTAGCATATGTTTTGCGAACTTTGCTGACCTTATGATCCCCTTGTGAATAATAGTGAATTTTGCTAGTGTAGCGTCAATCTTGTAATGTCGTAAAATATATAATGTATAGTCTTCATAATCCACCTGGGAGAATCGGATATGAAGAAATACATTGTGACACTTTCCGAAGACGAACGAAA
>JBGQAL010000141.1:0-7229 GCA_041494285.1 Methanotrichaceae archaeon
GAGCAGTATCCTAGCCCGAGTCAAACTTCTCGCAGATGATTTCCCACGACGCAGGTACCGGTTCAGCTCGTCTCGGTCTTCCTCTTTCAATTTCACACAGAATATTGTTTTTCGTGACACAATTTTATTTTATAACATATCATGAGATTTAAAACTTGTGTTATAGAGCACTAGTGCCATAAACCATTTTCCGATTCATCCTATCGGACATTATATTGTAGGTAGTATAGATTATACAATGGCGGCAACTAATGAAGACATTACCAACTCGATTTCATACCTTGCATTTACTGGAAATTTTGGGATTGTCAGCACCATGAACCTCACAAGCACTCTAGATTTCCTCAAGACCCTAAAGATTGAGAGAACGAAGCTAGCTTAATCAGCCCCCAAACGCTCTCTTTAGCAGTTTATGCAGTCGTCGATCGTTGGCTCATTGCCTGCCTCACCCGTAGAAAATAAGGCATCGTAAATCTTTCGCATACCGTCCTCAAGCATGGTCTCGATCGTAAGCTATTTTTGCATCGACGCTGGCCAGGCAGAGAGATCTTTGCTTGCTGCCAGTTGGCCACGGCCTTGTAGATCATTTGGCAAGGTCTTCGAGGTGAAATGTTCAGACGCAGATGAGGTAATTAGGCAACCCGTTCTTGTTAGATAAACTCTATTTGCTCTGCCTTTCTTCTCCAACCCAATTCTTCATCGAAAAGATAGATATCATACATCTTCTAACGTGAGGCAAGATGCCCAACTTCAAAGTTTTGCTAGAGGGTGCCTGGCTGGTCAGAGATGTCAAGACGGAGGACGACGCCATCGGCGTTGCCATCTCCGAGGCAGGCAAGCGTTTGAACCTGAGAAAGATGGAGTTCGTGGAGGTAGAGGTCGGCCAGTCAAGCTGTCCAAACTGCGGCGAGGACATCGACGGGGTAATTCTCGTTGCGGGAACCGCCCTCGTTGGTATGCTGTTTGAGATGAAGATCTTCAACGCCGAGAGCGAAGAGCACGCAGGACGCATAGCCAAGTCGATGATAGGGAAAGCTCTAGGTTCCATTCCCCTCAATGTACTAGAGGTCGAGGAGCTGGGTTAGGTCTTAATTGGCTTACCCATTAGCTTAAACGTTTCGTTTACCAATTTAGCTTAAAAAAGTTAGCTTCTAGCTTGCTAATCTAGTTTATCGACCTTCTAACTCTCGATTTTGCTTACTGATCTCCCAACTTGATGAGGGCTTCTTTCGCCTCTTTTCGAACGTTGCTGTCTTTGTCCTGCAGTGCCTTTTTCAAGGGTTTCGATGCCCTGGGATCTCCAATGTTTCCGAGAACGTGGGCAGCCATTGCGCGGACATAGCTTATCCTATCGTCGAGAGCATAGATCAACGGAGCAACTGCAGGTCCACCAATCTTAGCCAGGTTCTCCGCAGCTTTTTTTCGCTCGGTTTTGTCCTTATTTCTGAAAGATGCAATCAGAGGGTCAACTGTTTTCGGATCACCGTCATTGGTATAGCTTCCTTGAATTCTGCTGCCCCTCGGCTTATTTCTGGAAGACTCATCACCCCTGGCGTTCGCTGCCCTTCGGAAATTGTCAGGGAACTCGAAGCTGGCCTCAGGGCACCGGCCATCCGGCAGTTCTGTGTGACCCCATTCTGCCTCCTTGGCCTTTATCAGTTCTCTTCCTTTTGTGGCATCGACGACAATCAGCTCCTGCTGGACCCAATCCGGCAAGAACTGTTTGACACCTCCCAGTCCGTCTCCGCTGAACCTTCTATCGCAAAACAGCAGCACACCTCGCTCAGATTCAGCCCTGATGACCCTGCCGGCTGCCTGAAGACCTCTATTTATGGCGGGTAGGGTGTAGGCTATGAGCATTCCCTCTGCCTTCCCGTACTTCCTTGTGTAATAGGCGTTGATCTCCCTCTGGATCTCATCATAGGCCCCAAGAGGCAGTCCGACTACGGCCACGCCGTTGAGGGCCTCGCCCTTGTAATCTATTCCCTCTGCCAGTTTTCCTCCACACACACCTAACAGGACACCCCCGCCCTTTCGTCCCAATCCGAAGAACTCTTCCAGGAGATCGGGAACTTCTTCGGAGGACCTGGGCTCAACACACAGCTTCTTATTTGCCTTTCGAGCGGAGGCCAAACAGACCTCGCGGTAGTTGTTCATCATGGGATATGATGTGAAAAAGACTGCCACATTTCCTGGAACGCACTCTATCAGGGATTCTATGTGGCCGATCATCTCACGTCTATTGTCAGCATCCTCCCTTACCTCGAGCTGTGAGCTGGCCTTCTCTGCTGCAAGAAGAAGCCTGTTCTCCTTCGGGAATGGGTTTGGAAGGTTGACCAGCTTTGCCCTGCCCCCTTCCCCAAGGCAGTACAGCTCGTAGGCATTAAGCGGCGATAACGTCCCGCTCAGCATCACGGTGGCATTTACGTTGTCGGTAATTCGTCTGATGACGGGGGCAGGGTCAATCTTGTTGACCTCCAGGCGGACCCACTTTTTGTCGCCATTTCCAGTCACCACTATTTTTCTCAGGTAGGATTGGTCCTCTTCCGCTTGTTCGATGTCTCTCAAAAAGAGCAGAACCATAGCCAGGTTGGGCTGGATGTCCCCCTGGAGGTTCTCCTTATCTCCTTCGGCCAGATTCAGCTCGGCCACAGCTACGGCAACATCCGAGAAATAAGAGAGCGCCTCATCTCTGTTCTCGATCCCGTCGTAGAGGAAAGTCCGAAAAAGATCAGCATCCATAAGGGCCTCACCCTCCGGCATCCTTGCCAGGCGGCTAATCATGAACTTCTTCAGCCTTGGAAGGATTGTGCGAATGACCCTGATCCCCTCTCGTCTCCAGGAAGACTCCATCCTAGACTCCTCCAGCCTAGCCTGGCCAAGGGTGCCCTCGAACTTCTCAACCTCTCTCTCGGCCATGTCCAGCATGCGCACCGTCAGGATCCTGGAGCTCATGGCCCTGACTGCATCTCCCAAGTTGTGAGCCTCGTCCACGATGATGGTCACTTTTTCTGGCTCAATCTCAAGCCACTGGAAGATTATGTCCTGGAAGTCAGGGCTGAAGAGGTGAGAGTAGTTCATTATCACTACGTTGCTGGTTTTGGCATACAGGCTCATGATCTCGTAGGGACAGATCCCTTTACAGATCTTCTCGAGATCCTCCGGAGCGGTCACCTTCTTCTTTAGCGCATCTACCACATCCAGAGCCTGGCCGGATCTGCGGAAATGAGCTTGGCCATTGAGTTCAAAGCCCTCTCTGCTCTTGAGATAATAAGGACAGAAGGTTCTGTAACCGGGCTCCTCCTCGGGTATGCTGTCCCTCGAAGGATCATAGATGCTGTCCTGGCTCTTGTTTAGACGAGCTGTAATGTAGTTCTTGGTCCATTCTTTGAGTCGAGAACATCCGGCATAGACGCTCTCTCCTCTGAACTCGTCACCGATGGGACAGATCTTCTGCTTCCCAACCATGTAGGCGATCTCGGGTTTATGCCTGGTGTGAGACCATATCTTCTGGATCTCGTTGATGTAGATGCCTATCTGAGAGACCGTCCTCAACGCCACCACAACCTTGCCGGGAGCCGCAGCCATGGCTGCAGAAATGCAGCTTGTCTTGCCGCAGCCAGTGGGAGCATCTATCATGAGCACCCCATGCTCTCCTTTCCCGATGGTTTCATACACGGCATCGAGCATTTGGTCCTGGTATGGCCTCAGAGATTGGTAGGGGAAGTAATCCAGGTACACATATTTTTGATGGTTTCCAGAACAGATAAAGTCTGTCCATGACTGCAAATTATTTTTTCCACAAAAAAGACGATGTACGGAAAAGTTCAAATTATATCAGACGATGATAATAATCTATAGCATGAAGGTGGGGTTATGAGAGTAGCTTGGGGGATAGTCGTTGGAGCAGTCATTGTTCTAATGGGTTTTACTTCGGCGGTCCATGGTCTAGGTATGATGGCCAGCCCTGGCCTGTCTGATAATTTCTATTCCGCGAACGATGGCTTGAATGATTTCAAGATGAAAATGGCGCAGATCATTGAGGGCGCCAATCAAGGAAAGGAAAATAGCGTGAATGTGGAAAACAAAGGAGTGGCTAACGGCCTGGATGCTAACGTCTCCGGCGTCAACTCATCCGTTGTTAATCGATCTGCTATTAATCAATCAGCTCATGATTTCTCAACCGTTAAACCGATCCTATTCAAATCCTCAGCACCCAACGGCAGAGCGGTTAACTCGTCCGGATTTAACCTATCCGAATTTAACACAACGGAAGCTGAGCAGTCGTCTTCGCAGAATTCATCCTTTGTCAATCAATCTCTCGAAAACGGAACGTTAGGCATTGGGCCAGGCAAGAACTCAACTTCGAAGACCGGCTCCGACTCTCGTGGCTCGATGCTTTCCCAGAGTGATTCAATTTCTCAGTCGGGAATCCATTCCGATAATCAAGCCTCCTTCAATGGCGTCTGGTCATTGCAGGCCGGTAAGCAGGGCTTCGGTAATAGCGGAATAAACGATCGAATGGCCCTAAGCGGCGACTTCAACGTTCATAAGAGCGTCAGCTTCAAGGGATGATCTGGAACCAGAGAGGTACCAATGATCCATCTTAGCTTGTTCCGGTTGCTCGTGTTGTCCATGCTCTTTGCTTTTATGGTAGCCCCCGCCTTGGCAAAACCAGTGGAGGAATGGAACAGGACCTACGGAGGGCCCTACGGCGATGGTGCCTGGTCTCTACAGGGAACTCGAGATGGAGGTTACGTAATCGCTGGATATACGTCGTCTCTAGGGCAGAGCAGCGACCTATGGTTGATCAAAGTGGACTCCCTAGGTGAGAAGCAGTGGGATAAGACCTTTGGAGGCTCTGGGGAGGATGTCGGCTACTCGGTCAGTCAAACCACGGATGGCGGCTATGTAGTCGCCGGCACCACCAAGTCCTACGGAATGGGCAGCGAGTATCTCTGGCTTATGAGGACAGACTCCAATGGAACCAAGCTGTGGGACAAGACATTTGGAGGCTTTGTATCATCGTCGGGGGACGGCGCTTGGTCGGTTAACGAGTCAAATGATGGGGGCTACATCATAACCGGTTACACCAGATCCTATGGAGCAGGGGCAAAGGATCTCTGGTTGGTCAAAACCGACTCCCTAGGAAAGAAGCTGTGGGATAAGACCTTTGGAGGCTCCAAGGACGACGTGGGAATGTCTGTGGTCCAGACCAGAGACGATGGGTATGCGGTGACTGGAAGGACGGCATCCTACGGCTCTGGAAAAGACGACATCTGGTTGATAAAGACCGACCCAGACGGAAAAGAACAATGGAACAGGACCTTCGGCGGTACCGAGGACGACGTCGGCTTACAGGTACTGGAGACCCTAGGCGGATACGTCATAACAGGTAGAACCGAATCCGAGGGCCCCAACGAGAAAGCCTTTCTGTTGAAGACTGATTTGAGGGGAAAGAAGCAGTGGGAGAAGGTCTACGACAAGGACAGCTCTTCCATCTCAGTCCAGCAAACCTCAGACGGTGGGTTTGTTCTGGCTGGCCACATTGAATCAAAAGAGTCCGGAAGAGATGCCTGGTTGGCCAAGACGGACGCCTCTGGCGTGGAGCAGTGGAGCATGCGCCTTGGCGGACCAGGGCAGGACATGGCTACCTCCGTTGTTGAAAGTAGAGATGGAGGTTACGCAGTTGCGGGCATAACCAACTCCTATGGAGCTGGAGCAGAGGATGCTTGGCTGGTGAAGGTGGGATTGGGGAATGCCAACTCCACTTACAGCAAAGCCGGTGGAAACACTACCGGAAATGGGAACAATACATCAGCAGGGTAAGTCGTTTCGAAGGATAGCAATTGATGCCGGCGAATGATATTCTAGATTGACATTTTCAATTTTTTCAAAGTATTTATTAACTTAAACAACCATAGCTAAGTTAATGCTAACTACTGTCAGGATCTCAGACATCGGTCTCTACCTCCGCTGCCCGAGGCTGGTTTATTTCGATGCTTTGGGCTCTTTGCCTAGGAAGGCCCGTCCAGTTCATCTGCTTTTGCGCGAACTGATGCTCGGCATATCCAGCAGCGATGATCTTGAAGGAGAGCTAAAGGCAAGTCTGGCTAAGCTGGAGCTGGATCTTCCTCTGATCTACGGAGACGAGATCGATCCCGAAGAGCTCGGCATTGCCTCCCGGGAGGTTGCTGCAATGATTCCGAGAATGGCCCAAGGTCTGGCCACTGCCTTTGACAAGATTTTTCCTAGCGATCTGGAGGTGGACCTAAGATCCGACCGACTGGGCCTGTCGGGCAGGCTAGACCGGCTGGTCACTGATGGTCATGTTCCTTCTATCATAAAAACTGGTTTTGCTCCCGATGATGGAGTCTGGAAGAAGGATAGGCTCCAGCTCGCAGGGTACGCCATGCTCACCGAGGAGCAGTACGGTGGTAGGATTGATCTATGCCAGGTGGAGTATCCGAGATCTGGAGTAATACGCGCTGTTCAGATCCACAGCGTAGACAGAGGTAGATTTCTCAGAATTAGGAACAGGGTTCAACAGATAAAGGAGGGCAGGCTGCCGGAAAGACCGGAGGAGGCCAGATGCGATGAGTGCGAGGTGAGAGATAAGTGCGAGACACGGATGTCGTTAGCATCAAAGTTCTTTTGAAAGATATTGCTGGATACAGTACGTTGTAATCCTCTTCGCTCTGGTCATGTTGAGCCGAAGCAGATAAAGCGAAAGTAGATATGAAGACTTCATTGCTTGAGGATTAACGTACAAAATAATACTTCGTATGAAATTATCTCAATAGCTCTCAACAATATTGATAAGTCTCTGAGTAACTGAAAAGTGTGCCCATTGCTGTGGGCACACTTCATGGGGAGCCTGTAACTCTAACATGTTACCACCAAAGACTCCCCGTGTCTTTATCACTTCCCGCGATAAAAAATTTGCCTCAAGATAGCTGACTACTAGGACGAACTGCTCTTGAGCGAGCTACCTCAATCTAACAAATGAGCACGAAACAGTTTCATTCTAAATATCGTCCTACAGCTAAAGTAAGCCAGGGTCATAAGGCAGGTTCTTCTTCTACGCTGGTACTAGTGCTCTATAACACAAGTTTTAAATCTCATAATATGTTATAAAATAAAATTGTGTCACGAAAAACAATATTCTGTGTGAAATTGAAAGAGGAAGACCGAGACGAGCTGAACCGGTACCTGCGTCGTGGGAAATC
>JBGQAL010000054.1:0-15869 GCA_041494285.1 Methanotrichaceae archaeon
ATGATCTCTACTGCATACCTGATCAGGTCTCTCTTGTAATCAGCAACAGAATCACCGTAAGGGCCTTTTGGCACCTCATAGCCTAACTCTTCAGCTCTGGCTATTACTTTGGTCCACAGCTCAGGTTTATCCTGCCTCCAGCCTTTGTAGCAATCGTCACAGGTAAGAATGCCCTCTTTAATGCCCAGTAACTCCCAGGGGCCACCACCACAATAATCTGACTTGTCATTATGGCATCTGTAGCAGATCCAGTTATTTTTCTTGATATTGATGCTGAAATTCCTGCCTGATTCAGATCCATGGATGGGATGCCCTCCTTGAAGCTCCCCAGTAGTCTCCAGTTCATCTCTAACTGGGTTTGTAGGGAGCATGACATCCTCTACATGAAGACTTTCAGACCATCGATTATAGCCACCCTTTTGAGTCTTTAATTCTTTTACCTCCACTCCCTGGGTACTCTCCTTAACTGCTTTTGGAGAGGGTCTCAGTACCTTGATAGCTTCCTGGAGCTGTTCTAGGGTAATTTCAGCTATGGGTGTTGGTTCTGGATTGATTACCTGATAACTTCTGAACTCCTCATTCTCTCCAGGGAAGTGTCTTACAGATGTGGGTCCTACAGCCTGCAGGCCTGGCCCTACTAAGTCAGCTACATGGACAAACAGCTCCTGACCTCTTTCGTTAACAAAGGTCTTCTCAGGATCATATAGAGCTGCCTTCTTTTTGACCCCAGGGCAGATGTAATACCTATGCTCTCCATACCTACCTGGACTCTGAACTGTAAAGGTCTCTGGCAGAAGAGCAATGACACCCAGCTCCTGGAGTCTGGCCAGGTCATCAGCATCAAAGATGACCAGATCTCCAAACCCTCCTATACAGCCATAGTTACCACCTGATCTGATCCAGGTCTGCAGGGCTGGATCACTCCACTGGTAGCCTTCCTTACTCCAGCCATGCTCAAATGGCTTCTTGTCATGCTTTAGGACCTTGCAGAACCTGAAAGCATCATTCTGGAGCTGCTCTGGAATTTGGACACTACCAAAAGGTTTAAATCCATTAATATGGATACATGGATTTAATACATTTTCCTGGCCAGCAGTGCTCCCTGCTGGCTTCTTATCATCAGTTTTCATGTTACATTTTTCCTGGCCTCCACTGTCATTGTTCAAGCTCTTCTCACTGTAAGCAGGGCCTCCCAGCGTCTGTTTACAGCTGTCTATACAATCCTCAGCACCTGGCCGGTCCCTTCCAGTCAGGCCATCATTGACAGAATTGTTAATTATTGTTCTTTCCATTCCCAACACTGCCTCGATCTAAGAAGCCTCTTAGATCGCAGGTCAAAATAATAGGCAGTCCAGGGGTCCTTACGGACCCCTGGGGAATGGTTTTTATATGTTCATCGTAAATGTATGTCATTGTAATACTCCATAACCTGAGTCTCCAGGGGCTCCCACTCCTGGACTCAATCAAACCTTTTTAAGCCACCTCATACAGTCCTGCCAATGGCAGAACCTTCTCTGGGAATTGTTCAAGGATCTTCATTCCTACTCTCATGCAGGCTCTGGCCAGCTGGACTCTCTTTATATTGTGGTCAGAGGCCAATTGTTGAAGCTGCTCATCCTCTTTTTCCATAAGATAAAGACCAACAAATGGTTTATCACTGGGCATATTAACAAACTCCAAGATTAGCTTACGAATATTCCTATTTAAGCCTGTCCCTCTACTTTCCATCATCCTGTTAAGTATCTGTATCTTCTTTGCCACTTTGCCTCTTTGCCCCGTAAGTACCTAAATATCAACGATAGCATTAAACCCAGGGCAGTAGCTGGAGCCATCCTGAAGGAAATGCCTGAAAACGTCGCGCATGAAAGAACAGCCATCCAGGTATGCTCCCCAGGGCATTAATCCAGAAAGCCTGGAGGGAATCCCTGGAACATCGCGAATTGAAGGCGATTCTTTAGGAAATCCATGGAGAAATGCCCGTCAAGGAAACAAACCAGGGAAAACCTTTTAAGCTCAAAAATAGACCTTAGAATTAGACCTGAGTCTTTCAGGTTGTGCATGACCTTAGAGAAAAATCTTTTGGAGTTTCAGACCATAAAACAGCAGCAGGCCCTTCTTCCTGCTGCTGACACCTTCATTTAGTTACAGCAAAAAGGCCCAGGGGCTGGGTCTCTCATTGCTGTTTTTAATAACCTGTTTCTAAATCACAGCTCCCAACACAATCCTACAGATCCTGTTTTAGACAGTTGAATGTTAACGATTCTGAGGGAGCCTCAGAAACAATAGCATTAAAAGGTTTTTGTTGTTCCTTTACGATAATGCAGCCCAGGGTTCTGACCAGATGGTTAAGCTGTTTTGTCTTAAAAGAATCCATGCTCCACAGATAGGGAAGATAAGAATAAAATACTTACTATTGAATTAATCTCTAAACTAAGCCTTCAAAGACATTCCCCTGGGGCCTAGACCTAAGAAACAGCCTTTAATGACCGATCCAATGATCAAGGCCAGTTATACCTTCGACGAATCAATGGATATGTGTCTACCCTTAGTGATCTCCTAATGCTCCTCTTGACAGTCTCATCTGTCTCTATGGCCAGTGCTTCTTCCAGGAGCTTCCTGCAGGCTTCTGTTCGACACATACCCAGGAGAAGGGCTCCCTCAGCCCTCCTCTTTGGATTTTTGGACATTAACAGGGAGCCATGCTCTCTAATAGCATCAGCTTCACTAAGGATATCAGTCATGCTGCTCCAGCCAGCTCCTCCAGGACCCTTCTTGCAGGAGCAACACTTACCAGTCTCTTGGAGGAGATCTTCCAGCACCTCCCATCAGATCTTCTTTGGGAGATCAGCTTTTCACCCTGCCAGCAGATCCTGGCATAAGCATCCTCCACCAGGATAACTGGCCTGGACACATTGGCCAGGGCAGACTCTACCAGCTCGATCTCCTCATTCATACTCAACCCAGCAGCCCAGGGCTGCATTTCGGTGTTTCCTTTCATCTGCATCTTTATACACTCCTCAATTGTTCATGAATCATCTGCTGTTTGTGATGTGTGCCTCTATCTGTTCAAGCTCCATCATCTCAGATCGTCTGATATCTTGAAGGGTAGTTATTATCAGGTCTATCCCTTCGATCCTTGATGCTATAACTTCCTTAGAGGCCATGTTAAGCCTCCCCATCTGACGGTATTCTTCCAGACATTATACACACCTTTATTGATCTGGAGTGTACTATATTATACTACTTAAACCTTTGTTTACTCATTAAACAGTAAACTTATATAGCTAACCCTTTGTATTGAGTATCATGGAGACTACAACTGTTAAACTCTACAAGGAATCAGTTGATTTCATGAAAGCTGAAGGTAAGTATGGAGAGACATTAGCTGAGATCTGTCAAAGGCTATTTGAAGAATTGAAAAAGTGTAGAGAAAAATAACTGTCACAGCTTCAGGTACTTATCACTGGCCTCCTTCACCGTCCTGTCAGAAATATGGGCATACCTCATCGTAGTTATGATGCTTTTGTGCCTCAGGATCTCTTTTATCACCCTTATGTCACAGCCCCTACTCACCATCAGAGTGGCTGGACTATGCCTGCCAAAGACATGAACTCCTCCTTTCTTCTGGATGCCAGCCTTTTTCTTGTACCTCAAAAACATCCTATAGAGACTTTTTCTATCCCATCTGATTCCAAAGTCGGTGTAAAACAGGGGATTTCTCCCGTCAATCTCCATAGGTGGCCTGGATTCAAGATAGTCCTTCATCACAGCAGCACAGTCATTGGAGAAGCCTATCATCCCAGCCTTACCTCCCTTTCCTTCTCTGATCCTCAGGATGAGCTTCTGCAGGTCTATGTCCTCCACATCCAGGCTACACAGCTCTGAGGCTCTCAGGCAGGTATAGAACATGAGGTATAGCATAGCCTTATGCTTCAGGTTCTTTATGACTCCAAAGATCCGTCTGATGTCATCCTCATCAAAGTAATAGGGGATGCCTTCAGGTTTCCTCAAGATCTTCAAGTCATCTATGGGCTGGCCCAGCATCATGTGGTAGGCTTTGATGGGCATAATGTAGTTATTGATTGTATTCCTGGCCAGATGTCTGTTATGTAGCCCCTCAAGGAAATCAGGAACGGTTTTCCCAGACGCCAGATATCTTTTAAGATAGTCCTGGTAGTTTTCTATCGTAAAGGGCATGTACCCTTTGTCTCTGAGATATCTCCCAAAACGTTCCAGGTCTGGTTTTGCTGGAGCCTTTAGACCCCAGTCTATCTTCATCCTTACCTTCATGTTCTCTTTCCTGAAGGCAAATGGAGGGATAGTGGAAAGGACTGGCCTCCTTTATAAAGTGGGATCGATGAGAACGATATCTGTAGCCCACTTTACGAAGTGGAGCAGGGGCCTCCAGCTCCATGGACTTGATGCCGTCGTTCCTGACCGTGCCCAGGAAGGTGACAATCGCCCCTACGTCCTCACTCTTGGCCTTTTCTACAACTTCTTCTATAGAAAAATCCGCTTCTGTAATATCTATCATTGCTCTTCGGATTCCAACTTAATTAGCTTCGGATCGGGTAACGTTCCCGAAGAAAGGCCACATCGGCCGACTGCTGTACACAGAGGACTGCAAAGCCTTGAGCCTAATGATTTCACTTGCTTTCACGATAAGCGCATATGTCAATTACTTAAATACCGAACGGTAATCAACAGGTTTTTCGGAGACAGGAACCTCTGCTTTTAGCCCTTTCTTTAACGATGCCATCAACCGCTCTTTTTCTCTATCCCTGAGCCTCTGGATCTCCTCTTCGCTCTTGATCTTCATAACAAAGGTTCCGTGACAGGGTTTTACATAGGTGAAGAGCAGCTCATCTCCCTTTGCCCCGATGGGGATAGGTGGAACTCCGATTATGTAGTAATCCTTGAAGATCTTGTAGCCCGGATCAACATAGTACACTTCGTCGGCGTTCTTTTCTATGAACTCTTTAGCCTCTTTGAACGAGACCCGCTCCAGTAAAAGATCATACTTCATCTGCTCGATGCAGCTCACGAGACCAGCTCCGCTATTACTTTATCGACCTTGATCTTCAGAGGTGTGGGGTTGTGCACAGCTTTGGCCACTATCTTCTCGCATTTGAACTCGATGGTATCCGCCAGGGCCTCAGCATTCTTGCCGAAGATCACTGCGTAGAGCTTGGCCTTGGATATGGCGCTCATGGTCGCGGCGAAGGCCATGCCTGCATCGCTGTGCATGAAGGCGAAGCAGATATCGAAGTCCGTTCTCTTCTCGATTATGTCAACCAGGCACTGGTCCAGGTCCACAGAGTTCTTGACGTAGTACCTGTCAACATCGGAGACCTTCAGTAGCTTGGTTGCCGCATCAGTTCCTGCGACTGTTACATCAAAGCCCGCTTTGGTCAGCTTGTTCGAGAGGTAAAGGACCATGCTCATCTGGACAGGGACTTCCGGGCAACCCATCATGAGCAACACTTTTTTAGGAGCATCATCAGCCATTTGACTCATCTCAATCCAGCATTGTTTCTTCTGATTTATACTTACGTTCAAGCCTGATAACACTTGTGAACCAATCTAACGCAGGTCAAATTCCGCGCAATCTTCACAATCCTAACCTGCTTTGATATTGGCAGGCCAAAATTGAAGTAGCACTCGAAGTAGCACTCAAGCTTTCTTAGATTGCTAATTTTTTAGATTCATCAACGAGAACTTAAAGCTTGTACCCGGTGGCCGATTCGTACATCTCCTTTATCCGCTTCGCAGTCTCCTTGGTGACCTTCTCTGCGAGGACGTCAACGAAGATCCTGGCGTACTCAGTGGATATGCATAGAAGACATTCGGATTCGTCCAGGATGCGATCCACAAGGTAGGTCAGATCTTCGCCTGATAGACGCTTCAGACGCTCCTCAAAATCCTCTTCATCCACGGCATAGTGCATGGATACCGGCGGGAGTATGGAATGGTACTCTATTCCTGACCCGGAGCGGAGCTTCTCTTCCACCTCGGGCACGAGCTTCTTTAGAATCTCCAAATCCTTTCCTTTGAGCTTTCTCATGGCAATCGATCTCGAAAGAGCCTTAATTATGAAGTGTCAACCTGATTGATCAACTTTCATTTCAGGTTTTCTAGTCTGGCAGTTAAGGCTTTTTGGGGTTTTCAGCGCTCTTCCCATCTCTTGGAGGCCGATGGTTTCAGGATCTTCTGGGCGTCGCCGCGCAGGAGCATGTTGGTAAGCGCAGACAGCGAGCAGAGCGTTCCTCGGCCTTGGATCTCCTCGCCCTCTGGCCCCGGTATCCTAGCCACGATCCCGCCCTCCGCTGTGATCTCGATCTCAGTGCCTAGCTCGCTGAGGCGATGGAGGATAACGTTGCCTGTGGCTCCCATCGACTTCTCCATCCAGCAGTGCTTGAAGGGGCAGAGGTTGCAGTAGTTCCTGAACAGCTCTGCGCTGGCTTTGGGCACCAGGCTCGCAACGATCTCAGCCTTGGCCGTGCCGTAGGCCATGCAGCAGCCTAAGACCCTCTTCGCCAGGATCTTGTCCCCTTGGGCCAGGGTTACCCGTACGTGCCCGCCCTTGACCTCGTAGCGATTCTCGATGCCCATTTCGTACTTCTTCTTCCCGGTGTTCTCCGCGGCCCCAACGGTTTCTTTGATCTTCTCAGCCAGTGATGGCGTCCGTGCCGCTCCGATGGTCACAGCACAGGTGGGGCAGTAGGCTGGCGGCGACTTTGCTATTACGTTTCCTTCCTTGTCTAGGAAAGTGGCTACAACGCCCAGGCCCTCGCGCTTGATCAGGGTGCGGCCTCCCATCCTTTGGACCGTTACCAGGGCCATGGCCGCTGGAGTGAGGACCCGGCCATAGCCGTACAGGTCGGCCACGAGGTCGATATCTTCCTTGGTGTTGATGCCTTCCCGCCTGAGGCCCTCAGCCACGTCCTCCGGGATCAGCCCGGCATCCAGCTCGGCAGCCAGGACAGCAGGCGACCAGACAACGTCGAAACCTTCGCCTATTACGTTGCCCTGGTCGTCGAAGATCTTGGCCAGGATGCCTCCTGGCTGCTCGTAGGCCACGATACTGCCCACGACGTGGCAGATCTCTTCGGCAACAGCGTGGCAGATACCGCAGGCTCCTTCTTTTGGCCTGACTACCTCTTTGACCCGCTTTATGAGCTCTTCTTTGAAGGTTGATGACTTCTCGGTTGTGATATTATCCATAATATCCATGATGAACAGTAAGCTATATTAAAATCGTGGTAACATTAAAATTGTGAGGTCCCAATGGTCAAGAAGTTCTATCGTTCGAGGAAGAACCGAGTAATCGCTGGCATCTGCGGCGGTCTAGCTGAGTATTTTGATGTTGACCCAATCATCGTCAGGCTGATTACTTTGATTTTGGTGCTATCTGCTGGCGGTGGACTTATAGCGTACATTATCGCCTGGATTGTCGTGCCGGAAGAGCCGGATTTTCCCTCTGATCTTAAAGCATGAACTTTCAGGACACAAAGGATGTTCTTGAACCCGCAAACATACAGGCCTGGAACAATAATGGCAATGCTTTAAGGAATCTTGCTAAGCGTGATGAGGCCGCCAAAGCCTATGATATAAGCTATTGAGACATTTGATACCGCTATTGATATTAATCCGCAGTGTGATAAGACTTGGAATGCCAAAGGTCTTGCCTTAAGGCGTAAGGTCGTACTTTCGAGGCAGATATAGCGTTTGCTATAGCAAGTGGGCCAGAGCGGATATTCGAATTTGAGAGCTTTAGGATATGGGGTCGTCTCCAAGGCAGATATCCATTCTCTAATGGTGACAACAGCACAGGTAAAGAGCCTCTAAAACTGCCAGGAGGCCACGAGCCTAAAGCTACCAGATCGCCAGACCGTGGCGAGAGTCCGAGAGCGTTTTCGCGCCCATGAGGTGTGGATGAGATTTGCAAAGACCAACCCGAATTTATCTCAGCGGCCAGTTAATCTCGCTGGCGGAAAAGAGGCAAAAGTTTCGGCTCAATTGCTGGAAAAAGCGCACGCTGATACCGATACCGTCCTGAAGGAGCTAGAATCGCGGTTGGATGGCTTGAGCCAGGCGGAAGCCGATTCTCGCTTGAAACAGTACGGACTGAACGAGATTGCGCGAGAAAAGCGTCAATCCGTACTGATGCGTTTGTTGAATAACGTCAAGAATCCACTAGTTATCCTACTTACGGCCCTAGGTGTGGTTTCTTTCCTCACTGGTGACATGCGGGCAACGGTAGTCATATTTTTGATGGTACTGCTGGGCGTTGTGCTGCGGTTCTATCAGGAGATGCGTGCTGACAACGCGGCTGAAAAGCTCAAAGCGATGGTCAGCAACACGGCGACGTTAGTGCGCAATGGCTTGGAAGCTGAAGTATCGCTCAAGATGTTAGTGCCGGGCGATATCATTCGCCTCGCAGCCGGTGATATGGTACCAGCAGACGTACGGGTGCTTTCTGCTAAGGACTTGTTTCTGAATCAGTCGACCCTCACCGGCGAATCCTTGCCCGTGGAGAAAAAAGCCGATACTGTGTCTGCCGATATCCAGAACCCTCTGGAACTGCCCAACATCTGCTTCCTGGGTTCAAACGTTGAGAGCGGTTCTGCGACGGCTGTAGTCGTCCACACCGGCGACCAAACTTATTTCGGATCGCTAGCTACCAGTATTATCGGCCAGCGCGTGCTCACCAGCTTCGACAAGGGCATCAACCAATTCACTTGGCTGATGATCCGCTTCATTGCCGTGATGGTGCCGGCCGTTTTCCTGATCAACGGACTGACCAAGCAGAACTGGCTGGAAGCTTTCCTGTTTGCCATGGCAGTGGCGGTCGGGCTAACCCCCGAGATGTTGCCCATGATAGTGACGGTCAATCTATCCCAGGGCGCGCTCACGATGGCGCGCAAGAAAGTGATCGTTAAACGCCTGAACGCTATCCAAAATTTCGGCGCAATGGATGTCCTGTGCACCGATAAAACCGGCACCATTACGCAAGGCAAGATCGTGCTGGAAAAGCACCTAGACGTGCTCGGCGAACCCAGCGAGAAGGTGTTGCACTATGGCTACCTGAACAGCTACCACCATACCGGGTTAAAGAACCTGCTCGACGAAGCGATTCTCGACCACGAGGAGCTAGAAGAACGCCTGAAAGCCAAAGAAAAGTACCGCAAGATCGACGAGATCCCCTTCGATTTTGTGCGGCGCAGGATGTCGGTGGTGATCGAAGACGAAACCGGGTTGAACACGCTCATCTGTAAAGGCGCCCTGGACGAAATTATGAGCCAGTGCAACCGGGTGGAGATCAATGGCGAGGTCGTCGGCAAGTCGCCC
This sequence comes from Methanotrichaceae archaeon, assembly GCA_041494285.1. GTDB lineage: Archaea > Halobacteriota > Methanosarcinia > Methanotrichales > Methanotrichaceae > Fen-7. Next base: position 9,352 of record JBGQAL010000054.1, read on the forward strand.
GAATATGACGCCAAAAGCCGGCAGATGGTGGCCGAACTGAATAAAGAGGGCTTCCGAGTGATCGCCCTGGGTTATAAGCAAATGCCGGGGGCAACGGATGAGCCAGTATACGCGGTCAAGGATGAATCGGACCTGATTCTGCTGGGTTTCCTAGCCTTCCTCGACCCACCCAAAGACACCGCAGCAGAGGCATTAAAGCGGCTGCATGGCCTGAACGTGGACGTCAAGATCCTGACCGGCGATAATGAAATCATCACTGCCTACATCTGCAAGCAAGTGGGCATGCCTGTGGAGAATCTTCTGCTTGGCTCCCAAATCGAGGCGATAAACGAGGGTCAACTCGCCGAAGCGGTCAGCGCGACCAGCGTCTTTGCGAGACTCGTCCCAGCACACAAGGAGCGCGTCATCCGCGCGCTCCAGAGCAAAGGTCACGTCGTCGGCTTTATGGGCGATGGTATTAACGACGCCCCAGCTTTGAAGGCTGCCGATGTGGGCATTTCAGTCGATAGCGCGGTAGACATCGCCAAGGAGTCATCCGACATCATTCTGTTGGAGAACAGTCTGTTGATCCTGGAGCAAGGAGTGATGGAAGGACGACGCGTGTTCGGCAACATCATCAAGTACATCAAGATGGCGGCTTCTTCTAACTTCGGCAACATGTTCAGCGTTGTGGGAGCCAGTGCCTTCCTGCCGTTCCTGCCCATGCTGCCCATCCAGGTGCTGACAAACAATCTGCTATACGATTTTTCGCAGACCACCATCCCCACCGACGAGGTTGATGCCGAATGGCTGACCAAGCCGCGCAAGTGGGCGATCGGTGAAATCCAGCGTTTCATTCTGTTCATCGGACCCATCAGCTCGATCTTCGATTACCTTACGTTCTTCATTATGCTCAACGTGTTCAATGCTTGGACTGATCCGGCTCTGTTCCACACTGGCTGGTTCGTCGAGTCACTCTTTACCCAGACGCTGATCATTCATGTCATCCGCACCAATAAAATTCCCTTCATTGAAAGCCGGGCGAGCTTGCCGTTGATCGTTACTTCGTTGATAATTGTCGCGGTCGGCGCGTGGCTAACGGTTTCACCCTTAGCCGACGCGCTCGGATTTGTCCCTCTGCCGCCCCAGTATTGGCTTATGCTAGCGGTTATGCTGGTCTGCTATGTGACCCTGACCCAGGTCGTGAAGACCTGGTTCGTTCGTAGGTTTGGCGAATGATTGTCTGTAATTTCTTCAAATGAACAGAAAGGAGGACATCTCATGAATACGAATGATGGTGGACACCGCGCTCCTCCTCCCCTATGCCTACACATGGTTACCAAAATTGTGAAGAAGATCAGACGATACACCTTTAGCCCACATTCAGCCGCAGCGGCTGATTCTAAGCAGATAGCCTCCAAGTCCTACTGGAGCTGATGGCAAGGTTAGCCACAAGGTGCAATGATTCCAGAGGACGGAAGTGCTGCTAGACACACAGCCAGGAGCTTTGTCTTCTTCGAAAGTGGTTTGAATGAGTTCTCATGGCTCTAGGCTATCAGGACTCTCGCCAAATCTTACCTTCCTCTCCACTTCTGGATGGTTCTAAGTCCATTCGTAAATGCTCGCTCGATCCACATGGATATTCTATAAGAAGATCTTGATTTAAGAATCACTTCTTAACTTTGCGATTGAAAAAGGCTCCCATGAAGACAGCGCCCACCAAGAGATTCGTGAAATAAGTTATGAGCCTCCAAAGACCGACCAGAACTCCTAGAAGATAGTTAGGAACAAACATGGAGTATAGATAGCTCATGCTTAACTCAGCTATTCCACTGCTTCCTGGAGTCAAGGGAGCCAAACTGATTATTGCTATAATTATCTGAGCCATAATCGAGTAAAGTAAGCTAGGATCTTGACCGAGACCGATGAGCAGAACAGAAGGAATAAGAAACTCGCATGTCCATAGAAATAGAGTAACGGCCATAATTGCTGGTATCTTGTTCCTTTCCTTTGCGAGCTTGATGTCTGCCTCACGGAAAAGCCAAATTTGCTTCTCTACGGCCACTATTATCTTTGCCCCTCCTGTCTTTCTTTCGGCCCACTTTGTCAGTAGTTCTATCCTTTCTGGCCTCTCGATTAGTACCCAGAGGAAGATCAGCAGAAGGAGGAGCAATCCAAGAAAAATTGCACCTACTTCCAGTCCAAATCTTGTAGCCGAGCCGGCGAGAAAAAAGCAAATTGTTAATGCGGATAAAAAGAGAAAGCTATCGAGAAGTCTCTCTGCCAGGACAACAGCCGTGGCAGAGCCATAGCTCATGCCGTCATCAGCAAGCATTTTGATTCTCATAGGCTCGCCACCTGCTGCTGAAGGCGTCAATGAAGCTAGGAAATTAGAAGCAAGTGTTGTTTTGAAAGCTAAATTGAAACTGATCCCATGTCCAACAGTAAGGGCCAAAAGCTGTATTCTCAAAGACCAAAACACCCAGGTAAGCAAATGAAGGGACAAGGCCAGAAGCACAAACTTGATATTAATACTTGAAAGCACCTTGTAAGTTAAACTAGTATTTGTGAATTTTAATACAATGATGATTGCCGAGAGACTTATGAGGATTGCTATAATAAGATCCTTACTTCCGCGTTTTCTTGAATCGAAGGCCAAACTTCATCTCCTTAGGCGAAAAGTAAATCTTCAGCGATATTATCAAGTTTTCAATTGATGTAGATGGATACAGCCGATTAATCTTTCGGTGTTTTTGTCTATAATTGTATGTTCCAGAAACATTCTTAGTATCCTAGAACTGTTAAATGCGAGGGGTGCAACATGTAGAAATCGCCTTACTGAGACAGGTCATCGCAGTTCATTAACGATTATGGGAAACAAAGGGCTATTGTGCCTGCCAAGCGCTTTGAGTACCAAGCTGGCAGCGTCCCTTGTACTCGCCCATCAGCTCTTCATGAGCAATCTTGAACTTGATATATCAGCCGATTGCCGATAGCTTCGTAAGTCTTCTGGCTGTCTTTATCGGTTGTAATATCTATCTGCGTCCTGTAGCAATCGAATGGTATGCACTTAATTCCCTTCAAGCAGCCAGGAGGATCTCAAGCGAATAGAACCCAAAACTTGCTAGGTCTAAAGGAGGACTTTTACGAGCTGGATGGTTCAGATGTCATCTACTTGTCATAACTTTAATGAACAAAAGCGAAGTTGACTTCGCTGGATTTGAACGAGTACATAATATTATTCACAAAAGTTAATAAGACTGTGATCCCAATATGGATCTATGAAAGCCGGTTACGCGTATCCGATCGAGACTCTCAAGCATTGGTACGTTGCACCCATCGGCGGTCTGTCAATGGATCTTAATCCGGGCCAAATCGGACTTAACAGAGATGCCCTTGCAGACAACACAGATCTTGTTCCTTATCAGGATAGAGTATCGTTATCGAAACTGGATGGAAGTGGATCCCGGCCCCTCTTCGTCAAGAAGTACTTCGATGTTGTGCCTCTCGATAAAGCTTGCCCCGATGCATTATCCAAATCCCCGAACGGGGAGGCGGTCTTGCCTCACGAAGAGATCAGGCACAAGAATGGTTTCATGGACCCATTTCAAGTGGGCGAGTTCCTCATCTTGAATGGGGTGCTGAGCCAGAGGTATCCCAGGGGATATGCAAGTAGCCTTTAAGTGATTAGGTTCTTCCCAAGTCAAAAGGCGCACCCCGCAGCAAGCTGCAGGGCATTCATTCAAAAATAAAAATGCAGAAGAAGGTCGAGGTTCTGGCCCAGGCGAGGGGCCTGAAGGGGCCCAGAAGGTCAACGTCTGCATTGGAGACCTGCCAATAATCGCTCCCTGTTCTGTGGGAATAGACATGTCCAGCCGGGAGGAGCTGATAGCCGCCTACAAGACCATTCCCGGTGTGGTGGCGGTGATCAATGCCGATTCCCTGGGCTACGCCAGCAATGAAGAGCTGGTTAAGGCCATAGGTTTGCCGGAAGAGAATCTGTGCATGGGCTGCCTGACTGGCGTCTCTCGGTTGGAGATACCGGTGAGAAGTGCATCATGGCCCAGACCAAGCTTACAGGATACCTGATCAAGACCGCGTGAAAAGCTTAAAGGTTCATCTCTATTTTATAAATATAATATTGTATTTGCAGATAAATAAAATAAATGATAGAACAGAGTGGTCAAGTTGAATCAAAAAAAATAAAAAATATTTAAAAAAATAAATTTAGGCTGTATTCTTAACAGGCGGCTTCAGCAGCATGAAGGCAATGACAACGCCTAACACGGCCAGGACGGCCACCACCAGGAAGAACGGCCTGTAGGCGTCCAGGAACGTGGCACCCTTTGCGGCCGTGGTAGTGGCCGCAATCTCAGCTGAGACGATGCCTCCGACTACCGCTCCAACTCCGTAGGCGGTGAAGACTAGCCCGTAGTTCTTAGCATTATCCTTCATTCCAAAGTAGGTTGCTGTAGCAGTTGGTGCTATGGCCAGCCAGGCGCCTAGACAGCCCCAGAGCAGGCAGAAAGAGACTATGAATGCCATGACAGAGGAATAACTCATATACATTAGCAAGCATGCCACTATGATACCCACAAAAGTGACTATCGCTGCATTTTTTGGGGTTAGCTTATCCGTCAGAGTGCCAAAGATAGGTCTTCCCAGGCCGTTGCATATGGCAAAGGGAAGAATCAGCTGAAATACCAGTGTAGTCGAAGCAGCAGCACTCATGCCGGCGTTTGTCATTACCTCTTTGCCTACCGGCCCTACTATTCCGATAGCCGTCAGCCCGGCTAGGGCTCCGATGGTATAGCACAACCAAAGTCCTTTGAATGTCCCTGTCTTGGTCATCTCATTGCGCATGAAGTCTATCTTCTGTGCGGCTCCGGCTACAGGGGTTGGCGGAGACCAGCCGGCAGGTTTCCAGCCAGCCGGCGGGAACCTCAGATACATAGATGCCACTATAGTAATAATGATGAAGGCGATGCCATAGACCTGTAGAATGTTCATTATTTGGTAGCCTGCCGATTTCATGAACAGCGTAGCATATGAGATCAAGGCAGAAGAGAAGCCAAAACCTAGCACTGTCAGTCCCACGGCAAGGCCACGTTTGTCAGGGAACCATTGCGCTGAGCAAGCAATTGGGACACCATAAGCTATGCCTACTCCCAATCCACCGATAACGGCATACAATGGAATGAGCATTGTGGGCGAACTAGCATACGAGGCCGCGAGCCACCCAAGGCCGCAGAGTGCTCCACCAATCATTCCTACCTTCTTGGGCCCCATCTTCTGTATGTAAGGTCCAGCCAGAGGCATGGTAAGGGCAAATACACCTAGGAATATGATAAAAGGCCATGTCATATCAAGTGCGTTTGGGCCCTTCATCGTCGCATCTTTGACGAAAGCAACGACCTGCGGATCAAGAAGCGGATTACCAACAAATGTGACACCCTTTGCCGTCAGGATTGCGATCCCCATAAGCGCCTTAAAGTAATTTGATAAGTCACCTCTCACTGCTCCGTAAGCATAAATGGCACCCAGACAAAGCTGAATTATGATGCCTACTACTACAATCATCCACCGCCCACCGGGCGGTTCCTGAGATGCTACATTTTCAGCCATAAGTAAACACCTTTATAGGGAAATTACTTTGTTCTTATTCAATACGCGTAATTAATATAAATCTCAATACTCCTTATAAGTGCATATAGGTCCAAACTTCTCAAATCCCTCCTTGTTCCCTTACATTACCCCTGAAGATAATTTGGTAACGTGTCCTAAGTTTTATTTCCTACCTATTTAAGATTAGCGGGTAAATATACCAATTATACATTATAATATTGGTTATATCGCTAGATTATTTGCTCTATTTCTTAGAACAGTACGTCTATAGGCATTGATTTTTCATTGTTTCCATTGAGAAGGCTCGGCATAATTCGCCATTGATCGAGATAGTACCAAAATATGAAAATCATCTTTGATGGTAATCTCTTTTTATCAGAACGTCAAATCCACAAAAAGGTGGTACAAGATGCTGAAGAGCAATCCAAAGACTTCCTGGAACAGTGAGGAACGGATGCCTACTGTCTCGGCTACAGCCTATGTGGACGATGCAGCTACAGTTATTGGAGATGTCCGTATAGGAAGCCAGGTCTATATTGCGCCAGGGGTATCCCTGAGGGCTGACGAGGCTACGCCTATTATTATCGGCGACGAATGCAATATCCAGGACAGTGCCGTGTTCCACGGGCTCAAGGGCAGCTCAATCGAGCTTGGGAAGCGCATCTCTATTGCTCATGGAGCCATCATTCATGGACCTCTGAAGATCGGTGATGACAGCTTTGTAGGGTTCAATTCCGTGGTCCATGCCTCAACTCTGGGGAAGAAATGTTTCATTGGCCACGGGGCGGTCGTAATAGGGGTCAAGTTGACAGATGGAATGTTCGTTCCGCACGGTGCTCTTGTGGACTCCCAGGATAAGGCTGATGCTCTAGGTGCCGTCCCTGACAATCTCAAGCACTTCAATGAGGAGGTTG
>JBGQAL010000138.1:0-7361 GCA_041494285.1 Methanotrichaceae archaeon
AAGAAGCATGTGGATCAGGGTTCCAATCTTCATCGTCCTGATGGGATTTATGATCTTTCGGATCGTCGGCACAAATGGAATAGTGGACAAGGTCGGGATGGTCTTTGTGACCGTCTGCATACTTACAACCTCGGTTGCGATTCTCTTCGGCGTAGCTATAGCTCCTCGTGCTTGGTGCTCCTTCTGCCCCATGGGCACTCTGCAGAGAACCCTTGGAGGGAAAAAGTTCCAGCTCAAAGTTGACAGGGAAAAGTGCATAGATTGCGGTATATGCCAGAAGGTCTGCCCCATGCAGCTTCCTGTAAACGAGATCCTGGAAAAGCCAGATTGCATAAAATGCGCGAGGTGCGTGGAGGCATGTCCAAAGGAGGCGCTTAGCTTCTGATAGGCCAATATAGGACCGGTTTAAGAGATGACCAAGACTGTGGTGGAAACGTGGTCAATAATTCGTCAGATCCTTTATGGGCGCAAGTCCTCGCTTATTCATAGGCTACTCAGAACGGTCTTAAGGCAGGATCGCAGCCTGCAGACCAAGAATACGAATCGAAGAAAACCGATGCCAATTATCAAGGGACCTGGTATGAAGCATATCATGCGCAAGAAAAACAGCTATTCAAGGCCGTCTAACTCTTTGATCCTGCCAGAACAAAGTATGCCAGGAGGGCCTCCAACTGAATCCTCTCGTTGGCACCTTCCGTCATCCTGAAGTCTATCTCTCCTATCCTATCAATGAGCCTGACCTTATCGGCATTTGAGATGTCCATGATGAGCATCGCCCGGTGAAGCTGGACCACCACGTCCTGGCCTGACAGGCCTTTGGAAAGAAGAAGGTCGTCAAGCTTTCCCCTGGCAGCCACGAAATCCCCAGATATAGCGGCCTTTATCAGCTCCTTAATCTCCTCGGGCTTAGCCGTTGAGGTTATCAGATAGATTGTGTCCTCATCCACTTTGTCGCCCAAGAGCGCAGCTGCCTGCAAAGCATTTATGGCCTTGCGCATGTCGCCGCTTGCCACGTACTCTATTGCATCCATTCCCCCTTTGGTGACTTCCAGCTTCTCCATCTCCGCAATGTGACCGATCCTCTTGGTTACAGCTTCTTTAGAGAGCGGCTTGAACCGGTAGACGGCGCAGCGGGACTGGATCGGCTCGATTATCTTGGAGGAGTAGTTGCAGGAGAGAATGAACCTGGTGGTAGCACTGTACCTTTCCATAGTCCTGCGCAGAGCTGACTGGGCATCGTTGGTCAGGGCGTCGGCCTCGTCCAGGAATATGACCTTAAAATCTGCCACACCCAGTGGAGCCATTCGGGCGAAGTCCTTGACCTTGTGTCTGATAATATCTATTCCGCGCTCGTCGGAAGCGTTCAGCTCAATGAAGTTGTTCCTCCAGGTCTCTCCGAAGATCTCCTTGACGATGGATATAGCTGCAGCTGTCTTGCCAACGCCAGGCGGCCCCGAGAAGAGCAGATGAGGCAGGTTCTTGGTCTTGACGTAGGAATTAAGGCGCTTGATTATATCGTCCTGGCCAACGATGTCGTCTAGCCTCTCAGGCCGGTACTTCTCAATCCAGATCTCCTCTTTGATGGTCAACTCCTCCTTCTGTGCTTCGAGCTGTCAATATATCAATATTTCCCGATTGCTCATTCATGTTTCCACTCTGGCGTCCCTTTTGAGGAATCGGGGGATGAAGAAAATGATTGCCTATCCTTTCGTTATTGCTGCCGTTGGGCTTTGGCGGCTATTTGATGTGCTCCGGTCAAGAGCATTCCGATAGGATTACTCCCAATGATCGGCTCCTATTTGGGCTCTTATATTTCCAGCACCAGGTCGTCGCAGCCGACAACCACCTCGCCGAAATTCGTGATGCTCTTCACAGCGTCCAGCCGCTCCTGGATGGTTGTGTACCTTCCGGCATCGAAGTGAGTCAGTGCCAGCCTCTTCGCCTTTGCCCGCCAGGCAATCTCCGCCGCATCCTCTGGGTTTAGGTGCGGCCACTCCGGGCTCTGCTCGCCAGGCTTGTGGGAGCACTCGGTAATGAGAAGATCGGCATCCTCAGCCAGCAGCACAGCGTTCTCGCAGATTCCGGTGTCAGGGCAGTAGGTCACTACTTTGCCATCCAGATCGAAGCGGTAGCCCATGCATGGCGTTGCGTGGACCAGGAACCGGCACTCCAAGGGGAAGGGAAGCTTGTAGGGCCCTTCGGAAAGCTCGCGGACCTCGACAGCAAAGGGCAGCTTGCTCAAAGGAACTGTGAAGGGCTCGTTTACGATTGTCTCCAGAACCTGTCTGGTGCCTTTCTGTCCGAAGATGCGTAGATCCTGCGAAAAATGGAACTTGTTCAGGACGTGAAGGCCCTCGATGTGGTCCAGGTGGAAGTGAGAGAGGAAGAGATAGACAGGCAAGTCGTCATGGATGTAGCGGTCGGCCTTGTAGATACCATTGCCTGCGTCGAGGATTATGTGATACTTCTCGGAGTTTATGAGGGTGCAGATGGTGTTGCCTGTGTCAGTGTCGTACCAGCCGTTAGTGCCAAGGAAGATGACTTGCATGCTAATTCTCCGGTTCGTCAGGAATCTGCCACTCTGCCAGCTTCTGCCTTACTTTCTCAGAATGAGGGCTTTCGATCTGCTCGAAAATAGTGAGCGCTGCTTTAGCACTTTCAATTGCTTTCAGCCGCTGGCCGAGCTTTTCCATTGCTAGGCTTTTGTAGAACAGAGCGTCGCCCTCTCCCCAGCAATATTCCATCTTTTGGAAGATTTCCAGCGCTTGATCGCAATGATTGATTGCCTTGTAGTTCTCACCAAGATCAGCGTAGACTTTGCCCAAATTACAGAGAGCTTCGCCTTCAACTTTTCGATATTCAATTTTGCGAACGATGTCTAGGGATTGCATGCAGTGTTCGACGGCTTTATCGGCTTCATTTAGATCTGAGTAGGCTTTGCCTAAATTGCAGAGGGTTTCTCCTTCACTCATTCGATCTTCGATCTCGCGGCCGATCGCCAGCGCCTGCTCATAGAACTCGATGGCTTTACGAGTCTCTCCCAGGTTAGAGTAGGCTAAACCTAGGTTACCCAAATTGGCTCCTTCACCCCGTCTATACCCGATTTCTTGAGCAATAGCCAGAGCCTGCTCGTAGTACTCAATGGCCTTGCGAGTCTCGCCCAGGTTAGAATAGGCATTCCCCAAGTTGCTTAACCAACTGCCTTCATATCGTTTATCTCCTATCCTGCGGGAAATAGCTAGGGCTGGTTCATAGTACTCCATGGCCTTGCGAATTTCGCCCAGGTTGGAATAAGCGTTGCCCAGGCAGCCCAAATCGGCTCCTTCACTCTGTCTGTCCCCAATCTCGCGGGAAATAACCAGGGCCTGCTCATTGTACTCGATGGCCTTGCGAGTCTCGCCCAGGTTGGAATAGGCATTGCCCAAGTTGCCCAAATTGGCTCCTTCACCCCGTCTATACCCGATCTCGCGGGCTATAGCCAAGGCCTGCTCGTAGTACTCGATGGCCTTCCGAGTCTTTCCTAGGTTGGAGTAAACACTTCCTAAGTTACCCAACCAATTGCCTTCGTTTCGTTTATCCCCTATCTTGCGAGAAATAGCGAGAGCCGGTTCATAGTACTCAATAGCCTTGCGAATTTCGCCCAGGTTGGAATAAGCGTTGCCCAGGCAGCCCAAATCGGCTCCTTCACTCTGTCTGTCCCCAATCTCGCGGGCAATGGCCAAGGCCTGCCCGTAGTATTCTATGGCCTTGTGAGCCTCGCCCATGTTGAAGTAAACACTCCCCAAATTGCACAAATCGGCCGCTTCACTCCGTCTGCTCCCGATCTCGCGGGCTATAGCCAAGGCCTGCTCGTAGTACTCGATGGCCTTGCGAGTCTCGCCCAGGTTGGAGTAGGCTAAACCCAAGTTACACAAATCAGCTCCTTCACCTCGCCTATCCCCGATCTTGCGAGAAATAACCAGGGCTTGGCCGTAGTACTCAATGGCCTTTGGGATCTCGCCCAAGTTGGAATAGACGCTGCCCAAGTTGCCCAGGTGCGCTCCTTCAGAACTTCGATCGCCCATCATCCTTGCTGCTGTTAAGCCAGTTTCGAGCCAGCTAATCTTATCCCTGGGATGTAGGCGCAGATCCAGTACGTAAGCTCCATCATTTGCATAGGAGTCGGCCATTTTCATGACTAATCTCATATCGCTCTTTGTAAGTTTCCTGGAAATTCGGACCATATTTTTTGTCCAGGCTTGGCCAACCTTAATGTTTGCCCATTCGCGATCGAATAGCTTCAGTCCTGCGAAGAGATTCTCTTCACCCTTTTCGTAGAGCTTATCAGCCTCAGAAAGAACTTTCTGGTAGTGCCGGGCATGTTTCTGCTGGGCATCAAGAAGTTCACTTGCTTCGAGACATGATTCCGCAAAAATGCGTGCTAACTCGTGAAGCTTATATCGCCCATCTTCAGAATTTGAAAAAGGAATGAAATCAACCAGACTCCATTTCACCAAATCGCTCAGTGCTTCAGATGCTGGACTAGGAGACATCTTCAAAACGGCAGTCGCAGCATAGCGATCGAAATCCTCTGGAAATACGGAAAGACGACGCCATTGTTTTTTTCTGCCAGGTGTCAGCAGTTCGTAGCTTAGACTGAAGGATGCCCTTACGAGTTCTAGCCGAGCTACTTTGTCTCTCAAACGCTTTTCATACTCAGAAACACCTAGATCTTTTTTTTCTGCCAAGGCCTTGCCCGCATTCCTAAGAGCAATAGGAAGATATCCACACAGTTTCGCAAGCTCTTCGGCCCTACTACCAATGCGTGGGGCAATTTCAAGGAGCAACTCTCGCGCTTTGTCTATAGGCAATAAGTTCAGATCTTTTTCCACCAGACCGGGTAATGCAAATTTAATTCTGGATGTGATCAGAACAGAACAACCCACTGGAGGCAGTAGAGGCTCCACCTGCTCACTGTTAGCGGCATTATCCATCAGCAGGAGAGTACGCTTACTTGTCAGAATTGATAGATACAGCCCACGCAATTCCACTGGATTTTCTGGTAAGCGATCAACGGGGTTATAAGCACGAATTATCTGGGCCATGGCTTCGACAGGAGTTACAGGAGGCAATTCCAGGTTTACACTTGTTCCTCTCATATCGATGAAGATTTGGCCGTCAGGAAATTGATCCTTGAGCCTCTCGGCTAGAACTAAAGCTAACGCCGTCTTGCCAATGCCACCCATGCCGCGAAGGCCAGTTATGGTAGCACCTTTTTCGAAGTTAGCGAGGATGTCTTTAATTTCATCCTCGCGGCCTTTAAAGTCTGCAGGAGGTGGTGGGATCTGGTGGGGAATGATTTTATTCAATTGTGGAGCATTTTCGGTAGACGCAACTTCTGATTTGAACTTTGGCACGTTAAATTCGCATTTTCCACCATCGCAAGAATCGATATCCTCTACCCACTTGTTTCGTGGGTCACTCCAGCGACGAAGAAAAACTATGCCCTTTCCAGTATCAAAATCCAGATGGACGTAATTGCACGAATTTGCATAAAGAGGATTTTCTGATATTCGACGATTGTATGACGCTCCCGCGGGAATAATGACACAATCGCCGGAGGTGCCGCTTGCTATCTCTACTTTCGGTTTATGCTGGTGACCACGCAAAATAAAATCGCAGCCTTGCATAATCCGGGTTTCAATCCTATTGCAATCAAACTCAGTCAGCCAATCGAACGGATGGTGAAGCACTACAATTTTTAGATCCGCATCTGAAATCCCTTCAAGAATACCATGAATCTGCGGTTCTCCAACAATTACAAATCCCTTGTCACCGATTTTAGCGTTATTTCGCCCGCAGATCCATGCAGAGTTTAGTCCAAGAAGTGCAATCTCTTTCTTTCCGATCTTTATTCTTCGAACATTGACATAATCCGGTGGTTCTTGGCCGGTATACTCTCTCACGAAAGAGGCAAATGCCTGAAATGGCTCCAATAATCGAGATCTTCCGCGATCATCCGTCAACCATTTTTGAACATCTCTTTCTGAGACAAGTGGCTTCGTTAGCTCACGAGGAAGAAGTCTAAATTCGTCTCTGTCCAAGTCATGATTTCCTGGCACAATGAAAAGCTGTTTTGGTTTCAATCCAAGTTCATTCAAGATTGGTTGGAAAAATTGCTCTTTTGCAGCCTGATATTCTTCAGGCTTTCCGCTAAAGGCAACATCTCCACTAAAGACAACGAAATTTATCTTTTCGAGTTCGGGATTGATTTTCGTTCTATCCCGAATATCTTTGAGCAGAGCGCTGAACACCACTTGGCGATCGAATTCGCTTCCTTTCTGATGCCAATCAGAGAGATGCAGCCACGCTAAACCCGTCATTTCTCCCTCGGTTTGCTGGATGGCTCTGGTATCCTCCCAAGAATTACTGAATGCCTCGGCTCCAGAATGATTTTAGAGAGAACGTCGCTTAGGATATAAGATTTGCCAGCAAGAATGAAAAGAATATTTTAGACATGAATCCACCTGTCCGCCCCGCCCTTGATCCCTCTGCGCCCTCACCAGCCCATCATAATCCTTTCCTGGCTCCGTCAGAAAATATGCCCCTCATGTACCTTGATCAGCCCTGCCAGCTCCACTAGCAGGCAGTAGTCAGCACTTTCAACAGGATCGCAAAAATTAACGCGCCCCAGATAAGTATAACAGAACCAGAGCCATTCTCTCCTGAAATAAAATGTCTGCAGCTTTGTCGGTTCTCCGCGCCAGGAAGGAAGAGTTTGATAAGGCTCTGCCCGTGAGCAGGTTCTTGAGGCACGCCCTGGCAACGATAAAGGTGGTCTAGAAATGCGATAAAGATCCGAGGCTCTGCACTGGCTCAAACAAGCCAAAAGGTAAAGTCTAAGATCTTGAATGAAGACCCAGGTTTTTCATTCTTGTGAATTTTGAGAGGGGTATTTTTATCATTATGAAAGCCAGTTATAAACTTGGTTGATCCCATGCCCAGGGCAGAGAAGTTGAATGATGCTTACAACAACCTGTACGTCGAACCGCTTAAAGGCGAGCGGGAGTTCAAGGAGTTCTACGTAAAGAGACCGGCCAGTGCCATCTCACCTATGGAGGAGCTAAAAGACCGGATTGAGATCTCGAACAAAAAAGAGAAGTACCTGTTTCTGGGATTCCGAGGCTCAGGAAAAAGCACTGAGCTGAACCGCCTAGAAGCATCGCTGGATAGCAAGCTCTTCCTGAAGGTGAACTATTCAATAAAAGGTATGTGTTTAGCTGGCTAGCTTTGCCGTTAGCATTTGGAGACAATCCAGTCCTTTCTGTCCCCAGGTTGCCAGCATCGTCATGATTCGCTCATGGATCGAGGTCCCTTTTTCA
>JBGQAL010000093.1:0-11054 GCA_041494285.1 Methanotrichaceae archaeon
AATGACATGAGGTCGAGAGGATGGCGCAACATAACCCGAGGAAGATTGTTCACTTATTTGGAGCCTCTCGCTAATTTGTCATTAGGAATTGTTACAGGCGGTTTAGCCATGATCCCAGGAGTTCTAGGTTTTATTAATAAAGGAGTTGAAATGCGTGAATATATTGAAGGAAGGGATCTGCTAAAGGGAAGTAAAGTGGCCTACGCTTTGTTAGCTAATAAAGAGTTTGGACAAATATTACGATCATGATTAATATTTAATTTTATTTTATTTTAAGGGCTTGGCCGTACCCAGAGCGTCGTGAAGTTCATGCCTACAAGGCTGATCGATTACCTCAAAGCCAGGGGCATAACCATGCTCTGCACCAGCCTGATGGACAGTGAGGAGGATGGACAGGTCGCCCAAGAAATCTCCTCACCGAAGGATACCTGGATCAGGCGGCGGATGAACGAGAACCGAAGTGAAAGAAACCGAAGCGTATCGGTTGTCAAGTCTCGGGGAATGGCTTACTCCAACAGATCCGAGAGTTCTGATCAGAACCAGTGCGCAAAGATCACAGACCTTTATCTGGGCCAGATAGGGCGCCATTGAATTTTCTGTTATTTTCATAAAGCAGAGAAAATTAATTTTTAAAATGACCATTACGGCCCTTAATACATCCTTCAATGAATCATTGGACCTGGCAATAGAAGGCTACAAGGCTGTGGGATGGCATGGCCGGGTCTGATGCTAGAGGCCAGGGTTAAGCCTCGTTTCTGGTTGATCACTTATTAGATAAGACAGGTAAGATTAGTCATTGGTAAACAGATAGAAATTCGCGCTTTCATCACGATTTCAACAAGGCAGAAATTATTTCGTGAAAACCGTGAGAAGTCAGTAGATCCTTAAAGGCTCTACTGGACTTCTTAGGCTTACGGGTAAATCAGCGCCCGGACCGGGATTCGGACCCGGGTCGAAAGCTCGACAGGCTTTCATGATAGGCCACTACACTATCCGGACACAACAGATCCCGCCTCCCAGATTCGAACCGGGGACATCGCGGTGACTGCGCGTAGCACCCTTCGGTGCGAACTTACTTACTACAGCCGCGCACTCTACCAGGCTGAGTTAAGGCGGGCCTCTGGGTACGACGTATTTCTAATACTTAGACCTTTCGACACGATGTGCACCGAGGGATTTGGCTTCTTTCTTGGTTTGAATGGTATTGGAGGTGATCGTTTCGTCGATGAGTGGATGGAATTATTAAAGACACTGCGGTATGTCTGAGGAGATCTCGGATAAGGCTAAAGTAGATGGCAGCTTTTGCTGGTATCCGAAAGGTGATATCATGCTCATTGGAATTATGTCCGACTCCCACGACAACATCCAGGGAGTTAAGGATGCCCTGAAGATCTTCCGGGACCGAAATGTGAAGCTGGTTCTTCACGCAGGAGACATGATCGGCTCGGGAAACTGCTACACATTCGAAGGCTGCGGCATGGACGTGAAGCTGGTCTACGGCAATAACGATGGCGACAGAGTCGGCCTGATGAGGGACTTCAAACGTGTTGGAGGGGAGTGCCTTGGGGACTTCGGGGAATTCGAGGCGGACGGCCGAAAGATCGCCATGCTCCATGGCACAGACGAGCCCCTAGTAAATGCGGTCGTGGCCTCGCAGCTTTACGATGTGGTTGTCAGGGGCCACAACCATCGTGCTGAAGTGACTCAGCACGGCAAGACGCTGCTCGTGAATCCCGGCGAGGTCTGGGGACACTTCACAGGCATGAGGTCCGTGGCGGTGATGGATACCTCGAATCTGAAGGTCGAAATAGTCGAGATGGGAAGATGCAAGTCCTTCCGGGAGATTCTCAAGGAATGAATGAAAGTGTTAGCATCACAGAAGGCGCTCGCTTCGAAGCACTGGGCTGCTACCTCATGGTGGAGAGGCTCGGAAATAAAATCATAAAGGTCTTCTTTTCGGCCGACCAGCCCTCACACTCACGGAGTTCTGAGCTTGCAGATGGGCTCATCAAATACGTTACAGACGACAAACCGTGTCCCAAGGTTGAACTGGACCTTTCAGGCTTCAATGATTTTCATAGAAATGTCATCACAGTTGTCATGAGCATTCCGCGCGGAAGAACGATGACTTACGGACAGGTTGCTGCATTGGCCGGCCATCCGGGAGCCGCGCGGGTCGTGGGAAATATCATGGCAAAAAACCCCTTCGTCATTCTCGTGCCCTGCCACCGGGTGGTCGCCAATCAAGGGCTGGGCGGTTTCGCCTGGGGAATTGAGGCGAAGGAGAGGCTGCTGGAGTACGAGGCTTCCAATCCTTAAAATTTATTACCAAATAGCTCATTATCTTTTATGAGTTTCATTATGAGGCTATAGATGGTAAGAAGACTAAAGGACCTCAGTCCGTCAGAGCTTGGTCTGCTTCCGAACGCATCCAGTGACCATTCGAGCATGGGCGAAGAGATGATTCACTTTCATCTGTTCAACCGCAAGAAGATGAACTGGTACCTGGCAGAGTACAGCTCAATAAGCCGGAAGTTCTTCGATACTTTGAAAACCCAAACGACACGATAACCTCAGGGTTCTACACCCTTGAGAGTATCCTGAGCTATGGAAAGAAGGGCGAAGATTGGGAGCCAATAGTGGATGATGGCTGGAAGCCCATGCAGGCGAAAGATATTCCGCTTCTTCAGGGATATATCGAATTCGTCAGACATGGGCCTGATGATTTCACTTGATTTTTAGATGGATTATTTTGAGGAATACCCCCAACTGCAGAGTGCGCTGCCGCAAATCCCGCTGAATATCACTCTGGTTTTCTAGATCCAAATATCAAGGTGGGCAACATCGTTGACGCATTCGGTCAAGTGGAGGTTTTATAGAGGGTTTTATAGAGGCTTTTATCCAGGTCGTTCATCCGAGATCTTTTGACCTGGTTGACGTACTCATGGGCCTGCCTGCAGGGCTCAGGAAGCTTGTGATCTGCCAGGTACTCACGCGCCAGCTCAAGTGAAGCGTCGACTGAGACCCGGTGGCCAGGAGCGATAACTATTGGCCGACACGCTTTCTTTGATCTAAGGAGATGGCCGACCTGTTTACCGTTATAGAAAAGTGGCGTGGATTCGCCAGCCCTCTCCGGCAGCTCAAACTCTCCGCACAACACGCTCTTGCACACGCCTATCGTAGGCAGATCGAGGGCGACGCCAACGTACGTCGCCAGTCCAGCCATCCTGGGATGGTTTATACCGCAGCCATCGACGAAGATAAGGGTGGGTCTTATGAAGAGCTTTCTCACCGCTCTGATTGCAGCCGGTCCCTCTCTAAAGGAGAGCAAGCCAGGAATGTAAGGAAAAGAGATCTTAACTGAACAACTGGCCTTGCCGACGACTTCTAAGCTAGGCCCAAGGACCACAGCCCCTGAAAAAACGAGATCGCCATCAAAGGCCTGATCGACTCCAGCAACCGCTTCTGTAGAATAGCTATCCTCTAGAATCACGCGAGAGGCTATCTCCCTCTGGACTTCGAAAAGATGTCTTTCCAGAAGTCTGCCTTCCAGGCGGTTCATCCCTTTGGGTCTATTGTCACGTTCGCGTGCTAGAAGCAGCTTTTGGCTCGACCATGGCATGGCTCAGGTTTATGGTCAGCTCGCCTATGTTCATTATGTAATCTAACATACGCTCTATGCTGCTGGCCACAATCAGCCTAACCATCATCTCGCTTCTGTCCTTCAGTTTGGTTGAGTTGGCCAGAATCTGAACCTTATCGCGGATCTCTCTGGTCTTATCTATCAGCGCGTTGGCCTTCTCTGAGTTCATCTGGAGCAGGAACGTGATGGAGTCGTCGATCAGCTCACCGAAGGTTGATTCAAAACCAGTGAGCTCTGCTACTATCTCATCCGATAATGTGTACTCGCACTTGCTGGCCATCTCTGCAATCCTGGAAGCGTGGTCTGAGATTCTCTCCAGGTTTGATGAAGCCTGCATGTAATTGAACGCGGTTATCGAGTTGAGGGTCTCCTGTTTAACCGAGCCTGATCTCAGGATCTCTGTGAACTGGCGTGAGATTAGCAGGTTCAGCCTATCGACGTCGTTATCTCTCTGGATCACGTCTTGGGCAAGATCCTTGTTCTTGGTCACCAGGGCATTTATCGAATCCTGGATCATGGACTTCACAACTGTCCTGATCCGCCGGAGGGCTCGCTCCGACTGAAGCTCTTCTGAGCTCAATAGGTCCTGCATTACAACCCTATTGATTGTCTCCTCCAGGATCTCCGGGCCGATGAGCTTGCCAACGATGCTGTGAATATCCTTCTTCTGCGCAGAGGACATATGGCTAGAAACAACATCTATTGTCCGGTAGCCAGCAACATAGCACCCTATGATATCCCTTATCAGAGGCTCTCCGGACTTGTCTCCTATGTCAAGCTTTATCTTGAGATCCTGCTCGGACCTGTCCGTTGAGAGCAGCAGAGACCCGTTATCGCTCTGAGTGATATAAATTATCGAGCCGGCCTGGACCCCATTCTTCGTCGCCCAGTTCTTCGGTAGGGAGACTATGAAAGTAGACTTGCCGGTCCTCTGTACCTTTCTGGTGTCCATGATCATCTAGTTCAGGTGCTCTCTCTTTGCTTCTACCATATATACAATGGCCTCACAAATGTTGCATATGTGATCTCCGGCCCTTTCTATTTGCCTGTTGACCATCAGCAATGATATAGCGTCGTCTATGAACTTCGGATTTTCTATGACTATCTTGAGCAGCTGGTCCCTGGCCTTTACATACAACCCGTCTATTTCATAGTCCCATTTGGTAGTCTGCCTTGCCAGATCGGCATCATTGTCTTTGAGAGCCTCAATCGCCTGAGCCAACATCTTCCTAGCAATGTCTGCCATGCGAGGTATATATTCGAGCTTGGCTATGTGGGCTTTGTCCCTGAGCTGGATTGTTACCCTGGCAATGTCCACAGCCAGATCCCCAATCCGTTCCAAATCTATTCCGATCTTCAGTATGCCTATAATCATCCTCAGATCCTTTGCCATAGGCTGCTGAAGGACGAGAAGCTCCGTGCACCTCTTCTCGATCTTCTGGTTGAGCTCGTCAACCAACTGATCCTGCTGGATCACCTCCTTGGCCAGATCTAAGTTCGACTCCTCCAAGGACCTTATCGATTGCTCTATGGCGGTGCTGACCTGATCAGCCAGACTCTCTGTGAAGACCTTCAGATCATCGAGCTGCCTGTGATACTTCTCTCTGTACGGACTAATCTTCACTCCACCTTTGCCTATTAATTGAATTATATTAATTTAAATTTGTTAATCGAAAATCCGATATGCTCAACCGAATCTTCCAGTTATGTAATCTTCAGTGCTCTTCTCCTTTGGCATCTCAAACAGGCGCTTTGTCTCCCCCACCTCGATCAGTTCGCCAAGGAGAAAATAGGCCGTGTAATCTGAGATCCTAGCCGCCTGCTGCATATTGTGGGTGACTATGATCTGGGTGTACTTCTCTTTGAGCCCATCCATCAGGCTCTCAATTTTGCTTGTAGAGATGGGATCGAGTGCGCTGCAAGGTTCGTCAAAAAGGATCACATCCGGCCTCATAGCCATCGTCCGGGCTATGCACAGCCTCTGCTGCTGGCCTCCGGATAGTCCCATCGCGGGCACATCCAATCTATCGCTTACTTCTTCCCAAAGGGCGGCCTCTTTTAGGCTTCTTTCCACTATCTTATCTATGTTTTTGGCGCCGTGGATCCTAGGTCCATAAGCTATGTTATC
Organism: Methanotrichaceae archaeon; assembly: GCA_041494285.1. Classification (GTDB taxonomy): domain Archaea; phylum Halobacteriota; class Methanosarcinia; order Methanotrichales; family Methanotrichaceae; genus Fen-7. Next base: position 5,772 of record JBGQAL010000093.1, read on the forward strand.
GTATATGGACATGGGGAAAGGGTTTGGCTTCTGAAAAACCATTCCTATCCTTTTTCTGATCTCCACAACATCAACATCTTTGCAGTAGATGTTTGTGCCTTCATACAGCACCTCTCCCTCGACTCTCACTTTATCAATAAGATCGTTCATCCTGTTCAGGCAGCGTATGTAGGTTGACTTGCCGCAGCCGGATGGACCGATCAGTGCAGTGATCTTGTTCTCAAGGACACCCAGGTTAATGTTCTTCAGGGCTTGCTTTTCGCCGTACCAGAGGTTCAGGTTCTTGGACTCAATCTTGAAGCTCAATGCAGGTCTCCTTCCGATAGACTGACAATTGCATTTATCCGTCTTCTAATTATTGGGCGACTCATGTTTTGGTCCTGATTCTGGAAAATCCCTATTTAGAATCTTCCTATATAGTCTATATGGATCTGGGCCAAGGCCGACAGGCAATCAAGGAAACATTTATATAGAACTTTAAACTGCTAATAGCAAGAAAAGCCAGGGAGGATTCGATTTGGCAGGCTTGAGCGGCATACCAATAATTATACTGAAAGAAGGAAGCAAACGCGAAACAGGAAAGGATGTGCAACGGAAAAACATCGCGGCGGCCAAAGCAGTAGCTGATTCGATCAGGACCACTTTGGGGCCCAAGGGCATGGACAAGATGCTCGTCGACAGCATGGGCGATGCCACCGTAACCAACGACGGCGCAACCATTCTCCGAGAACTAGACGTCGATAATGCAGTTGCTAAGATGATAGTCGAAGTTGCCAAAGCTCAGGACGACGAGATCGGCGACGGGACCACCACGGCGGTTATAATAGCGGGAGAACTGCTCAAGAACGCTGAGGCCCTTATCGATCAGAACGTCCATCCAACTGTCATCGTCTCTGGGTATAGGCAGGCCCAGACTAAGGCCCAGGAGATCCTGAAGGATATGGCTGTCGATGCAACGGGAGACCACGAGATGTTATTGAAGATCTCTCAGACTGCCATGACAGGAAAGGGAATCGAGCTTTTCATGAAAAAGCTCTCTCAGATTGCAGTAGATGCAGCCACCGCAGTAACAAAAACCGAAATGGTGGACCTTGAGGAGAGCGTTAAGATCGTAAAGATAACTGGCGGCTCCATAGAGGATTCTGAGATCAACTACGGCCTTGTGTTGGAGAAGGAGAGGCTAGATCCGATGATGCCCAAAAGGGTAGAAAACGCCAAGATCATGCTTTTAGAGGGCACCCTGGAAATTAAGAAGCTCTCCACGGATGCCAAGATAACCATAACCGACCCCCACGAGATGGCTAGCTTCAAACAGGGCGAGGAGAAGGTCATGGCTGACCAGGTGGACGCCATTGTTCGATCAGGCGCGAATGTGGTCTTCTGCCAGAAGGGGATAGGGCAAGCTGCCACTCACTACCTGTCCAAGAACGGAATCCTGGCCGCTAGAAGGGTCAAAGATGAGGATTTGAAACTTCTCGCACTGGCCACAGGCGCAAAGATCGTCGGAGACGTCATGACTGTGACCGCCAAGGACCTGGGAAGCTGCAAGCTGGTCGAGGAGCGAAAATTGGGCAAGGACAAGAACATGATCTTCGTTGAGGGATGCACCAACGCTAAGGCTGTGTCCGTGATCCTCCATGGATCCACCGAGGTCTTTCTCGACGAGATGGAGCGTGCCCTTGAGGATGCACTCTACGTCGTCCTGGATGTGATTCGCTCGGGAAAGATAGTTCCTGGCGGAGGCGCTCCTGAGATAAGAGTTGCAGAGAAGATCAGACAGTACGCAACAACTCTGACCGGCAGAGAGCAGTTGGCGGTAACCGCCTTTGCAGACGCAGTAGAGTCGATACCCCTGGCCCTAGCAGAGAACGCCGGGTTCGACCCTGTCAATACCCTCATGGCCCTCAGATCGAAGCACCAGAAAGGGCTCCAGAATTTTGGCCTAAACATAAACACAGGAGATCCAACCGACATGTTGGCAGAGGGTGTGATCGAGCCTCTGAAAGTCAAGACACAAGCCATAAAATCTGCAACTGAGGCGGCAACTATGATTCTCAGAGTAGACGATGTCATAGCGGCCAAGCAGGAAGGGCTAAAACCAAAGCCGGGACAGAGTCCTAGCGATTACACCAGGCCACCATACTAAAACCATAGGCCTGCATTGATGCCGGCTCATTCCCTCCCTTGAATTAATTCTTTGGTTCCTACATCAGCGGTGAAACTATGGCTGAGGTGAAGACAGACGAGGTTGAAGAGATCGAACCTGAGGAAAGCGAGCTGATCCAAGAAGGCGAGCTGATCCAAAACTCGGAATCGAAGGACCTCTTCGAGCTCAAGAAACGGCTGGAAGAGGCACAAAATCTGGCCGAAGAGCGCTTGGACCAGCTTAAGCGATGCAGGGCAGATCTGGATAATACCCTAAAAATCGTGGGCAGGGAGAGAGAAGAGCATGCCAGATATGCTTCTGAGAAGCTGGTTTCAAAGCTGTTGTGCGTCCTGGACAGCCTAGAGCAGGCATCGAAGCACGACGAAGGTTGCAGGGTGCTGTACAATCAGCTTTTGGATGTCCTGATGGGTGAAGGCCTTGAGCCCATAATTGCTTTGGGTCAGAAGTTCGATCCTTACAAGCATGAAGCCTTGATGCAGGTCAAGTCGGATGAGCTCGATGAGGATTATGTGGCCCAGGAGATCCAGCGCGGATACACTCTGAACTCGAAGGTTATTCGCTTCTCCAAGGTGGCCGTTGTTAAGCGGTGATAAGTTTTAAATATTTATAATGTATTGGTAATGTTCAATTTCAGGAGATGAATATCTTGGCTAAAATTATCGGTATAGATCTGGGAACCAGCAACTCGGCTGCAGCGGTTCTCGTCGGCGGTCGGCCCACAATAATACCCAGCGCAGAGGGAACTAGCCTCGGAGGCAAGGCTTTTCCGTCGTACGTAGCCTTCACCCGAGATGGGCAGGCGCTTGTGGGCGAGCCAGCTCGAAGACAGGCAGTGACAAACCCGGAGGGCACAATAACCGGGATCAAGCGCAAAATGGGAACAGATTACAAAGCAAAAGTGTATGGAAAGGATTACACCCCCGAGGAGGTTTCTGCCCAGATTCTGAGGAAGATTAAGAAAGATGCAGAGACCTACCTGGGAGAGTCCGTAGAGAAGGCAGTCATAACCGTTCCTGCTTACTTCAACGACAACCAAAGGCAAGCAACAAAGGACGCAGGAACCATAGCTGGCCTGGACGTTGTCAGGATCATAAACGAGCCCACTGCAGCCGCCCTGGCCTATGGCCTAGACAAGGTCGGTGAGCACAAGCTGCTGGTCTTTGACCTGGGCGGAGGAACCCTTGACGTTACCATCATGGAGATAGGTGAAGGCGTCTTTGAGGTACGGTCGACTTCCGGGGATACGCAGCTTGGCGGCAGGGACATGGATGAGCGGCTTATGGATTTCGTCCTGGAGAAGTTCAGGCAGGAGTCGGGCTTAGACCTGCGCAAGGATTCTATGGCCATGCAGCGACTGCGGGAAGCTGTAGAGGTGGCCAAGATAGAGCTATCCTCGGTCCTGCAGACCAACCTCAACCTGCCCTACATAACAGCGGATGCGTCAGGCCCTAAGCACCTGAGCATGACCTTATCCAGGGCCAAGCTAGAAGAGCTTATCAACGACGTCATGGAGCGGTGCAAAGGCCCCATGATTCAGGCCATCAAGGACTCCAAACTAGAGAAGAAGGTCATCGACAAGATCATCCTGGTGGGCGGGCCAACCCGCATGCCTGTCGTTCAGGATTTCGTCAAGAACTTCATGGGCGAGGACGTGGAGCGCGGGGTTGACCCCATGGAGTGCGTAGCGATGGGCGCGGCCATCCAGGCTGGAGTTCTAGGTGGAGAGGTCAAGGATCTTCTCTTACTGGATGTCACGCCTCTGAGCCTAGGCATTGAGACCCTTGGCGGAGTGACTACAAAGCTCATCGAGAGGAATACAACAATTCCCTCCAAGAAGAGCCAGATTTTCACCACCGCCGCAGACAGTCAGACAAGCGTTGAGGTCAACGTTCTCCAGGGTGAGAGGCCTTTCGCGAGGGATAACATCACTCTAGGCAGGTTCACCCTGGTGGGGATACCGCCCGCTCCCCGAGGAATACCCCAGATCGAGGTAACCTTCGATATAGACGCGAACGGCATCATCCACGTCTCGGCTAAAGATCTGGCAACCAAAAAAGAGCAGAAGATAACCATTACCGCTCCGCACAAGCTCAGCAAGGATGAGATCGATGCCAAGGTAAAAGAGGCAGAACGTTTCGCCCAAGAGGATTCCCAGCGCAGAGAGGAGATCGAAGTCAGGAACCAGGCCGACTCTCTCGTGTACTCATCGGAGAAGATGCTGAAAGAGGCTGGCGACGTGGCCACGACCGAGCAGAAGGATAAGATCCAAAAGGGAATAACCGAGCTGAAGGATGCAATCTCCGGCGGAGATGTGGCCGCTATTAAAGCCAAGACCGAAAGCCTGCAGAGCGCTATCTACGAGCTGTCCGCAGCGATGTATCAGAAAGCCTCGCAGCAGCAACAGCAACAATCCGACGCGTCTGCAAGCCAGACCGGACAAGCCTCTGGGCAGCAGTCAGGACCACAGGGCAATTATGTGGACGCGGACTACGAGGTAGTAAACGATAAGAAGTAAGGACTAGAAAGGAATTTGAAGATCAGTATGCCGGAGAAGAAGGACTACTACGAAGTGCTTGGGGTGCCCAAGGAGGCGGGTGAGAAGGACATCAAGAGCTCCTATCGCAAGCTCGCCATGAAGTACCACCCCGACAAGTCGGATGCACCCGACGCAGAGGAGCGGTTCAAGGAGATCTCGGAGGCGTACGCAGTCCTCTCCGATCCGGATAAGCGCCGGCAGTACGACCAGTTCGGCCATGCCGGAATCAACAGCCAGTACTCCCAAGAAGACCTGTTCCGAGGAGTGAACTTCGAGGACATCTTCCGCGGTTTTGGCGGTGGAGAGTCCATCTTCGATATGTTCTTCGGTGGCGGACGGAGGCGCGGGCCATCAAGAGGCAACGACCTTCGGTACGACCTCGATCTAACCCTGGAACAAGCGGCGTCCGGTTTGGAGACCACCATCGACGTTCCCAGGGCTGAGGTCTGTCCAACATGTTCGGGTAGCGGAGCCCGGCCAGGGACTAATCCAGTTAAGTGCGCCACATGCGGTGGTACAGGCCAGTTCACCCGGGCTCAGAACACGCCATTTGGCCAGATGATCTCCTCCTCAGCCTGTC
>JBGQAL010000251.1:0-2143 GCA_041494285.1 Methanotrichaceae archaeon
CGCGGATAGTTTATCACCGCGAGGCTCAACTTCATCGTTATATTCCAGTAGGATAGAAAAGTCTATGAGGGTCCTCATAACATCTAGTATAGCATTAATAGTATATAAATATTTCGATTAAATAGGTTTTTCGAAATCCTCTTTAGTGTATCTGTTGCCTTGGCTTGGCCAAGAACTACAACAATTACACTCCGCCCACACTTACCCAATCAAGAGCGGTAGCAGGTTGACGCTTGAATGTGCTAACGACGTAATGACGCCTTACATTAACCTGAACATCCTGAGGGGAACTGGACTATCCTTACGATTACTACCTGCTTATGCAAGGAATCAGAACACATATGAAAACCTTCTTTGGAACAAGCCAGATGGCTGGCTCACCACCGGCACGACCGTCCTGAAGTTGAACACTTCCAGCTTTCAAGAGGCTTTGAGGGAACTTATAATACGATGTGTTGGACAAGGTTGAACCTACAGTATTCACATCTATACCCCTCAATGGCACCGGAATTGGGCACTTTTCAATCCATTGTCCGCATCTTTATTGAATATAGGACGGCTTTCGCAATAAAATTCTTCTCGCTCAAGCTAATCGCTTTTTAGTAGAGTCTCGATCACAGCCTCCATATTCTGGCTCATAGCGACCAGAGTCCGCCATCTGGCAGCTATGATTGATCTGGACTTGATTGCGAAGAATATGAGATACATCAGCCCCATCATCTCGGGCAAGCCCACTATGGGATCTCTAAGACCGTATATCAGCTCGTGCATGTAATCGAAGACACCCAGCTCCCGGGCTAGGGGAAAGTCTCCGAGCAGTGGCCAGAATAGAATTTCGGGCGATTTCCACATGAAGTCCAGCGTTAGATGAGCCAGAACCCCGACGGAAACGGATGCCAGCCTGACATCCTTTAAATAGACGGCCAATGCTGCTAGGACCAGAAGGAACATGAGTGTGTGGCAAATCGTCCGACCGGCTTCTAGCATCCCAAAGGCCAAAAGACCCAAGGGCTTGTCGATTATGTCCGGAAGCATCGACCCTAAAGCCAGAAAAGCCAGGTCAGTCCATCTCATGAACCGTCCGGACGCAAGGGTCAAGCCCAGGTGGGCAAACAAGAGCATCGTATATCTCCATCCTTCTTGAAGGTCATGAGTCCATAAGCTCTACTATGGCCATCTCAGGAACGTTAAGACATCTTTTGGCTATCTCCAAAAAAAAGCTCCTCCTGCTGTCTGTCCATTCCGTAGGAATCTTCCAGACCTGGCGTTGCATTTCCAGTACCATTAGACGGGCCTTAACTTGGGCAATCTTGTAGCCTTCCAAGCTCAGCAATCAGATTTATGAAGTAACCAATCTGGCGCAGCCGCTCGGAGGATAGGTTCTTCACCAAGCTGCATTTGGCACAATAGGGGTGCAGCTTTAGGCCCCGTTCTCTTCCTTCAAAGAAATAGGGCAACCATGCCTTCTCCGGGTGCCGCAATCTCTATGAACGCAATCGACCATCTTCAGCATCCTCTACTACCCACGTGATAGGTTTCCTATTAATAATTATGCTCAGACACCTGCCTTGAAGCTTTCCTTATTAACAATCTTTTCTGGCCTTTATCAAATAACTGCAATCACAAACAAATTATGATAACTTTTCTTATATGAAATTCTGGGTGGGATTGAATATTATTTCAATTATTTACCTATTTTTGCCTAGTTTTCATATGGCTCAATGAGTTGTCATCTCGTTTATATGAATTTGACCCGGAAAGGGATAAATACTTTCTAATGGTCCTCCTATATCGATGAGAATAGTTATCCTGATACTTATCGCCATGGATTGTCTGGTCCGGGAGGGGGGGATTTACGCTGTACGACCTGCAGGCATGAAGAGAGAGCTCTGTTATCAGTAGCCAACAAAAGACCAGGCAATAAATGTGTATGTACCAAGCCATTCCAACACGAATGACAGAGAATTCCAATGCTGCAAGTCAATAGGCCCGATCAAGGAAAACGACAAGCAGAAAGGTCTCATAGAATGGGCTTATAGAACATTGTCCGAAGAATTTAGGGCTTTGATTAGGGGGGCCTGAAAAAGATTACTGACGAGACAAAAAAATTGCAGGGAGATCTGCTTGTAGCTATATTGATGTC
>JBGQAL010000132.1:0-7786 GCA_041494285.1 Methanotrichaceae archaeon
TGTTTTTAACTGAGCTTTGGAAGTTCTATGAATTGCTTACACAATATAAGGAGAATCCTAATAAAATTATGAGTATGTATGTCCAGAAGAGGTTTGATTCGATATTCTCGACAGTAACTGGATACGGGACGTTGGATGATCGTATTGCAAAGACTAAGAAAAAGAAAGAAGAGTTGTTGCTGGTGTTGGATTTTCCAAATGTTCCGCTTCATAACAATCTCGCAGAGATAGCTGTGCGAGAAGGTGTGATCAAGAGAAAAATCAGTTATGGAACAAGAAGTGAACTCGGCAAGCTTGCATGGGAAAATATGCTCTCTATAATCGATACTTGCAGGAAGCTCGGAATAAGCTTTTACAAATATCTTTATGATATATTCTCAGATAGTTATTCTATGCCAAAGTTATCCGATCTCATTCTCAGGGCTAGTAAAATCAACTGATTATTGAGCAAGTACGATTATTCCCTGACAGCTAAGGTAAACACGGGTACCATTGGCGCAGGGCTTATTCCCCAACCCTGGAGGCACTAAGTCGCCGCCTACACCTTCCATTCCATCCATGGGAAAGAAACCGAGCTTCTGCCCCATGAAGGTGTCGGCGCGTATCTGTTGGCCTAGAATGTCAGAATAGAACTTAACCGCACGATCAAAATCCTCGGTTGGGATATCAAACCAGGTTATTGCGTTTTTCATAATATTCGTAGGACTTATGATGCTATAAATGTTTCTAAATTTTAAAAGAAGTGTTCCGGTAAATGATAAAGCAGAGACCGCAAGGAATTCGACAGTTCAAAATCCCTTTCCCCAGTAAGGAGTGGAAGCATAATTCTTTACCCGCTTCTAGGGATTAAACGGTATGAAGTGAAGGATTGTATCAGAGCAAAGTTCCTAGAATAGCTTCATCAGCTCCTCAGCTATTATCCTGTACCCTGCTTCATTTGGATGGTCTAGCCCCGGAATGATCAACGAGCTAAGAGGCGTTCCAGCCTTTACCCGCTCCATCCAGGTCCCATAGGCGTCCACGAAACCAACATCCATTTCCTTGGCCACCTGCTCGATAGCCTGATAGTAATCCAGGACCAGCCTGTCGTATAGCGGCGTCTCCAGAGGCTGAGAGGAGAGCAGCAGTATCTCGGATGCAGGGCCAGCTCGGATGCGCTTTATTATTTCAACGAGGTTGGCCTCGAACTCCTCAAGTCCCAGGCCAAAGACACAGTCGTTGATCCCGAAGTTGATGGTGACGAGATCAGGCTCGTAGGAGAGAACAGCCCAGTCCAGCCGAGCCAGGCCGTCCATGGTCGTATCACCTGAGACTCCGGAGTTGATCACCTCTATCCTGACGCCGGGATACTTCCGCACCAGCATCTCCTTCCAGAAAGAAGGAAAGCCCCGTCGCACAGCGTACCCGGCGGTGATGGAGTCCCCATAGGCCACTATGGTCACATCGCAGCCGTTATGGAGATCGGCTAGAGTCTTTTCAGCAAACCTCTTCGTCTCTTCTTCCATGCTGCAAGAATTCTTTAGCAAACTATTGGAGCTTTGCTCTTATCGACTGCACTGATGGCCTCTTTCATATCCCTGACCAGTTGCTCCAGGCGCTCGATCTCGCCTTTGGCGATCAGGTCAACGCAGGCCGACCCTACGATGGCAGCATCTGCTCCGGCTCTAATCACCTCTGCGGCCTGAGCAGGCGTCGAAATGCCAAAACCAACCGCCCTAGGAACGTCCCCAGGAACCCTTGCTATCAGGCTCTTGGTATCCTGGAGCACATCTTTCCTGGCCCCGGTGACACCTGTTCTCGCCACAAGGTAGACGAACCCCGACGTCTGGTCCAGAATCATTCTTATACGGTCAGGAGGAGTGTTGGGCGCCACAAGGAAGATCAGGTCCACGCCGTGGCCGATGCAGGCCTCCCGGAGTGGGTCAGCCTCCTCTGGGGGAAGGTCGGGCACGATGAGGCCAGAAATACCGCTCTTTGCGCAATCGCCTGCGAACTTGTCCAGGCCTCGGGCGTAGATCATGTTGTAATAGCCCATAAATATCTTGGGAATGTCAACATCCATAGCCGCAACAGTCTCGAAGTAGACGTCTGTGTTCATTCCTGCGGCTATGGCCCTCTGGGCTGCTGCCTGTATGGTGGGGCCATCGGCTATGGGATCGGAGTGGGGCAGGCCCAGTTCTATGATGTCCGCGCCCGCCTCTGCAATCCTTTTTGCCAGGTCCACTGTAGCTTCAGGGCTAGGGTCTCCTGCGCAGATATAGACGATCAATAGAGGTTTATGCTCAAAAGCTTCAGAGATTCTCATATTCCATCACCGTGGCCAGGTCTTTGTCGCCTCTGCCTGAGATGTTTATGATCGCCAGGTCTCCCAGTGCCTCGGGCTCCCCAAGTGCGTACCCAACGGCGTGGGCAGATTCCAGCGCCGGTATTATGCCCTCCAGCTCGGAGAGCAGCCTGAAACCTGTTACGGCCGTTTTATCATCAGCCATCCTGGGCTTGACGCGCCCCGTCTCAGCCAGATAGGCTAGCTGCGGCCCTACCCCAGGGTAGTCCAGGCCGGCAGCAACAGAATAAGATTCCAGGATCTGGCCGTAGGGGTCCTGCAGAATCTTAGTAAGAGCGCCGTGGAGGACACCGTCGTCCCCGCAGCCCAGGGATGCCCCGTTGTCCGCTGTCTTGTCGGTCTTTCCCAAGCCTCTCCCCCCAGCCTCAACGGCGATCAGATCAACAGAGCGGTCATCCAGGAATGGAGCAAAGATTCCCATGGCATTGGACCCGCCGCCCACGCAGGCCACTATTGAGTCTGGCAGCCTGTCTTCGGCCTGCATTATCTGCTCCCTGGTTTCCTTTCCGATCACACTCTGGAAGTCTCTGACCATGCTCGGGAAAGGATGGGGCCCTGCTGCCGTGCCCAAAAGGTAGTGAGTGCTCTCGAAGCTGGACGCCCAGTCTCGCATGGCCTCATTTATGGCATCCTTGAGGGTTCGGGAGCCGGACTTGACTGGCGTGACCTCCGCCCCCATCAGCTCCATGCGGTAGACGTTCATCTTCTGACGCTCGATGTCCACCTCCCCCATGTACACTTGGGTCTCGAACCCCAAGTTAGCGCCAACAATTGCTGTGGCCACACCGTGCTGTCCTGCTCCGGTCTCGGCTATCAGCCTGGTCTTGCCCATGCGCTTTGCCACCAGGGCCTGGCCTAAGGTGTTGTTTAGCTTGTGAGCACCGCCGTGGACCAGGTCCTCGCGCTTCAGGTAAACTTTTCGGCCCAGCTTCTCGCTGAGATTTCTGGCGTAGTACAGGGGGGTAGCCCTTCCCGCAAAATGCTTCAGCATGCCGTCGAGCTCGGCAATAAACCCGACATCTCTGCTCAACCGTTCGTAAGCCTCTGCCAGCTCGGTCAGCGGCTGGATGAGAGTCTCGGGCACAAATCGTCCGCCATACCTCCCGAACTTCACCATCTTGGGAATCTGATCAGCAACCTGACATCTCAAAGGATCACCGGCTTGATGTATGATTTAGTACTATAATGTATAAAAAAGTACATTGTATTTAAGCCTTGTCCTTTCTTGTCTAAAGATCCCCAGGAAGCTCTCCAGTAAGGCTCTCGATCCTCTGCTCGGCGCTCTCAAGCCTGGAGCTGCACAACCTGACCAAGCGTATGCCGCGCTCAAACAGAACCAGGCTCTCCTCGAGCGAGAGCTTCCCATCCTCCAGCCTGCCCACAATCTGCTCCAGGTTCTCCAGCGCTTCCTCTAAATTCAGATCGTCCTTCGAGATAACACCACACCCCAATTCTTCACTTTCTCACGTCTTTTCTAATACCTTGCACGTCAACTTTCCATCTGCCAGGATTAGCTCTATGACATCCCCTGGTGCGGCATCTAAAGCCTTGAGGATCAGTCGTCCATCTGAGGATCGAGCGATGGAGTATCCGCGGGACAGAGTAGCCAACGGGCTTATCGAATCAAGGCTGCTCTGCGCTAGAGCAAGCCTGTTTTTCAGAGTCTCAATCCTGGTCCTTTGGGCGGATTCCAGGTGCTCAGCCAGGTCGTCCAGACGCTGCCGGTGCTCGGCGAGCAGGGCGTACATTCTCCGGGCAGAGAGGCTGCGCTGGAGGTATTCCAGGCGTTCTTGTTTGCGCTCTAGACTAGACCACATGGATCTGATCATCCTGGATTCGACGAGGCCGAGATGACTTTTCAGCTCTGCGACATCAGGAACTGCCATCTCCGCTGCCGCCGTTGGAGTTGGTGCCCGCACATCGGCGACGAAATCTGCTATGGTGATGTCGGTCTCGTGGCCTATAGCCGAGATCACCGGAGAGTCGCATTCGAAGATAGCCCTGGCTACGATTTCGTGATTGAAAGACCACAGATCCTCAGCCGATCCGCCTCCTCGGCAGACTATGACAACGTCAGCCTTGCCCTGGAGGGACTTTACGGCCAATGATATGCTCTCCGGTGCTCCGTCGCCCTGGACCTGTGCCGGAGACAGTATAATCCTGACAGGATAGGAGCCAATGATGCTGAGCACATCCCTGAGGGCTGCTCCGTCCGGAGATGTCACTATGCCGATTCTGGACGGGTACTTGGGCAGGGACCTCTTACGCTCGGCGTCGAAAAGGCCCTCTGCCGCAAGCTTTTGCTTGAGCCTCTCCAGCTCCTGGTGCTGAAGTCCCAGGCCGGAGTCGAGCCTGATTCCTCGAACTACCAGTTGTACCTGCCCTCTTGGACGGTAAACCTCCACGTCTCCGAAGACTTGAACGTTCTGGCCATCCCTCAGCTCGAAACCAAGACGCAAACCATAGTTCCGAAATAGGGCGCATGAGAGCTGGGAATCCTTGTCTTTGAGGGTGAAGTACCTGTGGCCTGAGCGGTGGTTCACTACATTGGACAGCTCCCCTCGGGCCCACAGGTCGTGCAACCGGAGGTCCGAATCCAGGCGCTCTTTTATCCTTTCGGTCAGCTCTGAGACTGTGAATATCTGGGTCAAGGTATTTCTTTTTAGACGTGTAGCATATTTAACACCTCTTAAAGCAGGCCGATAGTGGATGCGAATAGTTGGCGATCTCATCTGGGCTAGTTTTTCTTGAGCGGACCAGCAGGTTTACGGTTATAGCAGAGCGGGATAGCAGACTGCTCAATTGTTTCTTGGCAAACCCCGGCCGACTCAAGGAGCGGCTGGTCCCAGGCCATAGCCTCCTGCTGAGATGTGCTGCCCCGGGCGGCTCCAGAAAAACCGGCTTCGACGTTATCGGCGTATGTCTGAAAGGCAAGGTCGTTACCATCGACTCGAGGATTCCCAATGCTCTGATCGAGGAGGCTCTTTGTGCCGGAAGCTTGCGGGAGTTTCCGGGTTACAGCGTTGTCAGATCGGAACCAGCCTTCGGTTCCGGGAGGTTCGATTCCTACTGGAACCGCGGTGCTTTGTGGAAGTGAAGAGCTGCACTCTGGTCAAGAACGAAGTAGCCTGTTCCCGGATGCGCCCACGGCACGCGGGAGGCGTCACCTGTTGGAGATGATCGAAGCATTGAAATAGGGTTATAGGTGCGTCGTCATCTTCGTTGTTCAAAGAGACGATGCCAGGGTGTTTAGGCCTAATTCGGACACGGATCCAGAGTTCAGCAAAACCCTACAGGACGCATGTAGGTCTGGAGTCGAGGCCATCGCCTACACAGCCAGGTATGAGGACAGACTAATTTAGAGCTTGTCAGAAGGATAGATGTCCAGGTCTAGATTCCAATAGCTTCGTGATAGAATCTTCGTCTAAGCATAACGGTTGTGACGAAGAAGGAACACATGAAAAATCAATTAAACTTTTTTGGTCTCTAATCAAGATAACTTTATATGGCATTATTTCCTCTTCAATTCTGGTGTTGTCGTGCACATAATGGAGGGGTTCCTGCCTCATCCCTGGTGGGAGATCTGGTTTGGGCTTTCACTGCCGGTGGTGGCGTATGGAGTTCACGTCATGGGCAAGCTTGTCAAAGCCCGCCGGGAGACTCTGCCATTGCTGGCAGTCTCAGGGGCCTTTGTCTTCGTCCTCTCATCGCTTAAGCTCCCATCTGTAAGCGGAAGCTGCTCTCATCCCACTGGCACAGGCTTAGGTTCCATCATGTTCGGCCCTGGAATTACATCGGTTCTGACGATTGTAGTTCTGGTCTACCAGGCGCTCTTCCTCGCTCATGGCGGCTTGACTACTCTTGGTGCAAACGTCTTCTCCATGGGCATAGCCGGTCCCCTGGCAGGATACGTCGTCTACAAGGGAGCCACGAAGGCTGGCCTGAATCTTTATTTTGCTGTGTTCTTGGCAGCAGCCTTGGCCGACCTGGCCACCTATGTGGTCACTGCCCTTCAACTGGCTCTGGCCTTTCCGGCGGCTACTGGTGTCTTAACGTCTTTCAAGGCATTTATGGCCATCTTCGCTGTGACTCAGATTCCCCTGGCCATTGTCGAGGGGGTCGTGACATCCCTCATGTTCAAATACATCCTCCACTCCCGGTCTGATGTCTTAGTGAGGCTGAACGTAGTGTCCCTAAAGGCAGTACAGAAACTCCGAGAGGTTTCAGTGTGAATAGGCTAACCCTAATGATCGTTCTTGGCCTATTGTTCGGGGCTATAGCCTTCATCGCCTCCGCTGGTGTCCAGGGTTTAACCGGTAGCGACGATCAAGCTGGGGGGGTTGTGTCAGGCTTGACCGGAGGGTCCTATCATCCCTGGATGGATTCGCTCTGGCATCCAAACTCTGAAGAGGAGCGCCTTCTGTTCAGCTTGCAAGCCGGAATTGGCGGCCTGCTCCTGGGCTACTTCTTTGATTCCGTAAAAAGAAAGAAGGCTACTAGAGAGTGAGATAGAGACGTCCCATGCACGATCTTCTTGACGATTATGCTCAGACCAACGCCTTGAGGGATGTCAGTCCAAGACTCAAGCTCATGCTAGGCCTGGGCTCTATCCTTCTATGTGTCTTTTCTCCATCCCCTGTGGCACCATTGATCGCTGCATTGACCATGAGCGCGACTAGCGTCTTCCTCGCTAAAATTCCAGGTCGACTCTACTGCAAGCTGCTTATAGTGCCCCTGACATTCGTCCTGTTCAGCTCTTTGGCCATCCTCTTCGTCAGCGGCTCAGGTGAGCCAATAATCGCCTTTCAGGCCTTCGGTCTAGGACTGGGGATAGGACGAGAGAGCGCTAACACTGCCCTGCTCATGCTGTCGAGAACCTTGGGAGGCACTAGCTCTCTCTTCTTTATAGCTCTCACCACACCCATGATCGAGATCTTCTCCATCCTGAAGTCCCTAAGGCTGCCGGATGTTCTATTGGAACTATCCATGCTGATCTACAGGTACATTTTCGTCTTAATGGACCAGGCGATGATGATCAACAGCGCTCAGACCTTGAGGCTGGGCCACGTTAATCTCAAGGGCTCCTTCAACTCCTTCTCCATGCTCTCCGGTGTACTCTTTCTTCGGGCCTGGGAGCAAGGGGAGCGCTTGATGGTGGCCATGGACTCCCGGTGCTACGATGGGAGGTTGGATGTATTTGAAAGACGAACGCCTGTTATGCTGCATGGCGCACTGGCCGTGGTCGGCTATTTGGTGGCCATTGCCGCCATCGCCTTTTTAACAAGGGATTTCAGGCTGATATGAGGTTGTCATGGCCAGCATTCTAGAAGCAAGGAACATTCGATACTCTTACTCGGATGGTCCGGAGGCTCTGCGAGGATTGAGCACGATCGTAGAAGAGGGCAAAAAGATCGCTCTGGTTGGTCCCAATGGAGCAGGAAA
>JBGQAL010000058.1:0-14667 GCA_041494285.1 Methanotrichaceae archaeon
AAGAAAATCAAGCTTATAAATCGGCATGGTTACTACTCTTAACCATGACCTATTACCTATCGGACCCTTAATTGGGGCTGATTTGGGGAATTAACTATTCTTAGTGCGCCTTTGGTTAATAAAGATGGCGGAGTTTAGGTCCTAAATGACGAGCCCTCAATCGCCTTTGATAAGATAATATGTAACCACTTAGCATATTATGGTTATTTTCCCTTTCCATATGTTGGTCAAGACTACTATCTCATGTTGTCGTTTTAGTTCGCATCATTAATGATATATCGTTGTATAATTTTTACAAATACGAAATCTAGCACCGAGACATTGAATGAATTAGGTCTTGTTGTTGCAGATTAAAGTTGATATAGTTGTGGAACATAACTCCAAACGTGCAGGACCAAAGGTATGGCAATTTTTTAATACTGAACAGTAATAGGATAGATTGATGTGGCAAAATATAGACCGGCTATTAAGATAGTGCTTAGAATCCTTGAGTGCATAGCGAGAAATCAAGCGAAAGGCCGTGCTTTGAAGACACATGTAATACAATGCGCTAATCTAAAGACAACATCTGCAGAAAAGTACATTGATATGCTCAAGGAAGCCGGTTATATCCAGGAAAAGAGGGACGCTTGGGGAGAACGAACAGTCATAACGTACGAGCTTATGCCCCTAGGCAAGGAAAGATATGAGTGGTTCAGAAAGATAAATTCTGAACTCTTCGAATCTAGCGAATGGTTAAACGAGTGATTTGACATGACTGAAAAGACCTTGACAGACTCGGCTTATGAATTAATAGAGGGATTAGAAAACCGAAAAAGATCTGTGCTTATTATTATGATCGCCTGCTTTGTCGTTGCGCCTATGGGGTTAGGATTTGCCGCACTTTCCTTCACGATTTTAACGCATGAAAAGGGAGGAGTAGCTGACATAAATCTATTCGTCATTGCGATCACAGCCGTTATATGCATGGTCATTATGGCATTTGGAACAAAGAAATATATTCTAATTAAGAAATGGGAAAAGCAGTTAAGCCAGCTAGAACAGCTAGAGAAGACGATTTGTCAAGAGGTTCTAAGCCTCCCACGAAATTAAGTTGGGCGATGAATGTCGTCTATCGGAATCCATAATGCTTCACCATACATTTGTAGATGCACTCTTGAGAACTTTCTGCCACCCAGAAGTGCACGGCTTCCCACTTCATTGATACGACTTGCATCAGGGAAACGATAGAGGTTTTGACTCATAGGCATTACAGGTCGATCCATCCCTCCGAGGAAAGGAATATGTTTCGGGAAGCATTGTAACCTAGGTCATATGCGAACGGCAATAAAGGCACTAATATACTAGATCAGACAATTCTTTCCGTACAATGCGTCTACACCAGAACACCTTTCGGTTGTGTTCCTTGGACTTACCTTTATCGGCTTCCGACCAGCACTTTTCAGCATTATACGATAGCATGAACACTAGACTCGACCATGATGCATAATGGTCGAGTCCGATACATCCCTTTGTGACTCACTTGATCACATTTACAACATTGGCAGATTGGTCTTTGGGATCGCTTGAAGAGGATATGCTATTATCTTCAGCCGGTTCCTCCCTTCGCCGAGAATATTTAACGGATGAAAATGCATTTTATATCTCAAGATCAATGAGAAAGCATCAGAAATATGGCCCTTAAAGTCATATGTTCTTCGACAAGCTTTCCTAGTCCGACGACTATGATAGACCTATGCTCAAACGCAAAGTAAACCAGATACGACAGTCCGAGCACCTCTGGAACTAGCACAGAGGGATCACGCAGCTCAAACAAAAGCTGATGGAAATAACCGAAAGTACCCGTCTCCGTATTCACCGGAAAGTTACCCAACAGCGGCCAGAATAGGGTAACAGGCGATCTCCACATGAAGTCCAGAACGAGATGAGCCAAGACCCCTCCCGAGATTGATGCTATCCTCAAATCATGGAAATAAATGGCCAGCAATGTTATGATAAGCAAGAATAGAAACGTATGCGCAACGGTTCTTCCCATGGCGGGCGTGCCAAAAATCACCAAACCCAGGGGCTTATCTATTATGTCGGGAAGCATCGATCCTAGGGCCAAATAGGACAGATCAGCCCTTCTTGCCAATCGTCCTGCTGCTAGCGTCAAGCCCAAATGAGCAAACAACAGCATTCTCAGTTTCTCCGAATCAACTGCGTTGTGTCGAAATCGACGAATCTCTGCACAATGTTTCCCATGATGTTGATTTCAAACTTTTGAGTTGAATTCTTCTTCCTTTCCGGGATCAATCGAATATCAATATTATTTCGAGTTCCTGCAATCAACACATAACGAAACCTTGCAGACAGGCATTGGCTGGCTTCTAGAGTCAAAAATTGCCTGGATGACTGATCTAGTTTTGAATAAAAAAGGTATGTATCATTCCCCGGAGCTATTTTATGAATAGGGCCGACAATGCATAGATAGGCAGCATAAAACACACCAGGAACGATACGATTATCAATACGATAGCTACAGCGTTATCTCCCATAAAGGACCTCCATCGGTCAATTGTCTTAGTTAGAAGTGGTATTAATTAGTATCGGATCAAATCGGGATCATATCTTGGAGAGCTCCAACTCGCCAATACATTTAACTATCTTAATGATCACCAATTTTATGTGCGATCGATCCAGAAGAGCGGAACGAAGGGGCATGGGGGAAAACTGGACAGAACTAAAGCGACAGGCGCAAAATATCTGCGACTTAAACCGGCGGGTTATCCCCTTAAAAGTCTTTTCCAGGAGTATCCCGTAGTTTCAGAGCCCAAGCTCTTCGAGCTTTACGCCAGGGAACAGTGGTACGGTGAGGCTGTGAAACCCGGATGTTACCTCTTCGACCGGAGGCTCTATCCCGACTTCGCCTTTAAGGTGGTGCAGGTCTACCCGCGATTCTCAGTGGTGGGATCGGAGACAATAATTACCGTCGAGCAGAAGGCCGAGGCAGCCAAGATAAAGTACGATGTGAGTTTCGAAGACGTAGTGGGCCAGGAGAATGCGAAAAGGAAGGTGAAGATCATTGAGAGATTCCTGGCAGATCCGGGGAAGTTCGGAAAGTGGGCCCCAAGGAACGTGCTCTTCTACGGCGTCTCTGGAACAGGTAAGACCATGATCGCCAAAGCTCTAGCAGCTCAGACAAAGGTCCCACTCTTGCCCGTCAAGGCCACTTCCCTGATAGGGGAGTTCGTCGGAGAAGGAGCCAAGCAGATCCACAGCCTCTATGAAAGGGCTGAAGGGATCGCACCGTGCATAATCTTCATAGATGAGCTGGACGCCATTGCCCTAGATAGACATTACCAGGATCTGCGCGGTGATGTCTCGGAGATTGTCAACTCCCTTCTCACCGAGATGGACGGCATCCAGAAGAGGAATGGTGTCTGTACTATTGCGGCCACCAACAAAATAGAGTTCCTGGACAGCTCAATCCGCTCTAGGTTTGAGGAGGAGATAGAATTCAAGCTTCCCACAGCAGAGGAGAGGCGTATTATACTGGAGAAGAATGCTGAAACGCTGCCGTTAGAGCTGGACGGTGTGGATCTCGGAACTATAGCTAGGCTGGCAGAGGGATTCTCTGGTCGGGATCTCACCGAGAAGGTGCTGAAGGTGGCCCTTCATCAGGCCATTATCGATAACGGCAAGATCACCCAGCGTCACCTCGAAGACATCATCCTCCGGACCAAGAAAGAGATTCGGGAGCCGCCAAAAGTGATGTTCACTTAAATGCATTCCCATTTTGCATAGTGGCATTTTTCTGGAGTTTGTCTTTAAGCTCCAGGAAAGCGCCCACGGGGTCTCTTTTCGGTTGTTGATTGTTTAGTGGCATAGTAAGGACTTTGTACTTTCAGGTCTAGATCCTCTGGAGGTTGCATGTGGAGGGAGATTTTAGATAAGTTCCGGCGTTTTCCTGCTCAGGAGAAGGTGATCCGGCTCATCCTGCAGAGAGGGTTCCAGGTCAACGAGCAAGGCCGTGTTGTCTCGGGGGGTATTGAGATACCCCACGCCCAAATAGCCAAAGAACTGGACGTGGACAGAAGAGTCGTGGACACCACCGCCACGGCTATACGAGAGGATGAAGATCTGTGGAAGATCTTCAGGAACGTCCGGTCCATGACTTTCCTGGGAGAGGTGGCGCCAGTCCTAGGCTTGGGCGTGATCGAGATTACGCCGGTGAACGCCTCGAAGACAGGGATTCTAGGCAACGTTGCAAGTGCTGTAGCTAGCCACGGTTTAAGCATTCGCCAGGCAGTATCAGATGATCCTTACTTTGTTGAAGATCCCAAGCTAACGATAATCACAGAGGGCAAAATACCTGGGGACCTGGTTAGACTGCTGATGGAGATAGAAGGGGTAAAGAGGGTGACTGTGTATTGAGAGCATGCATGGCAGATGAAGACGCGCATGCTTTCTTACTATGCAGAGAACTCTAACGCGAGATTACTGCGCCTGCAACGAGAAGCAAAATTCCCAGCGCAATCACCAGCAAGCCAGGGAAAGTCGTCTCCACCTGGAACTTGGTGGAGCCGGCCTCGGCACCAATAAGCTTGAAGCTGTGGTTCTGCATCTCTTTGCCATTTCCCTCCATCACCTGTACTCCGACAAGGGCGATGCCGGTGATGACTATAAGAACCCCGATGAGAATTGCAACGTTTCCCCCGTTCATAACGACCTTCCTTAGCACCATTATTTACGCTTTAGCGTATAACTTTTTGCCTACTATTATTCTAAACACTTAAAAGATGCCCAATAAGGTTTTTACCCTAGCAGAGCCTTTGGCCTGGGGATGTTCAACAAGATCCTGATCGCCAACCGTGGAGAGATCGCCATAAGGGTCATGAGGGCCTGCAGGGAGCTGGGAATCTCCACCGTGGCCGTCTATTCCGAGGCGGACAAGAACGCCCTGTTCGCCAAGTACGCAGACGAAGCGGTTTATGTTGGCCCGTCTCCTTCCTCTCAGAGCTATCTGAAGATAGACAACATCATCAAGGCTGCCCTGGAGACGGGGGCCGAGGCAATCCACCCAGGCTACGGCTTCCTGTCGGAGAACACCCACTTTGCTAGCGCCTGCGAGGAGAACGGCATTGTTTTCATAGGACCGCCAAGCCGTGCAATCGACGCAATGGGATCGAAGATCACAGCCCGCCAAACAATGAAGAAGGCCGGTGTGCCCATAGTCCCCGGCATAGAGGAGGGAATATCAGATCCGGACGAGGCCACAGAGATCGCGGAGAACATAGGCTATCCCATCATTCTCAAGCCCGCGGCCGGAGGCGGCGGAATTGGCATGAAGATCGTCCAAAGCAGGGAGGAGCTGCTGCCTGCGCTGGCCTCTGCCCAGTCCATTGCTCGCTCCGCCTTTGGAGACGATACAATCTATATCGAGAAGTACCTGACAGAGCCAAGACACATTGAGTTCCAGATCCTCGCAGACAAGTTGGGCAACACAATCTACGTCTCTGACAGAGAGTGTTCTATCCAGCGCCGTCACCAGAAGCTCATAGAGGAGTCGCCCTCGCCGGTAATGACCCCAGAGCTCCGAGAGCGGATGGGCTCCATCGCCGTACAGGCTGCCAAGGCAATAGGCTACGTGAGTGCGGGAACGGTCGAGTTCATGTACTCCCGAGGAGACTTCTATTTCCTGGAGATGAACACCAGGCTCCAAGTTGAGCACCCCATAACAGAGATGGTCACTGGGGTGGACCTGGCAAAAGAACAGATCATGATTGCTTCAGGGGAGCCATTGAACTACTCCCAGAACGACATGACCATAAGAGGCTGGGCAATTGAGTGCAGGATAAACGCCGAGGACCCTCTGAACGACTTCATCCCGTCGCCGGGAAGGATCAGCAGGTATAGGAGTCCTGGCGGCCCTGGGATAAGAGTGGACAGCGGAGTTTACAACGGTTATGTGATACCGCCTTTCTACGATTCCCTGATCTCTAAATTGGTGGCCCACGGTAAAGACAGAACGGAGGCCATAGCCCGCATGGAAAGAGCCCTCTTTGAGTACATAATCGTGGGCGTGCATACCAACCTAGTATTCCACAAGGCTGTAATGAGGAATGCGAGGTTCAGGAGTGGCGACATCAATACCAACTTCATCAAAGAAGAGAACATCCTGGAGAAGGTAAAGGAGGTTGCCAAAGAGGATTACGAAAAAGGGAAATCCTTGGCCTCCGCTCTTGGTGCAGACACCAGGAAAGTTGCCGCCATCTCCGCTGCCGTGGGTACATACATGACACAACAAAAGTCCAATGGGAAGGTGTAGATTGGGATCAGACTTGTTGAGTTACCTTAAATCTGGATCATGGGTGTCAGGAGAGGAGATAGCATCGGAACTCGGTGTTTCCAGAGCCGCCGTCTGGAAACAGGTCCAAGCATTGCGCACAAAGGGCTACAAGATCGAGTCCTCAACAAACAAAGGCTATCGCCTGGGTGCAAACCAGGATGTACTTGACCCAGTGATGATTCTAAAATGCCTGGAGACGGATTTCGTTGGAAAGGACCTGCGTTACTTCCGAGAAGTGAGATCCACAAACGAGACTGCCAGGCAGATTGCCGCCAATTGTGGGAATGGTACCGTGGTTCTGGCAGAGGTTCAGACCAACGGCAAAGGAAGACTATCCAGACCGTGGCATTCGCCTTCAGGCGGAATCTGGATGAGCCTAGTCTTGAAGCCGGAGATACCCTTGGCTCAAGCTTATCGGATCAACATGGCAGTGAGCGTTGCCATCGCCAGAGCTTTGTTCCGCCTGTACGGCATAAAAGCGGGCATAAAATGGCCTAACGATCTTCTTGTCAACGATCGAAAGCTATGTGGCATTCTGATGGAAGTCAGCGCTGAGACAGACCGCCTTGAGTATGTCGTGGTGGGCGTAGGAATAAATGCAAACATTGATGTGAATAATTATCCAGGCAACTGGAACGCCACGTCCCTTTCCAGGGAAACAGGCAGCCAGGTTTCCAGAACCAAATTAATACAGACACTGTTGATGGAGATAGAGAAGGCCTACAAACAAATGGGATCGCGAGATACATATATGGAGTGGCGAGACCGATCTGTCACTCTTGGCCGTCGTGTGCGCGTCACTTCCTCGGATGGCGACCTTGAGGGTCAGGCAGTATGCCTTTCGGAGGATGGGGTTCTCGGAATTGAGCTAGCTGGAGAACCCGGGGAGATCAAGCGGATAGTTGCTGGAGACTGCATTCATCTAAGGGCTCTGTTATCATGAAAAAGAAACACGTTCAAGGGATAGCCAAGGACACTCTGGATTTCATCCTTGAGGCCTCCAGGTCATCCATGCCGGATGAGTTCGCGGGATTGTTTCAGGCCGATAACGAGATAATCACGGAAGTGCTCATACTGCCCGGCACGGAGTCTTCTAGAATGAGCGCCTTGATCCGGCTCTATATGCTGCCCAACATGCAGGTGGTCGGATCTGCTCATAGCCATCCATCCTCAGACATCAGACCTTCTAAGGAGGATCTCGCCTTCTTCTCAAGGACAGGGGACTATCACATAATCGTCGGCCCGCCATTCGATGAATCGAGCTGGGCCTGCTACGATTCGCTGGGCCAGAGGAGAGAGCTGCCTGTAGTAGATATCGAGTTCGAGGACAAGGATTTCGATGAATCTGGTCTGGAGGAGGAGAGAGATCTTTGACTCGCGTTCTGGCCACTGGCACCTTTGACCTCCTTCACCCCGGCCACCTTCTCTACCTGGAGAGATCCAAGAAACTAGGTGACGAGCTGGTGGTGATCGTGGCCAGGGATGTCAACGTCAAGCACAAGCCCAAGCCCATCGTTCCCGAGGACCAGAGGCTTAAAATGGTCCAGGCGTTAAAAGTCGTAGATCAAGCTATTCTAGGGGATGAAAAAGACCTCTTTCGGCCCATAGAGCAGCTTCGGCCTGACATAATAACCCTTGGCTTCGATCAGCACTTCAATCCTGCCACATTGGAAGAGGAAATGGCAAGGCTAGACCTTCACCCAAAGGTGGTCAGAGTCACAACCCAGGACTCCTGCGACCTGTGCAGCTCTAGAAAGATCGTGGCTAAGGTGCTGGAAATTCACAAAAATCGATGAAAGTGGATGCCGCCAGATACTTATATAGACATCTCATCTCCGAGAGCCGTATGGCCAGAGTTGCAGTAGGTGGCACCTTTGATCCCCTTCACGACGGGCATCTGTCGTTGCTGAGGAGAGCTTTCGAGCTTGGCAGAGGTGACACCGTTGTGATCGCCCTTACATCGGATGAAATGGCCAGGGATCACCGGACCCGCTCGGTTCATGATTACGAGATCAGGCTCAAGAACTTAAAAGCCTGCATACAAAGAGAGTTCGGTGCACGGAACTACAAGGTGGAGAAGCTGTACGACCTGTGCGGATCTGCAATCTACGATGACTTCGACTACATCGTCGTCTCCCCCGAGACCGAGCCCGTGGCCGAGAGGATAAACAAGCTCAGAACGGAAAAGGGCCATAATCCCATAGAAATATCGCTAATAGAGTACCGACTTGCTCAGGACAACATCAGAATCAGCTCCACCAGAATCTCAGAGGGCAAGATCGACCGACACGGAAAAGTGTTGATCGGTTAATTGGCTTGAACAATTTAGATTTCTTTTGTATGATATAAAAAAAATAATGCCTTATAGTTCCTATGGACAGTTTTGGTACTGCAGGCCGAAGGATATTCCAAAATAGAGTTGAAGGCTAAAGTGGTAACCACCACAAGGGGGCCATGTTCAACTCCAAGAGATCGCTATCATCTGCGTTCATACCTTGCATGTCCTCATTTTCTATTTTGACCGAACTACTATTTGGTTTTGCAGAATTTATCCATAAATTTTGATAGTTAGGTATGAATAGCCTGATCATATCGACATGTAAGGACGTGTATGATTCAGACTTTCAAAGAAAGGTTGAAATAGATTCCGGACAAGTATGTATTATCGATGGGTTGGCGGCGTACCTTCACTTACTCCACAGCCAGTCGATTCTGATTTAGTTGGTGAAAGGTGATTGTAAATGAAGAAGATAAATTATCATCCAGGCCTGGTAATCCTTTTGACGATTTCGGTACTGTTTTTCTGTATTCAGGCGTCGCTCGCACAGGCCAGTAACGCTCCGAAGGAAGGAAGCATTAAACTGATCACGCAATCGGTCAGCCAGCCGCAAACTGGTAAACTACTCTATTCAGACAGCCTTGGATTCAGAAAAATAAGCAACTTCCCGGTGAGTTCAGAAGCTAACATGACTAGGTATTTCAAGAATGGAAGATATCATATAGGCATTATTCGGAAAAGTTATAACGCATGGGGCTTTGCCGGAAAAAACTTCACCGATTTCGTCCTGAGTGTAAACGCAACTCAAGAAATGGGGCCTGAGGATAACGATTATGGAGTCGTAACACGATGGAAGAACGCAGGAAACTACTCTTTGTTCTTGATATCCGGCGATGGGTTCTATAGTTATGCAAAAAGAGAGAACAACGCCTGGGTCGTCCCCGTAAATTGGACGAGATCAAGTGCTATCAACACCGGAAATGCGACTAACAACATCGAAGTTGTTTCTCATGGAGAGAATCTTGCATTCTACACCAATGGAGCTAAGCTAGGAGATTACATAGACAGCAAACCAGTCTCGGGAGACGTAGGCTTGTGGGTCGAAACGATCACAGAAGGAAACGTCACCATAGGCTTTGACAGTCTCAAAGTGTGGGATATAACGAGTTGATCATCTAGAGGAGAAGGAGCAGTTTAGTTGGGCGGAGCTAGAGAATTGGAATCGTATTTCTAGCTCCTCCCAGTATCTAGCCCATGCTCGATTCCAGATTCCTTCCACGGCAAGTTCGGGATAGCGCAATATAAGCTATCTAAACGGCGGATGGTTTCAACCACATTGGAAACGCAATCATCGCGTAAACTATTGCCGCTATTGTTGCAACTTCTATTGCGTAGATCCCGATCTCGAATGGATCTATCTTCTTTGGTTGCTCTTCTTCGGGCATATTGCTCCTTGGTTTATAAGAAATCCAACCAGTTGCTACAGCTATCTTGTAAGATTCGTATGCTCCGCTACGGTTCGAATATCTTGTTTGATCTCTACTCTCGTTTCACTTACCAATAACCCAGAACCCGCAGCGCCAGGATAACAATTACAAATAGTATTGCGACCCCTACGAAACGGGGATAAACGCTGCCTGGTGCGAATACCTGAACCTTCTCATCAGCCATAACTCCTCCAGACGTTGTGCTACGTCACCTTCAGCTTCTGACTATTCCTTTTAGTCCTGAGATTATCCAAAATGCCAGTCCCCAAAAAATTAGGATACTAATAGTCATCGTATCCATAGCCTCGATAACCTCCATTATTAATGGTGAATAACTTATATGTATATGTTTTCATTGAGTTATCATTGGGGCTTAAAACTATGGCACCTGATGCACCTCGCGAAGGATCCAATAAGCACGCCACGGACTTCAAAGATGAATATATTCATTACAGTAAGCAACCTAATAATTGCACCGAAGGCTTTTGATTTTATTGAATGTTTTTAAAAGGATTGGACGGGATGGCCTTTAAAGGATGTCGGGGGTGAGACCGCGCCCAGCCAAGTGATAGTAGTAGTCTACATTAAAGAAGATTAGCGTCATATTCATCAGAGAGGACGCCTGCAGCTTATCTAACCCCCCCCGGTGGATTTTCTTAGGGTTCAATGGTTCCTTCAAAGGATGGCGTGCTACCGAGGCTCTTCAAGAAAAGAAAAAGCTTAACTCTATTTAAGTAGATTTCAATGGTTGATGGGGCTAACACGCGATCTTTCAAGTAACGGCGATATCTCAGCGAGGCATGTTGTACGGCCATTGGAGTTGCCTTCCGTGATCATTTCTGTGTCGTCGCGATTCTCTTCATCTTGGAGCCACCTTTTCCCGGAAACCGTTGCCTTGGCACGTCCCATTCTGTTCATCGCATTGGTGCTTTTCATCTTATGTTCGACGTCAGTATCGCAGCCAACTTTTCGTCCAGAGACCGGGACCCTCATCAAGGACTTTGCCAGGAACGGCTACGGTGAACTCATGATACACAACAACTGGACCATGGACACCGTAGCAGTGCTGACCGACAGCAAGGTGAAGCCCATCCTAGCCGTTTACATCCGCTCCAAAGACTCCTACAAGATCGACAAAATAGAGGACGGTAGCTACGGCCTCTACTTTACCGTGGGCAATCTATGGGATGCACAGGCAAGAAAGTTCCGCAGCGTTCTAGGCTACTACCGTTACAACCCTTCTTTAGTCTTCCAGACCAACGAGAATGAAACGGATATAGAATACTCCATCTTCGAGCTGGACCTCTACGAGGCCAGGGCCTCTAACTTCGTGCCGGAGCAATTCGATTTCCCTGACCTTAGCTGACTCCTCGACCTCAGAAGACCTTTTGGAAGACCGCCTCAACCTCGGCGCGAAGAAGATCTTTGCCCAGAACCCTCATCTTCCATTTATGAGTTAGGATAGTGGCAGTCTTCATCTGACTAAAGAGACTTTCTGCCTCATCTTCGGTAAAATAGTGGGTTATAACTCCTTGACCTCGCATGAATGTGCCATGCTCTATCTCCTCTCCCATACCTGCCCGCATGTCTTCCACGCCGAAGTCGCGGAAGAAGAGCATTCCTTCATGCTTGAGCACCCTGGTTACCTCGGAGGCCATCGTTTCACGGTCGGCATGATGCACGTGGCCCACCACATGAAAGGCAAATACGGCATCGAAAGCCAGATCGCGGAAAGGCAGAAGGCATGCGTCAGCTACAAGGAAATCAGCCCTCTCCGGCGCCGCAATGCGACCCAGCATGACTGCTCCGGCCGAGACATCAAGAGCAGTTATGGTCCAGGGATAGCGGAGCATTGCGGAAAGGGTCTTGCCATTGCCGCAGCCAAGCTCCAGCACCCTGGAGCCCGAAGGTAAATCCGGCAGGGACGAAAGACCACCACCCCAGAGACGGCCGCGGCTTTTATAGTCCCTTTCCCAGGCTTTCCGATAGGAATCCACAATCCCGCCTTGGAGTCGATCGGCAATAACAATTTTGTTGGGAAAACGGTTATTAGTCCCAGCCCGGTCTATCTCTTTTATGGCTCCCGATATGCTTGATCGGTTCAAGGGTTGTTTTCTTGGTTTAGCGGCAGGCGACGCCTTGGGAATGCCCACCGAGGGCTACACCGCAAAGGAGATCCGAACCAAGTTCGGCCCAGTCCGGGACATGATGCCAGCTCCGGAGGGCCACTTTCACACAGGACTTCTAGCCGGCCAGTACACGGACGATACTGAAGAGACACTGATCCTGGCCGAGTCCATGATCGAGGCTTCAGGCTTCTCGGGCGACCGTTTCGCGGATAAGCTCATGGAGTGGGGGAGCGCCTGGGCACTGGATGAACGGTTGAACAGGGGCGTGGGGTTCACCACCAGGTCTTCAGTCGAACAGATGCTGTCAGGCACGCCGTGGCAAGAATCCGGCCTACGTATGCCTACGTGCGGATCTGCCATGAGGGCAGCGCCCATCGGTCTTCTTTACCACCGCGACCTCAGCCTAGTCAGCAGCTATGCCGATCTTCAATCCATCTGCACCCACTGTGGCCCAGCTGCCAGGGCCGGATCGATTGCCATTGCTTCAGGCGTAGCCCTTTGTCTCATGGGCATTTCTAAGCAGACGATCTTAAAGATAGCCTCCGATCTTTCAAGCCGGGCTGACAAAGAGTTCGCCGATCGGCTCTTATGGTCCGGGTCCCTGATCGACCTCGATCCGGCTGATGCCCTTTCGGCAATTGGTAACTCTCCGGAAGTCTTCGAGACGGTTCCAGCCGCCTTCTATTGCTTCATCCGGTTCGATCCGGAGGAGGCGCTGATCCACGCTGCTAACGGCGGCGGAGATACCGACTCAATAGCCTCAATGGCTGGCGCCTTGGCGGGAGCGTTCTATGGTACATCCTGGATCCCTGAACGTTGGCTCGCGCGCCTGGAGGAGCGGGAGCGCCTTTTACAGGCAGCCGAAAGGCTGGTTGACTTGAGCATCATGCTATGTGGCGTCTAGGCCGAGGCCAATTTATATCATTAAGTCGTGGTATCTTTCGTATGATAGATGTAGGAATAGTCGGCGGCTCAGGTTATACAGGTGGAGAGCTGCTGCGCCTTCTAGCGGGTCACCCTCTGGCAAAGGTCGTGTGCGTAACTTCAAGAAAGCTTGCAGGAAAGCCGTTGGCTTCTGTGCACCCGCACATTCGCGGGATCTATTCACTCTCCTTCGAGGCACTATCGGCAAAAGAGGTCGCTGAGAGGTGCGACGTGGTCTTCACCGCCGTGCCCCACGGAACAGCCATGGACTGGGTGCCAGGGCTTCTTGATGCAGGCACAAGTGTAGTAGACCTGAGCTCCGACTACCGTCTGCCTGTGGATGTCTTCGAAAAGACTTATGGCACAAAGCACCGTGCTCCCAGGGATGCAGTCTTCGGTCTATGCGAGCTTCATCCTGAGGTGGCTCATGCTAATCTGGTCGGCAACCCAGGATGTTATCCTACAGGGGCTACCCTGGCGGTCGCTCCCCTGGCAAAAGCGGGCCTGGTGGACAGAGTAGTCTTTGACTCCAAATCCGGGATCTCCGGTGCAGGAGCCGAGCCTACGGAGACCAGCCACTACCCCAACATGGCCGAGAACGTGATCCCCTACAAGCTGACAACTCACCGTCATGCGCCTGAGATCAGGCAGGAGCTGACCAAGCTTTCCAAGGACATAAAGGTCAGCTTCACGCCCCACGTGGTACCGTCGGTTCGAGGGATCCTGACCACTGCCCACGTCTTCGCAAAAGAGGACGCTGTGGACACCATCCAGGACAAGGCCGCTGTGGCCGAGATTTACAGGGAGTTCTACAAAAACGCCCACTTCATCAGGATGATCGAAGGTGCTCCCAAGATGAGCTCGGTTCGGGGCTCCAACTTCTGCGACATAAGCTTTGAGGCGGAGAAGGGAACTGACCGCCTGGTGGTCCTGTCGGTCATAGATAACCTGGTCAAGGGGGCATCAGGCCAGGCCATCCAGAACATGAACTTGATGTCAGGTTTTGAGGAGACCGCTGGATTGTGGTTCCCAGGACTTGCGCCTTAGATTGAGGGATTGAAATGCTTGTCAGAGATGTGATGAACTCAAAGCCTGTGACCTGCCAGACTGAGGACACAGTCAGCGAAGCCGCTAGAAAGATGAAAAGAAAAAATATCAGCGGCATGCCAGTACTGGATGGAGACCGGCTGGTGGGGGTAATAT
Organism: Methanotrichaceae archaeon; assembly: GCA_041494285.1. Classification (GTDB taxonomy): domain Archaea; phylum Halobacteriota; class Methanosarcinia; order Methanotrichales; family Methanotrichaceae; genus Fen-7. Next base: position 14,353 of record JBGQAL010000058.1, read on the forward strand.
CAGAGTCTGATGTACTGCGGCTGCTCTCCGGAAAGGAGGAGGGGCAGCTCTGGCTGCCCAGTCCCCTCGAGATCCTTGAGGTGCCCTTCAGGGACCTGCTGAAATGGGAGAAGCTTCACTCAAGCGTTGAGGATATCTCCAAGAAGAAGGTCTTGGAGGTCATGCACAGGGACGTGCGTACTGTTGGACCAGCCGACTCCATCGAGGAAGCGGCATCGATTATGACCAGGCACAGGATCAACCGATTGCCCGTCGTCGAGAACGGCAAGCTTGTTGGAATCGTAACTCGTGGTGACATCATAACAGGTCTAGGGA
>JBGQAL010000210.1:0-3622 GCA_041494285.1 Methanotrichaceae archaeon
AACTCCGGGGCAATTAATAACTATACGAAACTATAATGTCTTCAGACATCGATAAGAAAATCAAGCTTATAAATCGGCATGGTTACTACTCTTAACCATGACCTATTACCTATCGGACCCTTAATTGGGGCTGATTTGGGAAATTAACTATTCTTAGTGCGCCTTTGGTTAATAAAGATGGCGGAGTTTAGGATAGAAAGTACACATAAGGTTTTTGAGCACAAAAAAGCATCTAGCGCCAGATCTTTAGCTTCCCTAGCAATCGGCCTAGCAGCATATATCTCCGTAGAAAAAAGATGAACTGCGACTAATCTGATGCAGTCTAATTTACTCTTAATATTTGGTACCTTCCTTCAAATCTACACGTCCCAAGCTTGGATCATCATATGCCAACCAACCCGTGAAACCGCCTGTGTCGGTAGCCGTCAAATAGATAGAACCATGCTCTCCAGAAACTTCGAATTGGCCATGCAGATTATTGTCCCCGGCATTAACATCAGATATAGTATAAGTTGCGTCCAGACATGGGCAAGTACCTGAAGCAATCAATCCGGTTATCTTGTTGTCTTTCATTTCGAACTTTATGCAAATGTCTGATTGTTTTCCCGCAGATGGACCAATCTGAGGAATATCTTTGGCATTCCAAGATCCTATCCAATTTATTCCTTGTGCAAAACCACCAATGCACAAAAGCACCACTAATATTGCTCCAACCAATTTCATTTTCGTGTCTCCTTTTATCCTATTATACTTCTTTTAGTTTTTAGACCCTCAGATCCTTAGCTTTCCGATGCTCCTCAAATGAACACCCTTCCTTATCTTGCTTCAGTATTTGAGCTAAAATAGTTTTGGGTGATTGAAATCCAATCTCCATCTGCGTGCAACCCAGAGGAACGTTCCTGTGGATCTCATGGCTTTCTGCCTGCCTATTCCGTGCATGGCCTGGCCTCTTTTTCTACTTCCTGACCAGTAAAGCTCCATACGTACTCGATCAGCTCAAGGAGCTTGTCCTGGTTGCTGCCTTTGTAAGGTTGCCCGGATAGTATCGTCATCCACAGATTGAATGATAGCGCCGTCTTTAACCAGGGCCTTGATAGCCTCGATATGCTGTTTTGAATCGTTGGCCATTATGAAGACCTCGATAATAGCAGCACTGCGCTCTTCCTCCCAGGAGAAGTCCACAATCTGCTTGATCATGGCGTTAAGCCGCCTCTGGACAAACTGGCCTGAACCCGCCTTTGTGGATCAGCTACAGAGGCTCAGATTCAGCCTCTTCTCTGGCCATCCTGACCATGCGCCCGTAACTGGCAGGCATCTTGTATAGGTTCCTGTCGTGCTCCTCCAAGGTCTTCATGTGCCTGCAGATCCTACCATACGTGCCTGCCTTGCATGTGCAGCCCTCCGAGGAGGTGTAGTAGTAGTAGTAGTAGTAGCAATCCTTCTTGCTGCTCAAGGTCAACCGCGCACGCCACAAGCGAAGCTTTAGCGAAGTTTCACGGAAGTTTGATCGTCCGCACACTCCTCATTCCTTGTATTAATTATAGGTCATTTTTACAAGAATCTTGCAGAATTTCGAGCATAAAGATCAGTGAAAGATGCATTCGAGTATTGGATGTGCCGAGAGTTATGATATTCTGCTTTTAAAGAAAATATTTATATAAGACTAATATATCTATAAAGAGGGAGGGATTATAATAAGACAAACCACTGTTAAGGTGCTGGACGAGGAGGATGTGACTTACGGGAATGAATATCCCGGCACGTCTCTATCCTCTGTCAGAAGGATATCTCACCATCTACTATTTGAGCGCCGAGTCTCACGGCATCCTCGACAGCTGCCAGGTCTTTCATCAGGAATAGTCGCTCGGTTGCTGTCTCCTTGGTAGCTACGGAGTTCTTCAGGATCTGTGCATACTTGGCGAACTTGGGCAGCTTGACCACGTAGCTCTTCAGGTCCTCCACCAGATCGTAGTCGAAGTCGTTCCGCTCCAGGAGCTTGAGGGCGTTGTTTCTCGCGCCGGTGGATTTGAACTCGAACCGGTACAGATCCTTGTTGTAATGGTCCAGTAATGCCTCAAAGATCTCCTTGTTGTCGAAGAAATACTTAAAGAGCCAAAGCTTGCCGACCTTGAATACATTGATGCTTTTGCGTTTAGGTACTACATCAAAGGCGCTTGGTTGCATCTTTCTATTCTCTCCCGAGCTAACACTTGTCGAAGCCCAATTCCCTAGCCCTGTCTAATGCATCGCCAGTCTCGTTATCACGTTTAAGCTTCACGAGAGTTATGCCCTTGTTGTACCAAGAACTTGCGTGGTTAGAGTTGATGTCAATAGCAGTCTCGAAACACTCAACAGCTTCTTCAAGCCACCCTAGTAAGCCAAAAGATACGCCCTTATTACACCAAGCACCTGCGTCATGAGGATCGATATCTATGACCATGTCAAAACATCGAATAGCCTCGATATGCTTGCCTGCGTTATCAAGAGCTACTCCTTTGTTGTTCCAGACAACAGTCTCCCTGGGATTGTGTTCGAGAGCAGCATCATATGATTTGATAGCTTCATCATATCTCTTCAGCTCACTCAGGGCCAGACCCTTTATGTTCCAGAGATCGGGATCTCGTGAAAACAGTTCAAGAGCTTTGCTATAGCACTCGATGGCTCCTTCGAAATCTCCCTTCTCGAAAAGTTCATCGCCCTCTTCCTTCCTGCCCCATGCAACTCTCGCATCGTCTGAGTCAGACATAGCAAATTATTTGCATTGCGTATCAAAAAAGCTTATGCCAGCCGTTAGCACCTATTCGATTTGGGTCGTGGGTGAAGATTACCGAAAATCTTCGCCAAAAAAAAGGTACGATGGATGGCAAGATCTCTTATGGGTAGCCGTCACTATAGAGGAGGGCTTTCCAGTCCTCGATGCCGGATTCTTTTGACTTGTAGAAGCCTAGCTGTGCTCTTGTGGACATTTTGCATCATCTCCTTTTTTCGGTTTGTCCTCTGGGAATACCGGACCATTTCCGCCGCCTGCCCATTCGACGGTATACTTCTTACCGGACTCATCGCCTGGATTCATTACAGTGCGCGTTTCCTTCACGCCGTCAACTTTTTTCTCTATCATTGTCATCACCTAGTATACCCTATAGGCGGGTATAGTATTTAATGTCATCCAATCAAAGGGAGAATGTATTTAAACCATCCCACTATATGCATGTATGTATGGCAACAACGGATAGAGAAGAGATCGCCATTGCTGAAGTCGATTCGAGAGGAAGACTGCAGCTACCGCTACCGCTGAGGAAAGCATTGAAAATAGAGACAGGGAGCTTGGTGCGGCTAAAGGTCAGCCTAGCGAACCCTGAAGAAGAATAGAGAGGAAAAGAAACATGTCCATCATGAGTGATATGGCGAAAAATGAGGCGATGTATAAAGGAAAAAAACTCATTGGTGTCGTCATCGATCCAACAGCATTAATTCACGACGACGGCTCACTAGATGTCGATGCCCTCTGCGACGAGGTGATGAACTGGTTCAAGATCCAGACAGCGAAGATCGAAGCTGACAAGAAGGCAGCAGAGGGCAAGGATGGCTGAGCCACAAGACGCGAAAAAACTGACTTCTGGTG